>CAKPYB010000005.1 GCA_934202525.1 uncultured Prevotella sp.
CATTTCATCGTTGAGATGCAGAACAGATGGGTACCCTTCTTTGTGAATCGTTCCATCTATTATGCTAGTAAGGCTTTTGTTGCCCAGCGCAAGAAGTTTGATGAGGCAGGTGACCGCACTGCTGTTTTATACCAGTTTGTGCCGGTTTATGTAGTTTGCATCATGAATTTTATGCCAAGGGAGCATGAGGTGACAAAGTTTAGGACAGACGTAGCTTTGAGGGAGAAGTCTAGCGACTCCATGTTTTCTGACAAGCTTCGTTTCATCTATCTTTCTCTTCCCTTCTTTGATAAGAGTGAGGAAGAATGCGAGACAGGTTTTGAAAAATGGATTTATGTGTTGAAGTATATGGAAGTATTGGAAAGATTGCCGTTTACGGCGCAGAAGAAGATATTCAATCATCTTGCTAAATTGGCAGATGTACGTTGCTTGAGTAGTGAGGAGCAGGAAAAATACGATGAAAGTATTAAGGCTGTTGACGATTACTACTCTGGTCTTTATGGCTCGTATATTGAAGGCGAGGAGAAGGGTATTGCTAAGGGTAGAGTGGAGGTAGCACGTAACTTGTTGGCAATGGGAATGTCTTGGTCACAAATCATGCAGGCTACCGGATTGACAGAAGAAGAATTGAAACAGCTTCATTAATTTAATATTACATAGATAGTGTTACAAGCATTTGGGATTGTGCATTTTGGGGTTGCGTTTTTCCATATTATGGTATGTAATAGGATTTGACATTCAAGATTTAGTTAACTACATCTTTGGACTGTGCGGTTGCAGCCCTATAGATTTAAAGAACTTTGGATAATGGGATATATATTGAATGCAAGAAAGAATGCAAGAAAGAATGCAAGAAAGAATTGTCTGATTTACAGAAGCTTATATTGGATATGCTATCTGAAGATTCTAAAACGACAATACCAGAATTAGCAGGAAAAATGGGGATGTCTGCAAGAAAGGTTTCTCTGGAGCTTAAGTCTTTAAGAGAAGAATTTCAGGTTCTGAAACGTGAAGGTGGTCGCAAGAATAGCTATTGGGTTGTTTGTAACTACTAACCCAATTTGTTTCGCAAGCAGGAAACCCAGAAGAAACATAACCGCCACTTTTCGGAGTGGCTAAAGGATTCTGATGCAGATTATTCCAAAGCTCACGAGCTTTATGATAAGCTGAAAAGGGAGGAGGAATATACGAGAAGTATTGAGGTGGAGTTTTGAGAAAATAAGAAATGGGGGAAGGCTCTGTTGTAATTGTCAACTGCTTTCCCCCTTAAATATTTTTATCCTTATTCACGAAGCCAGCGGAAAAATGATTTCACTGAGCCACGGGCAAACAGACATATAAGCAATAATACCGGTAAAAAGAAAACAATACCAACAATTGCAGCAATGACAACCGCAATTATTACCAACGTATCCTTTTTAGACTTATCTGTTGTCATACTAATGCTCATACTTGGTTCATTTTCCTGACGGAACTCATTCTCGTTGACTTTTTTGCTAAAGCTGACAGACGTATGTGAATCTTTCATATTAATCTTTGTGTATGCGTTCTGCCCACCGCCCATCTGATTATCTTGCGAGCCTAGATGAACATCAGTAATACTATCTGAAATATCTACTTCTTCAACTGTTGCATCTTTGATAATGACACGATCGGGCTTTACAGTGACCCGAATATTTTCTTTTCCGTTTGATGAGTTTTTGATAATAATCATTTTTACTTTAAATTATCAGTCTTGTTTTCTCAACTCAAATTGATGGGGCGGGAAGACAATTCCTTTGTTTTTATTTTTGTTAGTTGCATGATAAACTCTACATAATGTGAAAGCTATCATCATGCAAAAGTAAGCATTTTTTTCGGTTTATAAGTTTTTTGAGTGTTAAAATGTTGGTTGGATGGGGGAATTTTAGTTACTTTTTCCCAAGATTCCCAAGATTTTTCCCAACGTTGGGAAAAATGAGGGATTTTTTGGGGGAAAGAGGGATGATTTTCCCTTTTTCTTTACTTTTTAACTCTCTTTTTCTTCTCCTTCTTACTTTTTCCCAAGAAATGCCCAATTTTTCCCAAAATTGTGGGTTTTTCGGGGAAGTTGTGGGAAAAGCATTGTTTTGCCTTATTTTCCGCAGTACTTTTGCATCGTCGAAGAAACAAGACAACGCCGAAATGGTTTGGTGCTCTTGAAAACCTCTTCGTACATTATATATTATGTATACTCAGATTATGAGAGTGGTGCAGCAGGGCGAGCCCTTTGCTGTGCAGAGTCAGAAAAGTGAGAACGGACAGATGATGAAATGCAACATCGTTCTCCAGGAGATGGGCGGCAAGTATGAGAACCAGTACGCTGCGGCAATGCTCGGCAATATGGCGCAGTGTAAGTATGCGGCTGGCGAGCTGGTGGCTGTTACGCTCCGCTTTACAACCCATGAGCACAATGGTCAGGTTTATCAGGACATCCTCGTTACGGACATTGAAAAAGCCTTTTAAAGGTAAAAGGGTAAAAAAGTAAAAAGGTAAAAGGAAGGCTCCGCTTGAAGACTTAATGCGGAGGTTCTTTTGTTATTAACTGAGTTGAAACAGAGGAGGATTTTCCATGGTAAAGCGCGCAACAATCCGGATGTTTCTTCTCCTAAAAATTCAATTCAGATTATGGTTAAGAAAGTAAATAAGGTTCAGAACAATGCTCAGAATAATGTTCAGAACCAGCAGGTGAATAATAATGACTGCCAGCATGTGCAGTTGGGTGGAATGGCTTACTATGATGCTAAGCAGTATTTCCTCTTCAGCCCTCAGGAATCGGGGGTGAATAAGGTTCCTCGATTCCGTTCGATGGGCGTAGCTCAGCAAATGCCTGACGGAACATTTGATTTCGTGGTTCAGCACCGCCTCAGAACTCAGTCGGAACTGATTAAGAAACTGGCGCATGGTCGTGTGAGCAAGACCAAGGACGGTGCTGTTCAGCTTACCTTAAAGGTGTTCTGCCATGAGGGAATCAACATCGCCCAAACGTTGGCTGTTGAGGCAGCAGAAGGGGCTGATGCGGTATTGGATTACCAACTGAAACATTAAGATGTTTTCTCTTCAACTAAAACGATAAGTAAGAAACAGACAGATGAGTTGTTATTTAATTAAGGTGGAGAATGGGCACAAGGTTGCCCGCTCCATCACTTCGGAAGAGGAGTATAAGCAGTTGCGTGGAAGCAATGAGCAGAAGGCGAATCTTCGTCTGGCTCGTGCCGGAAACGATGCTGCGAAACGGAGACTGGTGCAGTTTAATTATTCCGGCCACTATCCGCAAGGGGTGGTGAAGGGAATGAAACTGCCAAGCGGTGCTTTCGGATTTGATATGGATGAGCCGGAGGCTTTCGCCAAGGCTGCCAAGCTGCTGCTGAAAGAACCGGACAAGTACGGACTGCTGATGCTGGAACGCAGTGCACGACAAGGCGGACATGCGGTGTTTGAGCGCGAAAAGGGCAAGACGGTTCTGGAGAATCAGGTGAGAATTGCTACGATGCTGCAATGCGAAATGGATACTTCGGCTCACGACATCAACCGGGTTTATTTCACTACTACATCGGATGGAGAAGATCTGCTCTTTCTTTCGCCACGGCTCTTCAAGGATACTTATGATGAGGTTGCTGTGGCTGCTGAAGGGAAAGTTCTAGAAGAAAGAGAACGGTACGGACAAGAGGAATTGCCGGAAGGAGCGCACAAGGCAAACAAGCATTATGAGCCTTGGAAGGAAGAATTCAAGAAGAATCCTCAAGGGAGTTTTAAGAGTCAAGAATTTAAGAATTCGAGAATTTCTTCTCAGAAAGCTTCTCAAGGGGTTTTAAAAGGTCAAGAATTTAAGAATTCGAGAATTTCGTCCTCTGCTGCTTCATCCGCTTCGACTCCCTCTGTCTCTCAGGACAATTACCTTGGGATTCCTTATGGGGAAATCATTAAGAAATGGTGGCAACTGTATAATGACGGGCAGGAGCCGATGCGCTCTAACCGCAATACGCTGACCTTCGAGCTGGCTGTGAATCTGCGCCACATCTGTGGCTTCGACCGCAATCAGCTGGCTCAGATTATTCCCTGCTACGATGGGTTTCCCGAACAGGAAAAGATGGCTTGCATCAACTCGGCATTGAACGAGAAAATCACGCAAATGCCTAAGCGACTGAAGGATGTGCTCTCTGCCATCCGTCAGGAACGAATGAAGCAGGGAAATGCAGGTGGTGGTTCGGCGGCTGACAATGAGGCGCTGGTAAATGCACTGGACGAGGCTAACGCCAAGGACGATCTGTTCTATTATAATGCGCTGCCTAAGTTGCCGCAAGGCATTCGGGATTCCATCAGCGCAGTGGGTCCGGCACTTGCACTGCCTGTAATCACAGCCATCTGTCCTGCCATCGGAATGCTCGCAACGGGCGTGAAGGTTTCCGTTCACGGCAAGATGAACTCGCTGAACCTCATCTCCTACATCGCCGGTGATTTTGCATCTGGTAAGGGTAGCATTGACCCCGTGATTGACGCATGGACTTCGGAAGTGAAGGAAATGGACAAAATGTATCAGCAGAAGGAGGATGAATGGCGAGCCAAGAAACGTGCGGCCAAGAACAAGAAGGAGCAGCCCGAAGAACCTAAACTGCCCGTAAGATGCCTGACATTGAACAATACGGTGGCTAACCTTGCTGAGCGCTTGGCTAATACGGAAGGCAAGCACGCCTTCTCGTTTACTCCGGAAGCTGACACCGTAGCGCAGAAGTGGAAGTCGGCAATGAGCGATTTCTCAGTCATGTTGAGACAGGCTTATGACGGAACAAGTTATGAGCGTGAGGCAAGAAGTGCGGATGCAGTGAATGTTCATATAGACAGACTGTTATGGAACGTAGTGATGTGTGGAACGCCTGATGCGCTCTATCGAGTAGTAAGCAATTATACGGATGGTTTTCAAAGCCGTATCATCGTGGCAAAAACGCCCGATAATACCTTCACTCCACTTTCTGACAACATGTATGTAATGAACGAACGCCAGCGCGACCGCATCATTCAGATAGCTCATCTGCTGCCGCTGATGTCGGGTGAGGTAGTGCTGCCGAAGCTGGAGGAAAAGGGTAGAAAATGGCTGGAACAGATCAGACTGGAAACGATGAAAAATGACGACAAGGTGAAAGCCCGCCAGCGTTTCCGTATCTGTCCAACCACGATGAGAATGATGACCTGCATCATGCTCTGCAAGGTGGCAGAATCGCTGATTCAGAAGCATGGGTTCCAGGGCGCTGAGACACAGTTGAAGCAGAATCCGCAGTTGTGGAAGGAACTGATAGTGAAGATGCAGACGCCAACCATGCTTGCTGTCTTCGACACCCTGGCTGATTATCAGCTTGAGAATGCTCTCTACTTTTTCCGCAGTCGCATAGAGGATGCTTTTTCATCGAAAAACTATTCAGGGCAGTCGCCATACGATCGTTCACGACGTGGCAGAAACGATTCTATTTTTGAATGCTTAGACGTAACCTTCACCTTCGAACAGGCTCAGCAGCAGAGTGTTGCCGTCAAGGGTGCTAACGTTACGCACGAGGCTGTAAGGCAGATGTTGAAGAACTGGAAGCGACAGGGGCTTATCAATATTCTGCCCGATGCGCGTTATCAGAAAGTAGCATCTACGGTTTAAATCCGGTCATTTCCGGTCATTAAGGTCAAGGTCATTAAGGTCATTAAGGTTTTCGGTTCTGAAAACCAGCCTTAATGGCCCATCCTTAAGCCTTGTATTCAATTATAAATTATTCAATTATCAATTATTAATTGTAAATTAACATGCACATTTGTATATTTCGCCGCCGTTTCACTCCATGGGGAGTAGATGGCACAATGGTTATTAACGGTAAGTTTTTCTGCGGAACATTGGAGCGTCCTAAGGGTTATCTGAAAGCTGATGCTTACAGACTGGCACTTGTGCCGGTTACCAATCCTAAGTTTCTGAGGGATGATGAGAAGAGCAGACTCATGCCTGTTATTCTGAAGGAAAACGGCAGAGCTCCGAAGTCTGTCATCCGCAAGCCGTTTTTCGTTCCGGGCAATGGCCCTTATAAATTAATGTATGGCAGCATCATTCTGGGCAGATCCTACATTTCGGGACTTGTGCTTCATTCTGAGGAATACTTCTCGGAGTTTTGCGAGAAGGTGGATGAAGCAATCAGGAACAGGGAGCACATCACGCTCGTTATCAGAGACTGGGGCTTTGATGCGATTCCGCTTAAGTATTTATCACCTTTCAAATCATCCGTAAAATCATTATCATGCGTAAGATAAAGGAAATCATCATTCATTGCAGTGCGACTAAGGAAGGTCGCAACTTCACCGTAGCGGATATTGACCGCTGGCACCGCGAGCGCGGAATGCGCTGCATAGGTTATCATTTCGTGGTTTATCGTGACGGCAGCATTCATGTAGGTCGTGCGATAGAGGAGGTTGGCGCCCATTGCAAGGGCCATAATTCCATCAGCATAGGCGTCTGCTACATCGGCGGTTTATCGAAGAAAGGTAAGCCGAAGGACACAAGAACCCGAGACCAGAAAGCGGCAATGCAATCGCTCATCGAGCAGCTGAAGGAGGAATTCCCGTTAGCCACGATTCATGGTCATAATGAGTTCGCCAACAAAGCCTGTCCCTGCTTTAATGTAAAGAAGGAGTGGGGCTAACAGATAGGGAACGCACTGCGTTCCCTATTTATATTATATATGGTACTTATTCTGGTAGTGGCGCTTGGATTTAACAGGGGCTCCATGGAAGGAACCACTGCCCATACCGCTGCCACGAAGACTCTCATGGAAGCCTGAACCACCGCTGTATTCGCCCCAGCGAGCTCTGATTCTATCTACATAATTAACCGTCTCCGTGCCTCGCATATAACCGTATTTCACTACCGGGTCTGTGTAATAAGCCGGTTGAGAAAGGCGCAGAATATAATCACGGATCACGCCCCAGTTGTGCGGATTCTGACCATGTTTGCGAGCCAGCGCCATCGCATCTCTGATGTGGAAATAGCCGCCATTATAAGATGCAAGGGCGAAAAGCATGCGCTGGGAAGGGTCGCCTACATCCGAGAAATGCCCCTGCAATTCCGCCATATATCTGGCTGCCGCAGCTATATTCGCCTCTGGTTCATGAATCATGCTCATCGGCAAACCCAGATGGGCAGCCGTGCCTGGCATAATCTGCATCAGTCCGCACGCTCCAGCCCACGACTTTGCATTCGGGTCAAAACAGCTCTCCTGATAACATTGGGCAGCCATCAGACGCCAGTCCATGCGAGCCGTTCCGCTATAGCGCTGGAAGAGGTGGTCGTAGCGGGAAATAACACCCTTAGAACGGTTCAGGAATGGTGAATAAACGTGGCGGCGCACGCTGGCAGAAGAGAGCAGCCACGATTCTTCCTGCTTGACCTGAGCAATCAGCTTAGGCTTAAACCAGCCGTTCAGGGTGTCGGCAAGACTCTTGTTACCATTCAGCACAGCCCATTGGGTTCGGGTGCTGTCGGGCGTAACACCACAGAACAGCAGGTTGCCTCTGGTCTGTTTTCGGGGTAGGGGCACGGCAATCACATCACCTTCTCCCTTCTCAAGTTTACGCACCATTTCAGCCGTATCCTTACATTCTTCTACGCGTAACGACACGCCGATCTGCTGGGCAAACTTCTCGCAGAGCAGATATTGCAGTCCCATTCCGTGGCTGTGGTAATCATAATAGGTAGTAGGGCCGTTAACGGTAAGCATGATGAGCTCACCATTTGCCTGAATATCTTCGAGCGAAAGCCCTTTGTTGGTTGAAGCAGGTTTCTTCTCATCGCCATCAGCCCCATCAGAGTTGTCCGCATACTCCATTTCGCCTACAGGAGTTCCCCATGGCGTAAGCTCCTGCTGTGGTTTCTTGTCGGCACAGGCAGCGAGCAAAAATAGTGCATATAATGCGTATAAATATCCTTTATTCTTCATTTCAGCTGCAAAAGTACGAAATATTTTGCACATAAGTGAGAAATTATTTGTTTATTCTAATAAAAATATGTACTTTTGCAATGTTTTTCAAACAAAATATAGAAATATGTTACGAATAGCAGTACAAAGTAAGGGTCGTCTTTTCGACGACACCATGAATCTTTTAGCAGAGGCTGACATCAAAGTAAGCGCCTCTAAACGCACCCTTCTGGTGCAGTCAAGCAACTTTCCTCTCGAGGTTCTCTACCTTCGTGATGATGATATTCCTCAGAGCGTAGCCTCTGGTGTGGCAGATATCGGAATCGTGGGCGAGAACGAGTTTGTTGAGCGTGGAGAGAATGCGCAGATTATTGACCGTCTGGGTTTCAGCAAGTGCCGCCTGAGCCTCGCCATTCCTAAGAAGATTGATTATCCGGGATTGCAATGGTTCAACGGCAAGAAGATTGCTACTTCTTACCCTAACATCCTGCGCAAGTTTATGAAGAAGAACAACATCAATGCCGACATCCATGTCATTACGGGTTCTGTAGAAATCAGTCCGGGCATCGGTTTGGCTGACGGTATTTTCGATATTGTAAGTTCTGGTTCTACTCTGGTCAGCAACAATCTTGCTGAGGTTGAGGTGGTGATGAAGAGCGAGGCTCTGCTCATCGGCAACTGGAACATGGACGAGGAGAAGCATGAGATTCTGAACGAGATGCTGTTCCGCTTCGAGGCTGTACGTTCTGCACAGGACAAGAAATACGTGATGATGAATGCTCCTAAGGAAAAGATTCAGGAGATTACAGAAGTATTGCCAGGCATCAAGAGTCCTACGATTATCCCGTTGGCTGATGAGGAATGGTGCTCTATCCACACCGTGCTCGATGAGAAGCGTTTCTGGGAAATCATAGGCAAGTTGAAGGAACTCGGTGCACAGGGCATCCTGGTAACACCAATCGAAAAGATGATATTGTAATAATGTGTAGTGTTTAATGTGTAATGTTTATTTAGAGACATTATGCGTTAAAAACTAAACATTAAACATTAATAATTAAATATTAATAATAGGAATGAAGGTAATAAAGTATCCTGCAAAGGAGGAATGGAGCGAGATTGTAAAACGCCCACACCTGGATGTTTCGCAGCTGAATGCGACCGTACAAGGTGTACTCGACGATGTGAAAAACCATGGCGACGAAGCCGTGAAGCGTTACGAGGAGAAGTTTGATCATGCCCATCTCGATTCTTTGGCTGTGACTGAAGCTGAAATCGAAGAGGCAGAGAAAATGGTTTCTCAAGAACTGAAAGACGCTTTGCACCTCGCCCATCATAACATTGCCGCATTCCATCATAGCCAGAAGTTTGATGGTGTAAAGGTTGAAACTTGCCCTGGTGTAACCTGCTGGCAGAAGAGTGTGGCTATTGAGAAGGTGGGATTGTATATCCCGGGAGGTACTGCTCCTCTCTTTAGTACCGTTCTGATGCTAGCAACTCCTGCCAAGATTGCGGGATGTAAAGAAATAGTACTGTGTACTCCTCCTGATAAAGAGGGCAAGGTGAACCCGGCTATCCTCATGGCGGCAAAGATTGCGGGCGTAAGCAAGATCTTTAAGGCGGGTGGCGTTCAGGCTATCGGAGCCATGGCTTACGGTACGGAGAGCGTGCCTAAGGTTTATAAGATTTTCGGTCCGGGCAACCAGTTTGTCATGGCTGCCAAGCAGCAGGTTTCCCTGCATGATGTGGCAATCGACATGCCTGCCGGTCCGTCTGAAGTTTGTCTTATTGCCGACGAAACAGCCAACCCTGTGTTTGCTGCTGCCGACCTGCTGTCGCAGGCTGAACATGGTTTCGATTCTCAGGTTTTCTTCATTACTACATCTGAAAAGGTGTTGAATGATGTAAAGAATGAAGTTGAAGTACAACTTGAACGTTTGCCACGTAAGGAGATGGCACAGACCTCGTTAGACAACTCTAAGTTTATTCTCGTGAAGACCGAAGAGGAGGCAATCGACCTCTGTAATACTTATGCGCCGGAGCATCTGATTATCGCTACAGCCGATTACGAGCAGCTGGCAGAAAAGGTAGTGAATGCAGGTAGTGTATTCCTCGGCAACTATGCGTGCGAAAGTGCAGGCGACTATGCTAGCGGCACGAACCATACTCTTCCAACCCATGGTTATGCTTTGGCTTACAACGGAGTGAACCTGGACAGCTATCATCGCAAAATCACCTTCCAGCATCTTACAGAAGAAGGTATTCGTAACATTGGAAATGCTGTAGTGACCATGGCAGAAAATGAGCAGCTTGAAGCTCATGCCAACGCGATGAGACTGAGAGTGAACAGTTTGAAATAATAGGAAGAAACGGGAAGTTGTAAAGATACTTCTTAATAGCTTTTGAAAGAAAAATGAAAGAATTGAAAGATTTGTGCCGAGAGAACATCTGGAATCTGGCACCTTACAGTTGCGCCCGTACGGAGTTTGCAGGCAGAAATGCCCGTGTCTTCCTCGACGCCAACGAAAATCCATATAATGACCCTTACAATCGCTATCCTGATCCGCTGCAGGTTGAACTGAAGAAGCAGATCAGCAAGATTAAGGGTGTGGCTGAAGAGAAAATCTTCCTGGGTAATGGTTCTGACGAGGCCATCGATTTGGTTTACCGTGTGTTCTGCCGCCCGGGTAAGGATAATGTAGTAGCGATTGCACCTACTTACGGAATGTATGAAGTTTGTGCAGACATCAACGATGTAGAGTATCGCTCTGTATTGCTCGATGAAAACTATCAGATTTCTGCCGAAAAACTCCTGGCAGCCTGCGATGAACTAACGAAGGTAATCTGGATCTGCAGTCCGAACAATCCTACGGGCAATCATATCAACCGCGAGGCAATCGTAGAGGTGTTGCAGAAATTCCAGGGTATTGTCATCATCGACGAAGCCTACAGCGACTTCTCTTCGGAGCGCACATTCCGTAGCGTGCTCGACAGATTTCCTAACATGATTGTGCTCAACACCATGAGCAAGGCGTGGGGCTGTGCAGCTCTCCGTCTGGGAATGGCTTTTGCGAGCAAGGAGATAGTTGACATATTCAATAAGGTGAAATATCCTTATAACGTCAATCTGCTTACTCAGGAGCATGCGTTGGAGGTGATGAAGAATCCGCTGAAGGTTGACGAATGGGTGAAGAACATCCTGCAGGAGCGTTCTAAAGTAATGGCTGCATTCCTGGATCTGCCTATCTGCAAGAAGGTTTATCCTACTGATGCAAACTTCTTCCTGGCAAAAATGACCGACGCTAATGCCATCTATAATTATCTGGTTGCGCAAGGCATTATCGTAAGAAACCGCAACAAGGTTCAGTTGTGCGGCAACTGTCTGAGAATCACGATAGGAAACAAGAGTGAGAATGCTGAATTACTCGGTGCTTTGAGACAGTACTAGTATTTAAGCAGCACACCCTGCTTTTGAGACAGTACTAGCATTTAAGCAGCACGCCCTGCTTTTGAGACAGTACTAGCATTTAAGCAGCACGCCCTGAAAGGGCAGAAGCTCCTAGCCCAGGGCAACACCCTGGGTCATATATATTAACAACCAAGTCGCCCTGTAAGGGCAAAAGCTTCACATATTTAAAGCTTTTGCCCTTACAGGGCGACTTTAGTATATCACATTCTAAACCCAGGGTGTTGCCCTGGGCTAGGAGCTTCTGCCCTTTCAGGGCGTATTGCTGACAATTATCTTCTTCTGCCTCTTCCTTCATTTCTTCTTTGATTTCCACGACCGCCGCGTTCGTTCTTATCCCCGCTATTATAGCGGTTCTTGCGATTGTGGTTGTCGTTGTCGAAATTAGGGTTGAAACTCTTTTTCTTCTTGTCCTTGAAGAAGCCGGCACCCTGGTCTTTCTGATTTCTCAGCTCGGCTCTCGCCGCTGCTACGGCATCACGGATGTTGGCATTCGAAGGCTTACCTGATTTTAGAGATTTTCCGTTATTCAGGTATTTCTCCTCATCATAGCAACCCACATTGCCATATCCCTTTGGGGCAAAGCGGTCAGAAGCATTTCTGCCACGGCTTTTTCCTGCATTCGGTTCAGATGCATTTCTGCCAGCTCCACGCTTGCCTTTAGCACCTTTTCCTACACCTGGATTATCGTATGTAGAACCTATCGCCTTATCGTCATAATGCGTCTTCTTACCCTTGAAACTGCCACCCATGCTCTTCCTGTCGTAGAGTTTGTCGATGAGGTCGGCTCTGCCTATGCGGCGAAGTTCACTCTCGATGGCGCGGCGCTCTTCAGGCTTGTACCAGAAGAAGAACATGCGCTGGGCAAGCTTCTCTTTCTGCGTCTTGGCGCTGAAGACCGGCTCCAGGGTGTAAGGATCGTACCCCGTGTACCAGGTCTCGGTAGAAATGGTCATTGGAGTAGGGGTGAAATCCTGCACCTGTTCCAGATGAAAATCCAGTCCCTTCGTAATGACGGCAAGTTCAGCCATGTCTTCTTCATGACAGCCCGGATGCGAACTGATGAAGTAAGGAATGATCTGCTGGTTCAGACCTTCTTCCTTGTTGATCTTGTCGAAGATGCGCTTGAACTCGTAGAAGAGGTCGAACGACGGCTTGCGCATGAACTTCAAGACCTCCGGACTCGTATGTTCAGGAGCCACCTTCAATCGACCGCTCACGTGCTTGGTAATCAGTTCGCGCGTGTATTCTCTAGCCGCCTGATTCACCTTTTCGTCCTTGCTCTTATGCAGCAGAAGGTCGTAACGCACACCACTACCTATGAAACTCTTCTTGATTCCCGGCAAAGCATCTACAGCATGATAAATCTCCAGAAGCTTGCTGTGGTCGGTATTGAGATTCGGACAAATCTGAGGGTTTACACACGACGGACGCTTGCACACTTCGCAGGCTTTCTGATTCTTGCCGTGCATTCCGTACATGTTGGCAGAAGGACCTCCCAAATCGCTCAGATAGCCCTTGAAGTCAGGCATTTGGATGATTTTCTTCACCTCCTTCAGAATGCTCTCCTTGCTGCGGCAAACCACGAATTTGCCCTGATGGGCAGAGATGGTGCAGAAAGAACAGCCACCGAAACAGCCACGATGAAGGTTCACGGAGAACTTGATCATATCGTAGGCAGGAATGGTCTTGCCCTTGTATTTAGGGTGAGGCAAACGCGTATAAGGAAGGTCGAAAGCCGCATCCAGTTCCTCGGTTGTCATCAGCGGGAAAGGCGGATTTACCACCACGTATTTGCCGTCAACTTCCTGAATCATACGCTGAGCATGCATCTTGTTGGCTTCTTCCTCCAGATGGCGCACGTTCTCAGCCTGTCCCTTCTTGTTGTGAAGGCACTCTTCGTGGCTATGAAGGATGATGTCATCGTCCTTGAAACCGCCCGGAATCTCACTTTCCTTGCAGTAGAAAACCACCTGCGGCATTTCGTGGATCTGGCTAAGCGTCTTGCCTTCTGCAAAGGCATTGGCTAGTTCTACGATAGAACGTTCGCCCATTCCGTAGAGAATGAGGTCGGCGCCCGAATCGCAGAGAATGCACTTGCGGAGCTCGTCTTTCCAATAGTCGTAGTGGCTGATGCGACGCAACGACGCCTCAATACCGCCTAGTGCTACAGGTACGTCGGGAAAGAGTTTCTTCAGTATCTGCGTATAGACGATAGAAGGATAATCGGGGCGCATGTCGTGTCGGGAGTCGGGACTGAAAGCATCCTCGCTACGCATGCGGCGGTTTGCCGTGTAGCGGTTCACCATCGAGTCCATGGCACCCGGAGAAACACCAAAGAAGAGGCGAGGGCGACCGAGTTTCTTGAAATCTCGGAAATCGCCGTGCCAGTCGGGCTGGGGAACGATGGCTACCCGATAGCCGTTAGCCTCCAGCATTCGTCCGAGGATGGCAGGACCGAAGGATGGGTGGTCAACGTAAGCATCTCCTGAAAAGAGGATGACGTCGAGCTCGTCCCATCCGCGTAACTCGCATTCTTTCTTGGTGGTAGGTAAGAAATCTGTTAACTTATAATCCATTCAATATTGTTTAATCATTTACTGCGTCTGGTTCTGCATCAGCTGCAGCCTCAGCCTGCTTCTTGTCTTTCCAGTCTACGTAGAGCAGAACGAGGTTATGAAGACCGAGCGCCTTCATGTTCTGATTGTAGATGACGTCGAGACAGAGGTCGAGCAACTCCTTATCCTTGATGTCGCTACTTTCGAGGAGTGAACGCACATTAAGTTTCAGCTTGTCGAGCACTTCCTCGTCGATAATGCCGTTGCTGTCTACGAGGTTGCGCAGTAACTGATACTTTTCGATAGTCTCTAAATGCTGGTCGCTCACTTCGATAGAGCGAGTGCCAGACTGGTTGGCTTGAATCTTATACATAAGCTTAAAAATTTTATCTGTTTTATTTTGAATTTAATCTGTCAGAAACTTGAGAATGCCGAGCAGCACGCTGCTTCGGGTTCTTTCGTCGATGATGCATTCCAGCGGAAATCCCATGACGAAGGTGCGGTAAGTAGTGCTCTTGTAGGCAACCGCCGCACTCGTACCCGTATCGTATTGCATCGCCGTGAAGGCGTAATTGCCAACCGGTTTCAATATCTCGGGATGGGTTGCCGCATAATGCTGGGCATTCAGTTCGTTGTAATAGCTGAACTGCAGACCTAACCCCTTGACGTTAGGCGAAGTGTAGACAATACTGTCTCGTTCTGTTACGGTTGAATCTTCGGGATTGATGTCCCTGGTGATGGCCGTAGAACCTGTAGGCTCATAGCTGAGTTTCAGAATATCGCTCAGGAACGCCTGTTCCTCTTCAGTCTGCATGTCGCTTCCGGTGTAAGAACCGCTTATCAGGATTCTGCCGCCTTGGCTGGCGTACTGCCTGATGCTGTTCTGCAAGGCAGGCGTGAACGACTTGAAGAAGGCGTGAGTATAGCCGTCATGGCGCTCCAGTCCGTTGATGAGGTCAACAGCCTGATAGTTCTGCATCTGAACCCTGCCGCTGGCGATAACTTCGCTCGAACAGCTGGAAATATTATATTTGCCCGAAGCCGCAATACTCGTAGCGTGCGCCTGAACATAGTTGAAGTCGTTGCCTGCCACAAACTTGCCAATCATTTCGTTGCCGCTGAAACCGAGTCCGAAACTGGTTTCGTTGCCCATTCTGCTTCTGTCGAACACCTGTTGCTTGCCGCTCCATCCCGCCGTAAGTCCGTAGCTTACGCCTGGGTCTTGGTCGAAGTCAAATCCCTGCTTTTCCTCATCGTCCACGACCTGCGGAGAGGCAAGACGATGGAAATTGTTCACGATGAGCACAGACTTGCTGGCAGCAGGATTATAGAGCACAGAGAGGGTTTCGGTGGTGAAACTTTCTCCTCCTGCATTAACCGCAGCCACCTTGAAATGATATAGTTTGCCCGGTTCCAGCTGCATCTGACAACGGGTGGTGTTCACGATGGTTCCGTTGTCAAATCCGCCTTGTCCTTCTGCTTTATAAATAATGTATGAAGTAGGGCGGGCAGATGGTTCCGTCTTGTCCAGCTGGGCTGTCCATGAGAGTAGGGCAACACCTTGGTTCTGCGTAACGCTGAAGTTCTGCGGAGCCAGCGGCTGGACCACGTAGCGGGTTCCATGATTGCTGTTTACGAAGCGCAGGATGGTTTTGTAGATGGAGCGTGCGATATAGAACTTTCCGAGCGGATCCTGAGCAATTCTCATGTCAGGGAAATTCTGATGCGAAAGCATTTCGAGAATAGCCGACGGAACTTCCGGCAGACGGGTTTCAGAATAGTTTCTGTCCCATAGGTAGCGTTTGCCGAATTCTCCGAACTGAGCCGTGAGATCCGTAACGAGATTATCGCGCAAAGCTCTTGCGAAATCCTTGGATGTAAATCTGGAGATTCCGCTGTTCAGTATTCCGTCGTTATAATCTGTGGTGCAGATAGCGAGGGCTCCGACGGTAGTTTTTCCATCCTTATTGTAGCCCGCATCACTATGAAGCGCCAGCGAGAGTTCTATAGGCACGTGCTTGCCATTTTTGGCAGGCATGTAAACCGAACCGCCGCCCAGCCAGTTGGTCATTAACGAACGGGCGTTGATGTCGTCGGCGTAATCATTTTCTCCTTTTCTGCCGCCATAAACCTTGTAGGGAGCGCCTGCCCATTGGGCGTAGTACCGGGCTCCTTCCAGGCAACGGGGCAATCCGCTGGTGTAACCGCCACGTTCTATATTTCCCATGCCGCCGCCAAAGCGTACAGCATCGGTAGTTACGACTCCACGGCGTGAAGCCTTGTTGGTGCAGACTACGCGGTTAAACTCGTTGCAGCCCTTGTCGAAATCGAAGGTGCCCAGATAAACCCAGGTTCCTCCGCCCATGCGCTGGTTAACTGAAAATTCCGTAGCTTCGCCCTTGTGGTAAACGATGTATTTTGCATCGCTCACGCTCTTGGGGAGCGACTGGTAGCTGACGTAGACTGCGTATTTTCCGGCTTCCTTGAAACGGGGCTGATAGCTAACCAGACTGGTTTTCTTGCGCTTGGTAGCCTTCGCCTGTCTCACGGTTCCCATGCGGAATGGATTTTCCCCATCCTTCAGTCTAGAGCAGTTGGCAAAACCGAGCGAATCGCAGTTTTTCCATCGCTTGCTCGCCTCCTTTTCGAAATAATAAACCGACTTTACGGCGTCATCATTATCGATGATGATTTCGTTCGTCTGCCAGTCTCTTTCTCGGGGTGTAAAGACGATGGCTCCCGCATTCTGAAGCATCGGAATGAGGTAGGGCACTACGATGGTTTGGGTGAAGAGATCTTCGTTGGTGCAAAACAGGTTAGGGCGTTGCCATTTCCATACATCTCTGTCGGCATAATAATACCGTCCGTGCGAGGCCCATAGCGAAAGATGCCTGTTCTGTAGTCCTGCCGTAACGAAATAAGGGCGGGAAACATTAAACACCCATGGGTCGCCATCATACCCGATGCCTTGCCATGCGCCGCTGTTAGCCTCGTCGTAGGTAGGAAAAAACGATTTGCCGTTAGCCTGAAGCGAAGCTCCAGCGGCTAACAGCAAACTGCTTATCAAACAATATGTTATGTTTTGGTGTTTCACTTTACGAATACTCCTTCTTAAATAGATGATTTACCCGTTATCAGCTAACGTTTAATCAATATTTCCGATTGTGAACTTCTCCGGTTTCTTTCCTTTGAAATCCTTGAAGTACAACTTGATTTCACGCATGTCTTTGTCAACATCTCCTGACGGGATAATCTGCCTGGTACATTGGATGACCTTCTTCTCATAGTCAAGCCCATAGAGATGGATAGGCAGATGCGCCTTGAGGGCTATGAAATAGAATCCCTTTTTCCATTCCGGGTTGAGCGAGCGGGTACCTTCGGGCGTAATGCACAGTCCGAAAGCCTTCCGCTTATCCGCTTCTGCAGCCAGATTATCCGTCATGCTGGTATGTTTGCTTCTCCACACAGGAATACCTCCCATCTTTCTGAAGATAGGACCTAGCGGCCAGAAGAACCATTCCTTTTTCATGAGGAAATTACATTTGATTCCCTCAGCATGGGCAAAGAGCTGGCCCAGTATCAGATCCCAGTTGCTGGTGTGCGGAGCCATGCAGATAATATACTTTTCAGGAAGCTCCTGGGTGATGATTTTCTTATAGCCCAAGCGCTTATACAATATCCATTGACAAATTCCTTTTACCATATATATAAATAGGTGTATTTTCTGATTCTGATGATAATAGGATTATGCCAAGTTTGAAATCTGGTCGATGATTTCGCTCATCTGCTTGTTGAAGTCGCCTATGAGCTTTTTATAATATTCACCCTTCTTGATTCCCGGTTCCGGGTGAGACACGCGGCTGATGTAATCGCCGTTTATCATAACGATAGCTGAAAGAATGCCATCCACATCTTCCTGTGAAGGCTTACCATTATACAAAGATGCAGCTACTGTTTCGGCGAAAAGTTCGCTTGTAATGTAGTTGATCGTGCGCTTTAAATCTCTTTTATTAGCCATAATTCTTTTCTCCTAATTAATGAATAATTAAAAATATCGCTCAAAGATAATCATTTTCTTTGAAATAACATCATTTTTTGGGAAAAAATGTATCTATTAACGCATTTTTAGCATTTTTCTTTCCGTATCTCGCAGAAAAGAGTTATTTTTGCAGATGTTTTTGAAGTTTCAACTAATTAAAATAAAAACGAATTATGGAAAAAAGTGCATTGCAGATTGCAAGAGCTGCTTATCAGCCAAAATTGCCTAAGGCTCTCCTGGGTCCAGTAAAGGCAGTTGAAGGTGCAGCAACACAGTCAGTAGGTAATCAGGATGAAATCAAGGCGTTGTTCCCTAACACTTATGGAATGCCTGTTATTACATTCGAGGCAGGTGAGGCTAAGGAACTTCCTGCTTTCAACGTAGGTGTTATCCTCTCTGGTGGTCAGGCTCCTGGCGGTCACAACGTGATTTCTGGTCTCTTCGACGGTGTGAAGTCTCTCAACCCAGCTAACAAGCTCTATGGTTTCATCCTCGGTCCTGGTGGTCTCGTTGACCATAAGTACATGGAGATTACTTCTGAACTCATGGACGAATACCGCAATACTGGTGGTTTCGACATCATCGGTTCCGGTCGTACCAAGCTTGAGAAGGAAGACCAGTTTGAGAAGGGTATTGAGATTCTTCGTGAACTCGGCATCAAGGCACTTGTCATCATCGGTGGTGACGACTCAAATACCAACGCTTGCGTTCTCGCAGAATACTATGCTGCCAAGAAGTATGGCGTACAGGTAATCGGTTGCCCTAAGACTATCGACGGCGACTTGAAGAACGAGCAGATTGAGACTTCTTTCGGTTTCGATACAGCCTGCAAGACATATTCTGAGCTCATCGGTAACATCGAGCGTGACTGTAACTCAGCACGTAAGTACTGGCACTTCATCAAGCTGATGGGTCGTTCAGCATCTCACATCGCTCTTGAGTGCGCTCTCCAGACTCAGCCAAACATCTGCTTGATTTCTGAGGAGGTAGAGGCTAAGGAAATGTCACTCGATGATGTTGTTACTTATATTGCAACTGCAGTAGCTAACCGTGCTGCTGAGGGCAACAACTTCGGTACTGTTCTCATCCCAGAGGGCCTGATCGAGTTCATCCCAGCTATCAAGAAGCTCATCGCAGAATTGAACGAGGTTCTTACAGACCCTGCAACAGGCGAGAGCCGTGAGTTTGCAAGTGCTGAGGAGCAGATTGCATTCGTTAAGGGTGCCATCGCTAAGGACAACCTCGCAGTATTGGAGTCTTTGCCAGCTGACGTAGCTCGCCAGCTTTGCCTCGACCGCGACCCTCACGGAAACGTACAGGTTTCTCTCATCGAGACAGAGAAGTTGCTTTCTCGCATGGTAGCTGAGAAGTTGGCTGCATGGAAGAAGGAAGGCAAGTTTGTTGGTAAGTTCTCTGCACAGCACCACTTCTTCGGTTACGAGGGACGTTGCGCAGCTCCTTCTAACTACGATGCTGACTACTGCTACTCACTCGGTTTCAACGCTTCACGCCTCATCGCTAACGGCAAGACCGGTTACATGTCAATCATCAAGAACACAACAGCTCCTGCAGCAGAGTGGATTGCAGGTGGTGTGCCAATCACTATGATGATGAACATCGAGCGTCGTAATGGTGCTAACAAGCCAGTTATCCGCAAGGCTCTCGTTGAGCTGGATGGCGCTCCATTCAAGTTCTTCGCTTCTAAGCGCGATGAGTGGGCTAAGGAAACAGCTTACGTTTATCCAGGTCCTATCCAGTACTGGGGTCCTTCTGAGGTTTGCGACCAGACCACAAAGACTCTCCAGTTGGAGCAGGCTAAGTAAAAAATAGAATAAATATTTTTTTATATGTCAACAAGACGAACGGCTTCTTCACAGAAAAAGAGTGCCATGACGAGAAAGAAAACTCCTCGGCGTGGCGGCTCCCGTGGTAGAAGGCGTTCGTCTTCTTTTTTGCAACGCTATCCCCGTTGGGCGTGGTGGATAGGCGGAACGGCGGTTATCGTGCTCTATGTCTTTCTGTTCTATCATTTCTTTGTAGGTCCAACTGGTTTCCGATGGCGTGCGCTTTATGGCGATGCTGAATATCCTGAAGGTTTCGAAATTCATGGAATCGACATTTCGCATTATCAGGGCAAGATAGACTGGGAACAGCTCAAGAATGCGATGATCAAGGGTTGTCCTGTGCGCTTCGTCATCATCAAGAGTACGGAAGGTTCTTCACGGTTGGATGAGAATTTCCGCGAGAACTTTAATCAGGCTCGCGATTTCGGTTTCATCCGGGGTGTTTATCATTTCTGGAGCAATAAGTCGACTGCCCGCGAACAGGCTTATTATTTCCTGGACCAGGTTCATCTTACGGATGGCGATTTGCCTCCGGTACTGGATATCGAACATAAGCCGGCAGATAAGAGTGTGGAGGATTTCCAGCGTGATGTGCTTACCTGGCTGCATATTGTAGAGGATAAGTATCATGTTAAACCTATCATCTACACCTATTATAAATTCAAGGAGCAATATCTGAGTGCGCCTGTCTTCGAGGATTATCCTTACTGGATAGCCCACTATTATGTTGACAAGGTTCAGTATAAGGGCAAATGGAAGTTCTGGCAGCATACGGATGTGGGCAAGTTGCCGGGCATTAAGGGTTACGTAGATTTCAATATTTACAACGGCAGTTATTATGAGCTCAAGCAGCTCTGCATAGGAAGCAATAATAACGAGAAGAAATTTATGGAATAAAGGTTGGATTTTTGGCAATATGCGAAAATCCAACCTTTATTCGTATGTTTTAATCTGATATTTCTGATTTCGGATTTTGGTATTGAACCTTTTAGAATCAGAAAAGAATCTTTATGAACCTAAGACAAGACAGGCCCAATTGTTGTCAATCTGTCTGTTTATTTCATGCATTCCCAGTTCTTCTGCTTTTTCCAGGAGCACAGGAATATCTTCTTCGTAGAAACCGCTCAGAACCAGGGTTCCGCCGATGTTCATCACGCTACGGAAAGCACGCATGTCGTCGAGGAGAATGTTGCGGTTGATGTTGGCAAGAACCAGGTCGAAAACGCCGCTGATGTGGTTGATTACCTGACTGTTGCCAAATAGCACTTCCATGTTTGTTACGCCGTTCAGCACGGCATTATGCTTGGCATTTTCCACGCTCCATTCGTCAATATCGTAGCCTACCACGTCTTTAGCGCCCAGTTTTGAGCAGGTGAGGGCAAGGATTCCCGTACCCGTTCCGCAATCCAGGACGCGCTTGGTTCTGATAGGCATGTGGAGCAGCTGGGAAATAATCATGCGTGTGGTTTCGTGGTTTCCGGTTCCGAACGCCAGTTTCGCCTCAATACCTATTTCTATCATGTCGGGTCTGTTGCTCGTATCGGGATAGAGTTCGGGATGTTTAGCGTCGTAAATCACCACCTGATTGTCCACATAAATTGGTTCGAATCCCTGTTCTTCCCATTCCTGGTTCCAATCCTTATCTTCTGCATCTTTCACCTCGTAGGTAATTTTCGTATCCTCAATAGGGAAATCGGCAATATATGCATCAAGCATCTCCTTGTCGAAGAGTTCTTTCTGCACATACGCTTCCAGTCCGGTTTCTGTTTCTTCAAAAGATTCGAATCCGGCTTCGGCTGCTCCATCTGCAAGCAGATCCTGACAGGCCTGCATTAAGTCGGCAGTCGTTTCAATAGTGAATGTTGCTACTAAATATTTCATATTTAATTTGTATTAATTTCTTGTCTAAAAATGCCTTCGAATGTTCAAAAAAGCTAGATTTATTTTAAATCTTCTGCAAAATTATAAAAAAATAGGGGAAAACCTACAATAATTTAGGGAAATTCTGTATTTTTGCATAAAGATAAGCAATATTTTTGCATCCAGATTATTATATAATCAGAAAAAGGCTCTTTCGGGAGACTTCTTCCTGATGATTTAAGATGATTCGGGAAGAGAAAAATGAAGAAAGAAAAAGAGAAAAAATAAATAGGAGAACAGAAATATGAAAAGAAAGTATCTTCTTGCAGTCCTTATCGCAACTGCGATGCCATTCACCTCGATGGCACAGGACGATGACCTCTACTTCAATCCGAAGAAGGAGGCCAAGGAAAAGGCTGAGAAACGGGCTCAACTCCAGCGCCAGTATGCTGAGCAGCGGGCTCGTAGAGATAGTATTTACCGTCTGTTTTGGAGCGGAAGCAACCGTTCGGTAGATGAATACAACCGTGGCGGAAGAATCTTCAGCCATTATGAGAATGTAGGGAAAGATTCCCTGGGCAACGACATCATCCTGTTCCATGTGGGTAAGGGTGTGGCGCCTGACAGCATTTATGATGATGCTTACTTCGCCCAGAAGTATGCTGACAGGGATGAGGATTTCGTCCGCACGCGCGAGATGAGCCGTTGGGATGGCTTCTATGATCCGTGGTTCTACGATTATTATGGTTACGGTCCTTACTATTGGCGCAGCCGCATGTGGGGCTGGCACAATCCATGGCGCTACGGCTATTATGCCGGCTGGTATGATCCTTGGTTCGACCCTTGGTACGATCCATGGTATTATGGCTATTGCGGATGGTATGGTGGCTGGTACGACCCTTGGTATTATGGCTGGGGCGGCTACTACAATCCTTGGTATTGGGGCGGTCCGATATACGGACATGTAAGTTATGGCGGACGTAATTCGGGCGGTTACGCCGGAAGCAGAACTTACCGTTATAATGGCGATAAAGGCTATGCTGGCAACAGTACTTACCAGAGCAACAGAAACCGTAATTTCGGCGGTCGCATAAACGATAACGGCCGTTACAATAACGTTCGAAACAACAATAATAATACCAACAACTTCGACCGCAGCAACTTCGGTGGATTCGGAAACCGTAGTGGAGCAAGCTTCGGAGGCGGAACGCATTCCGGTGGAAGCTTTGGCGGCGGAGGAGGTAGCTTCGGAGGCGGCAGCCGTTCTGGTGGCGGCGGCTTTGGTGGAAGAAGATAGTCGCTTTTAAAGTTTAAAGTTAATAGTTTATAGTTAATAGCTAGGGCTTTGTTCTGAGGATGAAGACATTTTTCGAAAAATGAAGAGGTTTATCAGAAAATGAAGCCTTTAAGAATTAAGTGAAGAATTAAGAGATTATGAAGAATTTAAAATATTTATTCCTGGCTTCTTTGGGACTCATGTCAGCCCCAATGTTGGCTCAGGAAACTTATCAGGATACTAAGTTTGCAGAGAATTCCCTTACGGGAACTGCACGCTATGTAGGTATGGGTGGAGCTATGGAAGCCTTGGGCGCAGATATTTCTACCATCTCCAGCAACCCTGCCGGTATTGGTCTGTTCAGAAAGAGCATGGCCAGTCTATCGGCTGGCGTTGTGGCTCAGCCTGGAGCTGATACAGAACTCAACTTCGATAAGACTCCGTTCGGCTTCGACGGAAAGAAATCGGTTCCTAGTTTCGACCAGATCGGTTTCGTATGGGCTGCTACAAATAGAGATTCGAATGTAAAGCTCAACTTCGGTTTCAACTACCACAAGAGCACCAATTTCTCTCAGATTCTTTCTGCAGCCAATTTCCTCAACGGAGCATCTCAAACCAAATGGGCTTCTGCAAAAACGGCTTACGCTAAAGAGTTGGATGAGAAACATGGTAAAGATGCAGGCGATCAGGTTTGGAATGCGGTAGACGCTAACTATAATGCGTTGATGGGCAAAGACGAGGATGGAAACCAAATGACCTACGATGGCCGTTCTTTCCTTTTTGGCCAGTATCAGAAGGGCTACATAGGCGAATATGATTTCAATATTAGCGTGGGCTTCAACGATCGCGTATGGGTAGGTTTTACCTTGGGCATTCATGATGTTCATTACCGTAATAATTCTGTTTATACAGAAAATTATGTTGCCGATAAGGAGGCTTACGGAACAGCTTGGGAAAGCCAGCGCATCACGGGTACCGGTTATGATGCAAAACTGGGTGTTATCTTCCGTCCGGTAGAAGATTCTCCTTTCCGTATTGGTGCTTACGTCAATTCGCCTGTATTCTATGATTTGTCGATGGATGGAACAGCTGATCTTGAACTCGTTGACAAGAACATAACAGACGAAAACGGCAATTATGCTGAGGCTAGCAATACGAACAGTTCCAGCCTCGATTATCGTCTGAACACGGCTTGGAAGACTGGTATCAGTTTGGGTCACACCATTGGCGGCAATCTTGCTCTGGGCGCTACTTACGAGTATGCATGGTACAATCACATGGATAATCGTGTGAAGGATGGCGGTTATTATGATGGTTATTGGGATGAATATTATGAAACCAGTTCTAGCGATGAAGTCATGAATGACCACACCAAGCAGTCGTTGCAAGGCGTGAGCACGCTTAAACTGGGTCTGGAATATAAGCCGATTAATATGTTGGCGCTCCGTTTGGGTTACAATTACGTTTCTCCGATGTTTAAGGAGAGCGCAGACCGCGACCAGACCATTCCTTCTCAGGGAACAATCTACGCCACTTCTACAGATTACACCAACTGGAAGGCGACTAACCGATTTACGGCCGGCGTAGGTTTCAACTACGAGAAGCTTTCTGTTGATGTGGCTTACCAGTACAGCTGTCAGAATGGCGACTTCTATCCATTTGCTGCTTGGGAGAGCCTTGGTGCGAATGCAGCTCCTGTAACCAAGGTCGACAACAAGCGCCATCAGTTGCTGATGACCATTGGCTATAAGTTCTAAAATGTGAAGGTAGGGGAGTTATTGATTAAATAATGTGAAATCCCTAAGAAAATGCCCGTTTTTAGAAAAAAAGTTGGGAAAAAGTTTGGTGGTTTCATATAAAAACCCTACCTTTGCAATCAAGAAGTCGAGATGATTTCGTGTCATAGGTTAGATTTAGGTTGAGATGCTGATGTATCTCATTCTCTTAAAAATATTAGTTTTTTTAGTGGTTAATTTAGTTTTAGTAAGTATGTTTAGGGTCTGTTGTGAAACAGGCCCTATTTTTTTTGTGCTTTCGCAAAAAAAATCCCCCAACAGGATGGCTTGGAAACCATTACCTGTCGGGGGAAGTATTAATCCTAAATAAATCTACCTTGAATTAACTAACCTAATGAAATTATCCTTCATAAATCTACTTAAAGAACTAATACTGGCCTTATTTGAACTATTAAATCATACTATTTGTTTCTGTAATTATCCAGACCCTTGTTCAGGAAGTCGAGATAAGCACTAACATCTTCTTTGAAACTGAAGGCTGCTGCAAGAGGATTACCATCGTTGTCAATAGCCACATAGAATGGCTGGGCGTTGGCTCCAAACTTGCTTGCCTGCAGATAACTCCACTTGTCGCCAACGGTACGCAGGGTGCGCTTCTCGCCATTAAACGTTACCTCCATAGGCGCAGGAAGAGGAGTCTTGTCATCAACATAAAGTGAGATGAGAACATAATCCTTTGTCAGCTTGTCGGCAACCGATGGATCTGTCCATACAGAAGCCTCCATCTTGCGGCAGTTTACACAACCATAACCCGTGAAATCAAGCAATACCGGTTTGCCGGAAGCCTTGGCAGCAGCCATTCCCAACTCATAATCCTTGTAAGCAGGCTCTACGGTCTTAGTGTTGAGGTTGAAGTCCTGTGTATTAATAGGTGGAGCAAATGCGCTCACAGCCTTGCAAGGAGCACCCCAGAGACCTGGAATCATGTAAACCGAGAATGCCAAAGAACAAAGACCCAACATGATGCAGGCTACAGGCATAGGCTTGTTGATGTCGCCCCCGATTGCATCAACCTGGAACTTCAGCTTGCCGATGAGATAGAGACCCAACAGGCCGAATATGACAATCCAGAGAGAGAGGAAAACCTCGCGGTCCATAATGTGCCAGCCGTAAGCCAGATCGGCTACAGAGAGGAACTTCAGAGAGAACGCAAGTTCGATAAAGCCGAGCACAATCTTGATGGTCTCCATCCAGGAACCCGACTTAGGAGCTGACTTCAACCATGATGGGAAGAGGGCGAAGAGGGTGAATGGAAGCGCCAGAGCAAGCGCGAAACCGAACATTCCCACGGTAGGAGCGAGCCAGTCGCCGGAAGTAACGGTCTGAACCAGCAGCAAACCGATAATAGGAGCTGTACATGAGAAGCTGACCAATACCAGGGTGAAAGCCATCAGGAAGATAGAAATCAGACCCGTGGTGCTGGAAGCCTTGTTGTCTACCGCATTTCCCCAACTGTCAGGCAATTTGATTTCGAACCAACCGAAGAACGAGAAGGCGAAAACGGCAAGCAAGAGGAAGAGGATGATGTTGAATACGGCACTTGTGCTGAGCGCATTCAGGGTGCTAGGACCTGCGATGGCTGTTACGGCAAGACCCAGAACCAGATAGATGACTACGATGCTCAAACCATAAGTAATCGCATCGCGGATACCTTTCTTCTTATCGTTCTTAGCACGCTTCAGGAAGAAACTTACGGTCATCGGGATGATAGGCCAGATGCAAGGCATGACGAGCGCAAGCAGACCGCCCACGAAACCGATAAAGAAGATGTAGAAGAGCGAATGATTGGCGATGTCGTTAGCTCCGCCAAAAGCCTGAAGTTCTTTAACAATCGGTTTCCATAAGTCCTTGACATTCAAATCTTCCATAGCAGATGCTAAAGCTGCAGAATCTACTGGCAGGGTAGCGCTATCTGTCTGAGTCAGGGCTGCAACCTTAGCCAGCGAATCTGCCTTCATTTTGGCTGCAAGAGCAGGATCAATCGCCTTCGCATTCAGAGCATCTTTTGCTCCAGCTGCAGGAGTATCAACGGCAGGTGATTTGCCACTCTGCTTAAAACCAGCCTCGCTAGGTGGCAGACAGTTCTGGTCGTTGCAGGCACCATATTCCAGATAAGCATCAATATGATAATTTGGTTGGGTAAACTTCACCTTCTGTACAAAGGTAACGCTACCCTCAAAATAACGGAGTTTCATCTCGAAGAGAGGGTCGAACTTTGCAATTTCTCTGCCGCGTGGCTGAAGTTTGCCTACGAGTTCAGCTCCTTCAAGCTTGTTTACGTTGAACGAAGCAGAAATAGGGCCGTCGCCACCCAAACCGGTAGAATAGACGTGCCATCCCGGTTGGATTTTTCCGCTAAACACGATTTCGGCTACAGCACTTCCGTCTGTTTTCAGCGAACTGGTGAACTTCACAGGGTTCATCATCTGCGCCTGAGCCAACATTACTACGAGGAGTAATTGAAAGATTAAAAATACTTTTTTCATTTCTATTTTTTAATTTTATGTTGCAAAGTTACTAAAAACTAATCATATTACGTGTTCAGATGGCTTTAAGGGTACTCGGTTTTAATTTTTTTAAGAAAAAATGCTAATTTTCTAAGTTTTACTTGGCTATTTCGTACTTTTAATGCAATTTTACCGACAGAATAAAGCAATCCTAAAATTTGGAAACAGAATAAAATGGCAAAGAAGGAACTATACTTGTTTCCGTGCTTTCTTCTTTTTGATTGAAATGAGAATTAATCTCAGAACAGGCAGAAAGGAAGAAATGATCAGAAAGGGGTGTACCGTTTCCATTTTCAGGTTCCAAATTTCACCTCTTTCTTTTTCTCATAACGCCTATTTATCATAATACCGGTTAGAATTAAAAATAGGAAAGTAAAAAAGGAGGAAATAAACCGATGAAAACCTCTTTAAAATAGGAAAAACTACGGAAGAAACGGCTTTTAATATTAAATAACGTGAATTTTTCACGAAATACAAATTTTCATTTTGTAATTCTGCTTTTTTATCGTATATTTGCACCACAATAAAAAAAGAACAGCTATGATACAGGAATTTCAAATACAGAACTTCTTCAGCATCAGGGAAAGGCAAACGCTTAGCTTCCTTCCTACTAATGATGACAAGATGAGAAGCCAATACCTATACGAAGTGGCAGAAGGTGTTGAACTCCTCAAAATTGGTATCGTGTATGGTAGCAACGCCAGCGGCAAAACCACGCTGCTCGATGCCCTCGCATTCTTCCGTCGCACCATGCTCTACAAGCCGGAAAACAAGAATATGGGAATGGGGTACGTTCCTTTTCTTCTGGATAATCACAGCCGCAAAGAACACTCCTCTATGCAGATGACCTTCTGGCTCAACCGGGAGAAATACATCCTAAGCCTGGAATTCGACGAAAAGCGAATCTACGAGGAGATGCTGATGGTTTATACAAGTTCACGCCCTACCAAGTTATACAGCCGCAGCTATCAGCAGGAAACAGACCACTCGGAAGTTACCTTTGGCAGCAAATCGGGCATCAACAAAGCCACCCAGCGAGCCATCGCCGGCAATACTACCAACAACTGCACGGTTATGGCCGCCTTCGGACAATCGAATGCAGCCACATCACGACTGAACGCCGTAGCAGAATTCTTCTATTCGGGAATGCGAGATACGCTGAGCCCGCGCGACTCCCTGACATTTAACGTGAAAGACGAATTGCGTCATGACAAGGAGGACAAGAAAAAGCGCTTTCTGTTACAGATGCTG
This sequence comes from uncultured Prevotella sp., assembly GCA_934202525.1. Taxonomy (GTDB): domain Bacteria; phylum Bacteroidota; class Bacteroidia; order Bacteroidales; family Bacteroidaceae; genus Prevotella. The sequence continues at coordinate 28,553 of CAKPYB010000005.1, forward strand.
AAAGCGAGCGACTTCAATATCACCGACCTTTCGCTAGATGAGAGCGAAGAGAATATCACTCCTGAAATGGAGAAAACCATCAAGAGTGCTCCCATCCCAGAGGAAGCTAAGGTAGAAATGCTTCGCCGTGGCACGCTTAAGCATGATGAAATCCTCTTTCAGCATACGGGCGACGGCGGCGAATATACTTTACACGAGCGTTTGGAATCGGCAGGCACCCACAGGTTTCTGGGCATGTCGGTGGTGCTTTACTATGTGCTCCACCACAACAACTTCATCCCTATCGACGAGGTGGAAACAAGCATTCATTATGAGCTTCTCTCCTACTTCATCAAGTTGTTTCTTGCCAACAGCGAAGGTTCTAGCCAGCTGCTCATGACCACCCACGACATCAATCTGCTGAACGAAGACTACATCCGTCGGGATGTGGTATGGTTTACAGACAAGAGCCGTGAAGGCGCCACCCAGCTGAAGCGTCTCAGTTCGCTGGGCCTGCACAAGACGATGAATCCATATCATGCCTACAAGCAAGGCAAACTGGTGGATTTACCATTCCTTGGAAGTATTTATCTAGATAAGGAGGATTAGAATATGGCAGTAAAGAAAAGTATAGCTATCATAGGTGAGGGCGAGACGGAGTGGTTCTACTTTGATTCGCTCCGCATCGCCTGCCGCTACCCCTTTAAGGTAGCGCCCGATTTTCCACAACATTCCGATATTCCTCACATGGCAAAATTGGCAGAATCGTATGTAAAATGCGAAACAGACTATGTAATCTGCCTTGTTGATATGGATCGCCTGTTGCAGAATCCAAAAGAAATGGAAACTTACTCCAAGATACGCAAGAAGAGCAGCCGTAAGATTATGTGGGTGGAGACCAATCCATGCACGGAATTCTGGTTTCTGCTACATTTCCTGCCTCAACTTTCCGTGAAGCATTACGACAGTTACGAGCAGCTCATTCCTGAGCTTCAGCGCTACATGCCTGGCTACGAAAAGACCGTAAGATATTTCCGCAAGAACAAGCTCTACAATTATCTCACGGAAAACGGCGACCTTCAGCGGGCTCTAAGCTACGCCAAGGAACTCTCCCGGCTAAGCAAGGCTACGCCAGAAGATAAGATTGCCTATACCCAGATGCACCGGGTATTCGAGTTGTTAGCATCGATGAATCATGATGAAACCTGCAAGGAAATCGTCACACCGAATGAACAAATCCCAATCGGAGACAACCAGCAGGAGATTATCAATTTTATCGTCAATAGCGGAAAAACTGATTTGAAATCCATTTCTAAAGCCACAGGCCTCAAAGTTTCAAGAACACGAGATTATCTCGAAATGCTCGTTGACAAAGGACTGATAGAAGTGGAGGGAGAGTATAACAAAAAAATATTTAAAATAAAAGAAATTCCTAATATATGACAACAGATCAGAAAGAAAAATGCCTTCAGGCATATTACCATACTGATATCGAGCCTACACTAGACCGACTAAATCAGATAAAGGAAATAGTCTCTAATTTTGAAAAGGATGGAGCAAATCGCCTCACTTGTGCACTCGAAATGAAGCACAAGGATCTAGACGAAATAGAAAAGCTTTCAGAATTCATAGCTCAAGCCCGCGAAAAAATGGAAAAAGAACTGGAACGACTGAAAAAATTTGAACCCACTTTCAACAATCAATTTGCTACGGACCACAATAACTACTATAATTCTGTAAGCGAAGTTCTAAGACATATCAGAAGCCATCTGTCCCCTCTGAAAATCATTCTCAAGAAATTCTGCCCGAGAAAACATCCTTCGGCTGCAGAATGCGAAATGTATAAAATTTCGCCCAAATCGGTAATCGATGCTTCATTACTTGGAGACGAAGTTTACCAGCCTGATTTGTTTGAACTGGAAAGCTTTCCGCCAGCAGTACAGGGGCTGTATAACGAGATGATTAAATTCTTCAAGGCAGAAAAGGAATGTATGGATATCTGTGCAGAAATTCTACAAGAGGAACTGGCTATACGCAAGGATCCTATCAAGAGCAAATGCATATTGGATAAATACAGACAGAAAGCATACAAACGTATGGAAAATACGATTATGCTCATCTCTGAAGATGCGATAGAGTATCTCAAAGCAACAACTCCCGCTTACCAGGCATACCAGCAATATGCTTCGGAAGAAGGATTTGCACAAGGAGAATTCCACAAGCAGAACTGTGCCTCGATGGACCATCTATGCCTTATTGAAGCTAAGACCGAAAATGAGGATATTACCATTAAAGAGAAGGTGCTTTGGGGCAACAATCCAAAAACCATTAAGAAAATCAGATATGTAATAAGCCACTTCGACGAACTGCTGCCAACTGATTTCAAGCATAAACTGATGGGAATGTATGAATATATTTTCTGCCAATGGGCCTTGCCTGAGAATGTGAAACAGGCTGTAGATTACTTCCTGGAACATTACAACGGAATCTACAAACCCGTAAAATATGCTGCAGTAAACAAGCATAGCCTGGGATATGACAAGAACTCAAAAATGGTAAAAGATTTTACGGCAGGTATCAATGTAATTTTTGCAAATAGCAATAATGCTGAACTGATGGATTTTAGTGCTTAAAAAGTAGATTTAATTATGAGCGAAATGACTCGAAACTCATAAAAAGTGTATCAGATTAATGGCTGATACACTTTTTTTTTGTTTGTTTTTCAAATGGTAATCTACTTTCCAAGAAAAACAGATTTACTTTGTGAGAAAAGTAGATTCCCGGTAACCTCCTAATCTACTTTTCTGTTTCTTATAATCTACTTTGCTTTCCTGTAGTCTACTTTTTAACTTAGATAAACATCTATAATTCGAAAAATGTAAATATTATTCTGTTCACTCCTATCTACTTTTTTTCTTGGTTATCTCTCCCAAAATCCCGACCTTTGCAGCACCAAACCACATCAGACCTGGGCAAGCGAAGACCGAAGCCTGTTTCGAATTTGGCTGATGCGGAATGGAGGTCCCCTCTCATCGAAACGGAGGGAATAACCGGAAAGACGACAATTATGTCTAAAATTATTTTCTACCCAAACACAGAATTGGGTATCGACCTCAAGTTGATGACAAAGGAGCCAGGGCGCATGGTCGTTGGCGAGTATCTGGATGGAGCCATTACGCACGACGGAGAAGACCACTTCACCTTCGTACAGAATGACCAGGAGAAGAAACAGCAGAAGGTGGTGCAGAGAAATCCGCACGTGTATTTGGGAACGTACATCAACGTGAACCGCGGGAAAGACGGTACGCTCTACCCTACCTTCAACCGCCCGCAGTTCTCGGAGAGTTTCACTTTCCAGGACTTCTGCCAGGGTGCCGCCGACGAGCTACTCATCATCAGCGGCAAGAGTGAGTACAGATAAACGGAGTTTAGGCTTTCTAGAGGAAATGGGGACTTCGGGGAGTGACTGGAAACTGACTCAACCATACCCTCATTTCCTCTTCAAAACAGTCTCAAATCTCAGTCTCAGTTAGGATAAAAGTCACAATCCAACTCTGACCCCGCTTCTTAAGTCTTTATAACTTATTGATTATTAATTAGTTATATATAATATATATAGGAAGCGAGACCATAAAAAAAACAACTGAGACTCTGAGACTGAGACTGCAAGCAAGAAAAAATGAATATGAAATTTGATTTAACTCTCTAAAAAGCAATGGATTATAATATTTTTAGTAACATCGCTCCGGCGATGCCAAAACCCAACAAGGGTACTGAATTTGTAAAATTTGCCATCTCTCAGGCATCAAAAGACATGCAGGAAGTGCTCATTCCGATGGCTATTCCGGCATTAGCGGCTCATCTCACAGACGTAAGATTCATGTATTCCGACAACAAATATTACGAAATGTGCGGGCAAATGGGTCATCTGATAGGTCCGTCGGGTATCGGAAAGGCACAGTTGGGTCATCTTGTAGAGGCCATCATGAGACCTTTCAGAAAGCATGATGAGACTGAGTTCAAGAAACTGGTTGACTGGCAGCGACAGATGAAAACCAAGGGTGCCAACAAGGAAAAGCCGGAGCGCCCGGACGTGAGTTTCTGGTTTCCACCTTCTGATGTCACCAATCCAGCCTTCATCCAGAACGCTATGGCTTGCGAACAGCTGGGCGGAAGAACCCAGTACATCAATCTGCCTGAAGTGGAGATGGCCGACAAAATGTGTGGCGGACATAAGCAGGTGAGCCAGATGGTAAGAAACATCTTCGACTGCCAAAGGGCTGGAGCCTTGCGCGCCACGGCTGATGGCGTAACGGGCAACCCTCTTCTCCGTGTGAACCTCACTTTTACCTCTACTCCCGAAGCTGCTCGCCTTTTCTACAAGAAAGACCTGACTAATGGTTTCTTCGGACGCATACCTTTCGCCTACAAAGCCCGTGGCGAGCGAAGCGGAAAGATTCCGCGACAGGGAACGTACAACAAAGATTTCCTCGAAAAGCTCGATACCTATCTGCTGAGGCTGGACAACTGCAAGGGCAGTTTTGTGGTGAAGCCGCTCAACAAGATAGCCGATAAACTGGCAGAGGAGATGGCACGCCTTGCCGACCTTGCTGATGATGACATGCTCTGGGAACTCTCCCATCGCAGCATCTTCTCGGCATGGAAGAAGGGAGCCGTGCTGTGGATTTTGAACGACCAGAGCTGGTCGAAATCCATCGGCGACTTCGTTGAATGGTTCTGCTACTACGATTTGTGGTCGAAGGTTAAGGTGTTCGGCGACATGTTTAAAGCGGGCGATGGGCAGGAAGAGGCTCAGAGAAGCGGACCGAAAAACATGCTCGACCAGCTGGAGACTTCCTTCAACGAGCTGCAGTTGGAAACCCTGCGCCTGAGTCTGGGCAAGAATCAGGAAGGTACAAAGCATCAGCTCAACGTATGGAAGAACCGCCAGTTTATTACTTATAACAGCCAGACGAAACTCTATACCAAGACTGCAGAATATCTGACGGGTATACCGGCTAAGAAAAAGAAAGGGAAAAAGATATGATGGAGAAATATGAGATTCAGAAACTGCGCGAGCTTCCGATAGAGAAGGTTGCGAAAGAGATGGGGATGAAGGTGGAGCACCATAAGGCGCTCTGCCCCTTCCATGACGACCACCACGCCAGCCTTACATTCAATAAAACCAAGAACAGCTGCAGATGCTATGTCTGCATGAGGAGTTCCATCGGCACCATCGACCTGGCGATGAGATACCTGGGGAAGGATTTCCCGGCGGCTTGCCGATGGCTCGCTGGGGAACATCAGATTCAGCTGGAGGAGGATTCTTCTTCGGGCTCTTCATCAGGCGATTCTTCTTCTGGTGATAATTCTGAGAAATCTTCCTTCGATGCAAGCAGGTATGCTAGATTCTTTGAGCATCCCTGGCTCAACGGGGCGGCAAGGAGGTTTCTCTTTGAGGAGAGGAAGATTGACTGGAGAGTGGTGAACTGGTGCCGACTGACTTCTTGGACCGATAAGAAGGGCATCAACTGGCTGCAGATTCCTTATTTCGATACCGAAGGACGGCTTATCGGTATTCAGAACCGGAACCTGGATTACAAGAAGGAGCAGGATGCTCCCCGCTTCCGGTTCCCTTACGGCGCAAGATGCAGCATCTATAACCTGCCGGTTGTGAAGAGACTGAAACCGGGCGATAGGCTGTTTATTACGGAGGGATGTAGCGACTGCTGGGCGATGCTTTCTGCCGGTCATAAGGCGATTGCCATCCCTTCTGCCACGCTTCTCAAGCCGGAGGATAAGCAGCTGCTGGCGGATATCGGAAGGGAATATCAGGTGGAATTCCACATGTTTCCTGATCAGGATGTGCCGGGCGAAAGCCTCTTCATGCAACTCAAGGAGATGCTCCCCCAGCTGGTTCACCACCAGTTGCCACCGAGCTGCAAGGATTTCAGCGAATACTATCTTTTAGGGGCTGCTGCAACTTCCGAGCGCAAGGAGCCGATGAACAAATGATTAAAAAATTGAGATTATGGAAGAATTTATAAACCGGTCGTATACGAAGAAGGAACTGGGACTGATGTACTTTCCTGAGAGTATGCCTCGCACGGCCGTGAATCATCTTATGAGTTGGATTCGGCGTTGCCAGCCGCTATGGGATGAATTGCAGCAGATGGGATATGAAAAGACTTGCAAGTCGTTCACGCCCAAGCAGGTGAAGGCTATTATCGAATACCTCGGGGAACCGGGATGATTTTTAATGTTGAATGTTGAATGTTGACTTGGCGGGTGACGGACCAGCGATAGAATCGCTGGGAACGGAGGCTTTTTCAATGTTGAATGTTAAGTGTTTAGAGTAAAAATGTTCCGCTATCGCATGGTATCGCATGTTATCGCACACCTGATAAATCGGGATTTCGTATCTTTGCATCGTGATTCAGAAAGCGCGCAAAATCACTTGCCCAGTTGGAGAAAAATATCTCCCTAATTGGGAAAATAAAAAAGTAATGAAAACAAGACTCCAAGCCTCGAAACGAGTCGTTTCGCAAAGTACTTCTTCTAAGAGAAATCTGAGGAAAGAGGAAGAAGCGAAACTTAGCAGGGGGCAGAAAAAGATTATGAACCAGAACATGAAGGCATTCATCCGGTATCTCATCGTGGCGATCTGCTCTGCCATCGTCACCTTCCTATCCAGCTCCTGCACGGCAGGACTCGTAATCGGAAAGAACCAGCGGCAACATCAGGAGAACAACATCTCCACCAAAGTAGATTCTACCTACTATGTGCCAACCATTACCATCAGGTAGTTTAGAGTTAATAGTTTACAGTTAACAGTTGATAGTTGATAGTTAATAGTTTATAACAATTTAAAATTCAAGAGATTATGGCAATTAATTTGAAAGCAAAGGAGACCCTTATCCAAGTAGGCGAAATGAAGGGTCAGTACAGATTCATCCTCGGTACCGAACTTTACAACAAGCTCTCCGAGAGCAAGGTTATCAAGGAGGCGGCTATCAGAAGCGGCGTAAGCGTGGGCGTGATGCAGGTTTGCTGGGATGCAGCAGGCGAGGTGATCAAGGCGTGGTGTACCGAAGGCCATTCCGTAGCCGTTCCGGGATTGGGTACCATGCGATTCGGCGTAAGAGCCAAGAGTGTGCCTACCGTGGGCGAAGTGGCTACCAGTCTGATTACCAACCGCCGCGTTATCTTCACCCCAAGCGTAGACATCAAGCGCGAGCTGCAGGAAACCTCCATCCAGATTACCTGCTACGACCGCAACGGAAAGGTGGTGAAGAACGTTACCTCCGACGATAAGGGCGATGTGGAAGACCCAGACAATAACCCAAGTGGCGGCGGCGGTTCGGATACCAACCCAGGCGGAAATACCGAAGGCGGCGGAACCACCGGCGGTAACGAGGGAGACGGTTTGGAGTAAGCGAACTCCCCGAAAAACCGAACAGGAACCCCTGATTTTACCATAATAAAAAAAGAGCCCCTGATGCAAGGAAACGAGCATCGGGGGCTTTTATCTTATCCCATTACATAAAGGATGGAGGTATAGAGTTGCATCACGAGAATGTAGAAAAGGAAGCAGGGCGACAGGAGGCGGATGCCCAGATTCATCGCATCATATACCTGGCTGATGCCCTTGATGCTCTCGCTCATGATGCCGTAACTCATGCTCATCACCATGACCGAGAAACAGATATAAGGAATGATACTCTGCGAGAACGGACCCGGAAAGAGCGCTCCTACGGCATTCAGCAGAATGGCATGGGGCAAGAGGGTGAGCGCCAGCATGATACCTACAAAGATGCACAACTCGATGAGCATCAGGCGTAAAGCCGTGCGCTGGCGATACTGGGTATGGTCGAAATGGAGCACCCTACTCTGCTTTACCACCCCGATGGTGATGCTGATGAGCACCAGCCATACGAGCCAGGCAGAAGTGAGATGGTCTACGAAATGGCCCGTAAACCAGCGGATGCCCTCGGCGCTGGTAAGCGAATGGGTAAACGACTCGGGCATCGCAGCTGTAAGCAGCCACGAAACCAGAACCACCACTACTTCGGCTATTCCCAACGATAATGCCAGATAGGCCAATACTTTCTTATACATTCTTTAAAATGAACTTATTTATAAACTTTATTCTTCATCTGCCTGCAGATGGTCGATATCGAGGATGCGGAGCTCGCAGGCTTTTACTACCAGGCGTGTGGCGTTGATGCCCATGCCGTGGTTGCCATCAGGAAAGAGTTTCTGAACCAGTTCTGCCTGGCGCTTCTCCAGACTCTTAACGCCGAAAGGCATTCCGCGCAGGTTGGTTATCTGCTCCTTGGTATAGCCCAGCGCAAGATGGCGAAGGAAACGCTCATCATACTCATCAATCTCATAATTGACCAGAGCCTCCTGACGCATCAGCTGACTGTTTACGCTCCGCTTGAAACGGTCTACTATCTTCTGAAGGATAGGCTGGTTGAACACCAGTTTCTTGCCGCCCATACAGCTCGCCACATCGCCACGCGTAAGGAGTTCGCCACTCTTCAGGATGATGCCGTCGCAACCCGCATCGAGCACATCTACCCAGAGTTTTTCGTTCAGAATTTCTCCCGTAAAGATGAGCACCTTCACGTTAGGATATTGCTCCTTGGTCTGGCGGCAGATTTCTACGCCTACCGTGGTAGAACCGCCCAGCCCCAGGTCGAGCAGAACCAGGTCAGGCAACTGCTGCTTGATGAGTTTCCAATAGGCTATTTCGCTCTCGGCAGTACCGATGATTTCAGCCTCGGGAATATCGTTTTTAAAGATTCCCTCTGTGCCCTTCAGTTCCAGGGGCACGTCTTCTACTATGATGACTTTAAAATTTTCCATTGTCTAATATTTTTATTTTCTTATGATTTTAAACTTTCCCATTTGATTCGTGCCGACAGCAAGGCCTCTATCCTGAGGCAACCTTTTTCGCCCTTACAAGCCTTGATGCCGCAGCCACGCAGATTGGTTACCTCGCCCAGTTCTCTCACGATCTGCCGACAAAGCAGATAGCGCAAATCGCCCGTGAGAGGGGTGAAGAGCTGGGCATGGAGCGCCTCGTCGTAGACCACATCCTGCTGGTCAACCCAATAGCGCACGTAGGCAGAATCCGGAATCTCAGCCACCCCGGCATGATAATCCTTGGAATTGCCGCGCATCAGAGAAACAAGATAGCAGTTCAGGAAATCATCTGCCTTGATGTTGCCTTCTACCTGCTCCATCGCCTGGGCGCTAAGCAGAGAATAGAGCGATTTATAATAATCTACCAGTTCCTTGAGCGAATCAACATCATCGGGCTGCGAATCGATGAGCTGGCGGATGCGCGACGGATAATACATCGTTTCGTGCTTGAGCGTAGACAGACAGTTGTCGAGCACGGAATTGGAGATATGTAGCTTATCGTTCTCATATTCAGCACGATGCAGTTCATCTGTCAGCAATTCCAGCTTCAGGGATTCCTGTTCTGCCTCGTCGGTCCGCTTAGCCTTGGTCTGTTCAATCATGGCAAACCGGTAGCTCAGCACGTGGCGGTAATAAATAAGATAATAAGCCAGCGGCAACTGCAGCAGCAACAGGATGAGCAGCACCACGGCCACGGTCTTTGAGTTCTCGCTCTGCTGCATCGTGTGCACATAATTACCGAGCGTATTATCAGCACTTATCTCGCGGAACAGCTGGGTATAAACCTTGTTGTTGCTCTGGTAGAGCGACCATTGGTGCAACGCCAGGGCAGCCACGGCACACTCGTTTCTCAGGTCGAGAATCACGTGATAATTGGTAGGCAGCCCCGAGCGAATCCAATAGAGTTCTGCCGCCATTCCCACCTCCGGATGAGCCACCATGAGATACTTGCCGTCGGGATATTTCGACAGATAGAACGCGTTGAGATAATGGCGCGAAGAATCGGCAAAGGCAAGGGTGCGCTGGTAGGTACGGTTGATATTGCTGAAGTAGGCGCTATCTGCAAAATCGTCGGCACGCTGGAGATTGGCATCTACGTTCGTCTTGTGATGATTGTGGCGCTGGCGGATGCCGTTGGTCTTCTTAGCCTCGCAAGGCTGGACCGATGCCGATAGCAGCACGAAGAGCATGATGATGATGCCCAGCAGCTGATGGGTTCGGCGGGCGATGCCCTTAGGCAGACGGAAACTGAAACGGCTCCCCTCGCCCAACTTGCTTTCTGCCTTAATCTGACAGCCGGCAAAGAGCGAACTCACCTTCTTATATTTCTCGATGATGCCCTTGCAGTTGAGCAGTCCGAAGCCGTGACCGCCCGTATAGGTCCGGTCGAAGACATGCGCCAGCTGCTCCTCGTCCATACCCTTTCCGGTATCTGAGATGCTGATTTCCACTAAGTCAGAAACCTTGGCGCTAATGGTTACCTTTCCGCCTTCGGGTGTAAACTTGCGGGCATTATCGGCTATGGTATTGATCATGAAGAGCGTAAGGATGCGGTCGGCCTTGACCACGGCATCTGTCGGCTCTACTTCGAGCGTTACGCCCTGCATCTGGAAACTCATCTTGCCCTTGGCTACAATATCGAAAAGCCCCTGGAGCGGGAAACTCTCGATACGCAGACTGAGCAAGCCCTGGCGCATCTGAATCCACTCCGTAAGCACGTTGTTATACTGGTTTATCTTATCCGTAAGTTCGGCGATATACTGGTAGCGCTCCTGACGCACCTCGTCGCTTTCGCCCCCTTCTGAGAGTCGGTTTACCTCATGGATCATGCGGTCGATGAAAGGCGTAATGCTGTTTACGAGCGAAATCTTAGCCCGTTGCTCCAGATTGCGTTTCTTATTTTCTTCGATGTGCAGTCGGGTTACGTTCAGATTATCCTGTACCTCTTCCTGCTCATCTTTTAATTCGTTGATTTTCTTAGTGTTATTCTTGCTCCATTCACGTAAAGGTGCAAGCAGTTCATCCATCGACTTGTTCTTCATCTTCTTGCGTTTCATGAGGTCGAAAACGTAGAGCAGAACCACCACGAGCACAATCATCGCCACCACGGCAGCAATCATCAGGTTGAGCTGCTGGGCGTTCTCGTCGAGCGCCGTAGCACGTGCCTCGAGCTGGCGGTCCTGTCGGGAATGGTCTTGCAAATCCAGATAGATATTGCGGTTGTAATCGCTCTGCTGCTTATCGTCGATAGCCGAATAAACCAGACAAAGCTGTTCGCGGATAGACGCCACGAGGTCGGGTGCCTGCTCTATCGCTTTATTATCATATAGGGCATGGTTCAGACAGGAGAGTGCCGAAGAATAATCATGGATATCCCAGAAACATTCTGCCAGCGTACGGTTGGCTCCGGCGGTCTGATAAACATCTCCGTAGCTCGAAAAGAGGTTGAGGGCACGCTGGGCAAAGTTGCCTGCCAGCAGATTGTTTGGCATCTGCTCGATGTTGAGGTACTGGAAGGCAGGCAGGTTGTTGCGGATAAGGAATTCGCTCACCTCCCCTTTTCTGAGGTGCTCGCTAATAGACTGCAGGGCGTTAGCCTGCCAGTAAGGATACGGATGGGCAGCATCGCTAGCCAGCATGTAGCAGCTGATCAGCCGGTCGAATTCCGCCTGATTAACTTCGTTTTCGGTTCCCTTGACGATGGCTCCTCCCGAACCGAAATTATAAAGATAGTTGAGGTATTGTGCCGAATCCTGTTCCAGCTCATCCGGGTCCAGCCGGTTAAGCTCCTTGAACATCGGTTCGTCTAAGCCTACATAATAAAAATAGGTGGCGGCAACAATAGAGAATTCAGATTTCGCATAAATCACACGTTTGCTTTCCCTCGGGGGCATGGAATTCACCTCTTCGCGAATTCTGCGCAAACGCCTCATCGCCTTTTCGCGATAAGCATAAAAATCTTTGTTGTGCGATTCTCTCTGGCAGAGTCGCATGTTCTGAACATCGGCAATAGCGAGTTCAATCTGATTATCGCTCACCTCTTCAACCTTCTTCAGCCATCCCTTGGCTCCCTTGTAATCCATCTTGGCTATACAGACGAAGGCAAGGTTGTTGTAGGCTTCGGCACGGCCTGAAGGATAATCTTCAGAAAGATTTAAAGCCCTTTCAGCCAGCACTTTAGTGGAATCGAGATTGCGATAATGATAAGCATAAGATTGCTCGTTCAGCTCATCTACCCTTGCCTTATTCGCAGGAGAACAAGCTGAAAGAAAAAGAGTCGCCACCACCAGAACTGATGATGGCGACATGAAACAAAATGATTCGAAATTTAGCATCTCGAATGGAAAAAAAGTCTCTTTATTAAGCGCGAGCCTTCGCGATATAACCGAGAGCCTCCTGACACTTGGCTGTGATGGCAGCCCAGTCGCCAGCAGCAACAGTCTCCTTAGGGAAGAGCTTAGAACCCATACCTACGCAGAGTACGCCTGCCTTGATCCAAGGAGTAAGATTCTCCTCTGTTGGCTCTACAGCACCTGTTACCATGATGTTGCTCCAACGCAAAGGTGCCATAACGTTCTTAACGAATGAAGGACCACCTACGTTACCTGCAGGGAATACCTTTGTTACGTCGCAACCAGCAGCCTGAGCATTATTGATTTCAGTTACAGAACCGCAACCTGGTGAATAAGGAACCAAACGACGGTTGCAAACTGGAGCAATATCAGGGTTGAAGTTAGGACCAACGATGAAGTTAGCGCCGAGCTGGAGATACAGAGAAGCTGTACCAGCATCAACAACTGTACCTGCACCCAGAATCATCTCAGGGCAAGCCTTGTCAGCCCACTTTACCAACTCTCCGAAAATCTCGTGAGCGAAATCACCACGGTTAGTAAACTCGAAAACACGTACGCCACCCTCGTAACAAGCCTTGATGACGTTCTTGCAGATTTCAACATCCTTGTTGAAGAAAACAGGTACCATACCAGTCTCTTTCATGGCTGCCATAACCTGCATTTTGCTAAACTTTGCCATTACTTATTTTAATTAATAATTAATAGTTTATAGTTAATAGGAGCTTCGCCATAAGCAAGACTGCCTATCAACTATAAACTTTAAACTATTATAGTTTATAGGGGCTACGCCATAAGCATGACGGCTATAAACTATTAACTTTTAACTCTAAACTAAATCTATTATCTCTGAACTCGACCATTAGCGTTACCGCCAGCCAGGCTCTCTACCTCGTCAGCAGAAACCAGGTTGAAGTCGCCAGGGATAGTATGCTTCAAAGCAGAAGCAGCTACCGCAAACTCAAGAGCCTCGCCCTGAGTCTCCTTGGTAAGAAGACCGTGGATCAGACCACCTGAGAAAGAGTCACCACCACCTACGCGGTCGATGATAGGGTTGATATCGTAGTGCTTGCTCTGATAGAACTCCTTACCATCATAGATAAGAGCCTTCCAGCCGTTGCGTGTAGCAGAGAGAGACTCGCGGAGAGTAGAAACAACATACTTGAAGCCGAACTCCTTCATCATGCCCTTGAAGATTCCGTAGTAACCCTCAGCATCTGTCTTACCGCCCTCTACGTCAGCATCTGGCTTGAAGCCCAGGCAGAGCTGAGCATCTTCCTCATTACCGATGCAAACGTCAACGTACTGCATCAGAGGACGCATAACAGAGATAGCCTTCTCTGAAGTCCAGAGCTTCTTGCGGAAGTTGAGGTCAACAGAAACAGTTACGCCGTGACGCTTAGCAGCCTCACAAGCCAACTTGGTCAACTCAGCAGCCTTGTCGCTAATAGCTGGAGTAATACCGCTCCAATGGAACCACTGGGCACCCTCCATAATCTTATCGAAATCGAAATCAGATGGGTCAGCCTCAGCAATTGCGCTGTGTGCACGGTCGTAGATTACCTTAGATGGGCGCATAGAAGCACCAGTCTCAGCATAGTAGAGACCTACGCGGTCGCCACCACGAGCGATGAACTCTGTGTTTACGCCATAACGACGGAGACCGTTAACAGCAATCTGACCGATCTCGTGCTTAGGGAGCTTAGATACGAAGTAAGCATCATGACCATAGTTAGCCAAGCTTACAGCTACGTTAGCCTCACCACCACCAGGGATGATGCGAAGTGATTCACTCTGAATGAAACGATCATTGCCTTCTGGTGATAAACGAAGCATGATCTCGCCCAATGTTACAATTTTTGCCATGTTTGATAGTTTTAATTTTTTTGTTTTTATTTTGTTTGTTATGAGTAACAAATTAAAATTCCACTTTTTTGTTGAGAAATGAAGTTCAATTATTAGTTGGCGTTCAAATTCGTGGGCAAAAATAACCATAATTTCTCGAATAACGAAATAAAATCGCATTTTTTTTTGTTTTTCGTGCAAAAAAGTTGCTGTGTCTTCGCACAATTCAAAAAAATGTTGTATATTTGCGGCAAAATTCGTACTTGTGGTCGCACACAACAGAATTGCTTAATACTAATTGTGGTCTGTGCACAGCTAGGAAGTACCTGCGACGTTTTATCTATCGTAGCCCCCAGGAGAGGCTCCTTATATAATAAGTACACGCGAGGCAACAAGACCCGTAATGCTAAAAAACAATGGCCGAAAAAATCAGAATCAAGGATATTGCCGAGAGAGCTGGCGTATCCGTTGGAACCGTAGACCGAGTTCTGCACGACCGTCCTAACGTGTCGAAACCTGCACGCGACAAGGTCGAGAAAGCCCTCAAGGAAATGAATTATCAGCCTAACGTGTACGCCAGCGCCCTGGCTTACAACAAATCCTATACCTTCTACCTGCTGATTCCGAAACACGAATCGGAGGCTTATTGGGAGGAGATTGAGGAAGGCGCAAAAAAATGTGAAGATACCCGACGCGACTTCCATATCGACGTAGAGATTCGTTTCTATGAGCGTTCCAGCGAAGAATCGTTCCGCGAAGAAGGCAACAAGATTCTAGAGACCAGTCCGGAAGGAGTTATCGTGGTGCCTTCATCACTCGACGTGACCCGCGAGTTTACCGAAGCGCTTCACCACAAGAGCATCCCCTTCATCCTCCTCGACTCCTACATGCCCGATCTCCGTCCGCTCTCTTTCTACGGTCAGGATTCGTTCTGTTCCGGTTTCTTCGCAGCCAAGATGCTGATGATGATTGCCGCCAAAGAAGATGAAATCATGCTTATGAGGCAGACCAAGGACGGAAGAGTGGTCAGCAAGCAGCAGGACAACCGAGAGGTAGGATTCCGCCATTACATGCACGACCACTTCCCTAACGTGAAGATTACCGTGCTCGACCTGCCGTTGAGCGGCACACGTGCAGAATTTGCAAAAATGCTGGAGAAGTTCTTTGCAGAGCATCAGAACATCCACCATTGCATCACCATGACGTCGAAGGCGCACATCGTGGGCGACTTCCTGCTGAAGACCAACCGCCGCGACGTTCAGATTATGGGCTACGATATGGTGGAGAAAAATGCCCGCTGTCTGCGCGAAGGAAGCATCTCCTTCCTTATCGCCCAGCACGCCTACATGCAGGGTTACTCCTGCGTAGACACGCTCTTCCAAGCCATCGTGCTGAAGAAGAAAGTTACGCCGGTAAACTATATGCCTATCGAGCTGCTGATGAAGGAAAACGTAGATTTCTATCGCAGAACCCAGCTCTAAGGCGAATTGGCAGAACAAGGTTCAAAAGCTTTAGAAGCAGCACGCCCTGAAAGGGCAAAAGCTCCTAGCCCAGGGCATCGCCCTGGGTATAATGGCAATCAGTAAGGCGCCCTGTAAGGGCAAAAGCTTTATATATTGCCCAGAATTTTAAAGCTTTTGCCCTTTCAGGGCGTATGGAGCCAACTTGCGACAGTTCAGGAACATTATAAATTATAAACAATAAATAAAAGACAGACTACGTATGGAACAATCAAGTTTTATCAAGATTAACCCTGCCGACTCGGTAGTGGTTTGCTTGCGCCCTATGAAGAAGGGTGAAACGATTGAAGTAGATGGCAAGGCCATCACATTATTGCAGGATACTCCTGCAGGACACAAGGTGCTCATCAACGATGCAGCCGAGGGTACAGACATCCTGAAGTATGGCTACCCTATCGGTCACGCTAAGACTGCTCTCAAGGCGGGCGAATGGGTTAACGAGAACAACCTCAAGACCAATCTTGCAGGCACACTCGAATATACCTACAACCCTGTAGACGAGCAGCTGAATATCGCCAAGGAAAACCGCACCTTCAAGGGCTACGTTCGCAAGAATGGCGAAGTAGGCGTAAGAAACGAAGTATGGGTAGTTCCTACCGTGGGCTGCGTTAACGGCGTGGCTGAGAAACTGGTAGAACTCCTCAAGAAAGAAACAGGTTGCGAAGGTATTGACGCCATCCACGCATGGCACCACAACTTCGGTTGCTCACAGCTCTCGGGCGACCATGAGAATACCCGTAAGGTGCTTCGCGACATCTGTCTGCATCCTAACGCAGGTGCCGTGCTCGTTCTCTCTCTCGGCTGCGAGAACAACCAGCCAGATGATTTCATGAAGATGCTCGGCGACTATGATCACGACCGCATCAAACTTCTTGTAACACAGAAGGTTGAAGGCGATGAGCTAGAGGAAGGCATGAAGATTCTGCGCGACCTCTATGCTCAGGCTAAGGAAGACAAGCGCGAGGATGTTCCGGTAAGCAAACTGCGCGTAGGTTTGAAGTGTGGCGGTTCTGACGGCTTCAGCGGAATTACAGCCAACCCATTGGTAGGCGAATTTAGCGACTGGCTCGTTGCACAGGGCGGTACAAGCATTCTGACAGAGGTGCCTGAAATGTTTGGCGCAGAAACCATTCTGATGAACCGTTGCGAGAACAAGGAACTCTTCGACAAGACCGTTCACCTGATTAACGACTTCAAGGAGTACTTCCTGAGCCATGGTGAGCCAGTTGGCGAGAACCCTTCTCCAGGTAACAAGGCAGGCGGTATTTCTACCCTCGAAGACAAGGCTTTGGGTTGCACCCAGAAGTGCGGACGTGCT
The DNA here is from genome assembly GCA_934202525.1 of uncultured Prevotella sp. Classification (GTDB taxonomy): domain Bacteria; phylum Bacteroidota; class Bacteroidia; order Bacteroidales; family Bacteroidaceae; genus Prevotella. Next base: position 45,496 of record CAKPYB010000005.1, read on the forward strand.
CCAGTAAGCGGCGTGCTCCAGTATGGCGACCGTTTGGAGACAACCGGTTTGAACCTGCTTTCAGCTCCGGGTAACGACCTCGTAGCAGCCACAGCTCTGGCTTCAGCAGGTTGCCAGCTCGTTCTCTTCACCACAGGTCGCGGAACCCCATTCGGAACCTTCGTGCCAACGATGAAGATTTCTACCAACAGCAATCTGGCTAAGAACAAGCCAAACTGGATTGACTTCAACGCCGGCGCTCTGGTAGAGGGTGTAGAAATGAAAGACTTGGTAAGCAAGTTTATTGATAAGATTATAGCCGTAGCAAGTGGCGAGGAGGCTCGCAACGAGTACAACGGTTATCGTGAAATCTCCATCTTCAAGAATGGAGTAACTCTTTAATTAAGAAGGAAAAAAGAAGTATGAGTAATAAAAAAGGTTTGTTGGCGTTATCGCCATTATTTTTGCTGATAGTCCTCATCGTGGCTTTTACCGTCTATTCAGTAGACAGCAGCCATCAGGACACCAGCCTCTCGCTCACAGTAGCGTTCATGATTTCGAGCATTTATGCCGTGGCTATTTCCGGCGGAATGCCTGTCAGGAAACGTGTGGACACATACAGCAAGGGCGCCGGCGCCAACAACCTGATGCTCATGCTCTGGATTTACGTACTGGCTGGCTCGTTTGCCGCATCAGCCAAGGCGATGGGAGCCGTTGATGCAACCGTCAACCTGGCGCTCAGCATCCTGCCAGCCAGCATGATTCTGCCAGGACTCTTCCTGGCTGCCTGCTTTATCTCCGTATCCATCGGAACAAGTGTGGGAACCGTAGTGGCTCTGGTTCCGATAGCCGCCGGACTGGCTCACTCGATGGATGCTAACGTAGGCATGATGACCGCCATCATCGTAGGTGGCGCTTATTTCGGCGACAACCTCTCGTTCATCTCCGATACGACCGTCGTTGCCACGCAGACGCAGAACTGCAAGATGAGCGATAAGTTCAAGGTCAACTCCATGATTGTGGTTCCTGCCGCCGTACTCGTGCTCATCGCCTATTCTGTCATGGGAATCGGTCTTCAGGCACCTACCCACATCAACGAGGTAGAATACATGAAAGTATTGCCTTACCTCATCGTCCTCATTACCGCTATTGCCGGCATGAACGTAATGGCTGTTCTCACCCTGGGCACCCTACTCTGCGGCGCCATCGGCATAGGCAGTCATCTTCTGGGTGCCTCCGGAAGCTACGACCTCTTTGGCTGGTTCTCAGCCATGGGCAACGGCATTATCGGCATGGGCGAACTCATTATCATCGCCATGATGGCAGGTGGTATGCTCGAAATCATCCGCGAAAACGGCGGAATTGATTTCATCATCAACAAGATTACAGCCCACGTAAACAACAAGCGTGGAGCCGAACTTTCTATCGCCGCCCTCGTTTCGATGGTAAACATCTGTACGGCAAATAATACGGTAGCGATTCTGACAGTAGGAAATATTTCGAAAAAGATAGGCGACCGGTTTGGCGTAGACAACCGCAAGGCAGCCAGCATTCTCGACACCTTCTCGTGCATGGTTCAGGGATTGATTCCTTATGGCGTGCAGATGCTCCTGGCAGCCGGTCTTGCCAATCTCAGTCCGATGGACATTCTTCCTTATCTCTACTATCCGCTGGCGATAGGTGTGGCAGCCCTGCTGGCCATCCTCTTGCGCTATCCTAAGAGATACAGTTAGGAAGACTTCTCAAATCAGAGGAGGGTCTCCTTCTGCGTTAGAGATTTCTTGACAGGAAGAACAAAACTTTATTATTGACTATTAATAAGAACAAGGCATATGAATTTTCTTCAGCGCAACCTTTTTACTAAGCTCCGTGCCGATAACTTCGGCATCAAGGAAGAAATGGAACCGATGACTACCTTTAAGAAGAAAAAGATAGCCCAGATGCTCAAGAATGTGAATGATGTTCCTGCCGGAGAGGTGAAGATGAACAACAGTTTTCTGAACCGACGGCTCAGTAAGATTCAGGAAGATGAACGCCACGCCATCGATACCTCTATCGAGACCATTTATCTGCTGCGCATCATCGTGGCAAACGTAAATGGAATGCTGGCTAACGGAATCAATCTCAGAGGAATCATCCAGTTGGGAGACTACCTGAGAACCCGAGGCGACAAGGTAGATTTCGTAAAACTGGAGAAGTGGCTCGCCAAGCTCCGCATCCAGAGAATCGCCCAGTTAGAAGGAAGCGTTCTCATCACCTTCTTCGATTTTGAACAGGACGAAATCCCGTTCGTTCATCACATAGAAAGAGGCGCCTACAAGCTGACGCTCCGTTCGCTCTACTATAATATCATGGACCAGCAGGCCATTCAGTTTGAGCAGACCAGCAGCGGCTTTGTACGCACCACGGGTGGAACCATGCGCAAGAATCTGCGCCGCAGCATGCGCTATCTGCAATATGCTCCGATAGAAACCATGAGCAATTTCATGAACAATTTCTTCCGTTCATTATCTGAGATTGAAGAGTAAATTTCAGTAAGGATTGAAGGGGTTAACCTGGGATTCATCAGGACGAAGAGTAAAATATCTATAAAATTAATCTCTTAGTAGTACGATTTTCATCTGATTTTCGTATCTTTGCATCTATGAAAAAGTTATTTATCTCTATTATAGCATCCATTATTGCCTTGGGAGCCCATGCCCAGGTGCAATGCGAAGACACTTGTCAGCACGTTCACGGCATCGACTTGAGTCATTATCAGGGCAACGTGTTCTGGGAAACCGTGGGCGACAACTCTAAGATGGCTTACGTTTATCTGAAAGCTACCGAGGGAGGAACCAACATCGACAGCAAATACAAGAAGAATATCGACCTGGCTCATCGCTACGGAATGAAAGTAGGTTCTTATCATTTCTACAGAGCCCGCATCCCGCAGCAGACTCAGCTGGAAAACTTCATGGCCCAATGCCGTCCGGGAGATCAGGACCTCTTGCCGATGATTGACGTGGAGACGAAAAGCGGCATGGGTACAGAAGAATTCTGCGATTCGCTTTTCAAGTTTCTGCATCTTGTAGAAAAAGCATACAAGCAAAAGCCCCTCATCTATACGGGAGCCAATTTCTATGATAACTATCTGTTGGGCAAACTCGACAGCTACAAGCTGATGATTGCCCAGTATACGAAGCGCATACCTGTATTGCGAGATGGTAGGGATTTCGAAATGTGGCAATATACGGGTAAGGGCAGGCTCAACGGAATAAACGGCTATGTTGACAAAAGCCGTTTCATGGGGCGCCACAAGCTCAGAGAAATCAGATTCAGACATCGATAGTACTTGGAACCTTGAACTTGGAACTTTATGATTAGCTTCAAGGTAAAGAGTGGATAAGGTCTGGAAGTAGAGAAGCATGAATTATATAAGTAAATTAATAAACACAAAATAGAATTATGGCAATTATTAAATGTCCGGAATGCGGACGCCAAATTAGCGATAAAGCACCTACCTGCCCTAGTTGCGGAGTAGAAATAGCAGGCAAAATTACCAAATGCCCAAATTGTGGCGAGATTTATTTCAGCAACCTGGAAATGTGTCCTAACTGCCATGAGCTGAATCCTTCGCTCACAAGAATGACACCTCCGACAGGAATGAGCCAGCAGACTCCTGCCAGCCAGGCTTCTATGACTCAGCAGCAAGAAGCTGAAAACGCAGCCAGACAGAATGCAATCAGACAAGAAGAAATCCGCCGTCAGGAGGCTCTCAGACAGCAGGCTCGTCCTCAGACACCTGTCAGAACAGCAACACCTCCTACTCCACCCGTTCCTCCGGTTCGCCCACAGCAAACCAATTCCCAGAACGGCGGAAACGGAGAAGGAACCCAGGAAAAGAAAAAGAGCAACCGTGGCGTTATCATCATCTCGCTTATTTTCGCCTTCCTCGTTTGTGGCATCTTCTATTATTTCTACGATAGTGCCAATAAGAATAAGGAACTGGAAGCTTACGAGTATGCGATGCAGAGTAGCGACCCGATGGTTCTGCAGAGTTACCTAGATACTTACAAAGATGCAGACGAGGCGCATCGTGATTCCATCATGGCTCACCTCGAACTTCTGAAACAGACCGATCAGGACTGGACCAACGCCGTAGTAAGCGGTTCGAAAGAGGCCCTGCAGGCTTATCTCGACAAATACCCAAACAGTCCACACAAGCAGGAGGTTTTGAACAAGATAGATTCCATCGACTGGAATGTGGCCAAGAATGCTGATAATGTAGAAGCTTACCAGGCTTATCTCGCCGCTCATGCTGACGGTTCGCATATCGAAGAGGCTGAGAATGCGATGAAGAAAGCCAAGAGCAGAGATTTGCAGCCAGAAGAGAAAGATATGGTAAGCAGTCTGTTCCGCCATTTCTTCCAAAGCATCAATACCCGCGATGCTGATGGTTTGCAGGCTTCATGCGAAGATATTCTCTCTTCGCTCCTGGGCAAGAATTCTGCTACCAAGGCAGATGTTGTTACCTTTATGAATAAGCTTTATAAGGACGACGTGACCAACCTGAACTGGTTCCTTACCAACGATTACCAGATCAAGAAGCGCGAGGTGGGTGACGAAGATTATGAATATCAGGTTCAGTTCTCAGCCCGTGAGGAAGTTCAACTTACCGACGGCACAAAGAAAACCAACCATTTCAAAATTAACGCAACCGTTTCGCCAGACGGCAAGGTTTCTGCGTTCAACATGTCGAAGATTAATGCAGCAGAATAATAAATAAAGACTCATCTGAGACGAAGCGATTTTTATTTCAGAGAATCGTTTAAAGATAAATAGAAAAAAATGCCCTGCAAGAACAGGAACTTCATTTCTGAATGTTCCCTTCTTGCAGGGCGTTTCTTTTTTACTTTCATGCTTCGGGAAAGTTCTCATGTCCGAGAACCTGTTCCCTTCCTACAGAAACTACTTTGCATCCTTCATCTGACGGAGCAAATCTTTCTGCTGTTCGTTCAACCCGGTTGGCAACTTCACGTTAAAAGTAATCATCAGGTCGCCAAAGGTTCCATCACCTCGGTCGTATCCTTTTCCGCGAACACGAACCTTCGTACCATTCTGCGTTTCCGGTTTAATCTTCAGTTTGATTTTAGAACCATTACTCAATTTAATGATTCCTTCACCTCCCAGAAGAGCCGTGTAAAGGTCGATGTTCACATTCATATTCATTTCGCCGTTATTGGCACGACCATTCTGGCCGCAACCGCCGCCACAACCGCCAGTACCGAAATCAGCACCAGCTCCGTAGCCAGCCCCATTAAAGCCGCCAAAGTTGCCGGAACCGAATCCACCAGCCGACTGCTGACTTCTGCCACGGCCTCCGAAGAGATTTTCGAAGAAGCTGGAGAAACCTCCACCTCCGCCAAACTGGCTGAAGTCGAAACCTTCGAATGGATTTCCACCTGCTCCACCATAGCTTCCGGAACCGCCTGCTCCACCAGCTCCGCCGAAACCGCCGAATGCATCAGCATTCTTCCATTGTTCGCCATACTGGTCGTATTTAGCACGCTTATCTGGGTCAGAAATCACCTCATACGCCTCGTTTAGCGCCTGGAACTTAGCCTTCGCCTTCGGGTCGTTAGGGTGCAAATCTGGGTGAAACTGTTTTGCACGTTTACGATACGCAGCTCTCACATCCTTCTGCGGAATGTTCTTGTCTACGCCGAGAATCTTGTAATAATCAACAAATGCCATATTATAAAACCTCCTATTTTTTAGTTTTTAAAAAATATCCAACAAAAAGTATGCCTATTTAAGTTCTTTTTTGTACTTTTGCAGAGAAAATAAGAAACAGAGCTCAACGGATGGGCTTTTATTACTCAAAAGAATACATTTTAATATGAAACAATTATTTGCGGCGCTTCTTCTGGCGCTCACATTCAATTCACAAGCGATGGCACAACAACGTACCGTAAAACTGAGAGTGATAGAGACAAGCGATGTGCACGGCTCTTTCTTCCCTTACGATTTCATCAACCGTAAGCCGAAAGCAGGAACCCTGGCGCGCGTTTCTTCCTACGTCAACAATTTGCGTAAAGACTACAAAGATAATCTCATCCTCTTGGAAAATGGCGACATTCTGCAGGGTCAGCCTACCTGCTATTATTATAATTATGTAAATACAGAGGCAAGAAACGTGGCTGCCGATGTGGTAAACTACATGAAGTATGATGCGCAAGTATTTGGCAATCATGATGTTGAGACTGGTCATCCGGTTTACGACAAATGGATAAAAGAACTCAACTGCCCAGTCTTGGGTTCCAACATCATCAGCACTTCTACAGGCGAGCCTTATGTTAAGCCTTACCTTATCCTGAACCGCGAAGGCGTAAAGGTGGCTGTCTTGGGAATGCTCACTCCTGCCATTCCAAACTGGCTCACGGAGAATCTCTGGAGCGGACTGAAATTTGAGAATATGGTAACAAACGCCCGCAAATGGGTGAAATATCTTCAGGAAAATGAGAAACCGGATGTCATCATCGGCCTCTTCCATAGCGGAAAAGACGGAGGCATTCAGACTGCCGAATATGATGAAGACGCCTCTATCAAGGTGGCAAAAGAAGTGCCGGGCTTCGACCTCGTTCTCTTCGGCCACGACCATACGCGCGACAACGAAACCATTACCAACGCAGAGGGAAAGCAGGTGGTTTGTCTGGACCCTGCCAACAACGCCATTAGCGTGGCAGATGCTGAAATAACCCTCACCCTCAACAAGAAGAAGGTGAACGGAAAGAAGCAGCTGGTGGTTACTGACAAGAAAGTGACAGGCAAGATTGTAGATGTGACAGATTGTCCTATCGACGAGGATTTCATGAAGGCGTTCGAGCCACAGATTGCGGAAGTAAAGAAATATGTGGGCAAGCAAATTGGCAACTTCAAGACGACCATCTACAGCCGCGACCAGTTCTTCGGCAGTTCTGCCTTCAACGATTTCATCCTCAACCTTCAGTTGCAGATTACAAAAGCCGACATTTCGTTCAACGCTCCCCTTCAGTTCAACTCGGTTCTCAACGCCGGTCCAATCTACGTGAGCGACATGTTCAATCTCTATAAATACGAGAATCAGCTCTACGTAATGCGCATGACGGGCGAAGAAATCAGAAAGCATCTGGAAATGAGTTACGACCTCTGGGTGAACACCATGAAGAGCCCGGACGATCATCTCCTGCTCCTCGATGAGAAGACCGTCGGCGACCAACAGCGCCTCGGTTTCAAGAATCTCTCGTTCAACTTTGATAGTGCTGCCGGAATCGATTACGAAGTAGACGTAACCAAACCAAATGGCGAGAAGGTGAAGATTCTGCGCATGAGCAACGGCGAGCCTTTCGATGAGAAGAAATGGTACAAGGTAGCGGTTAACAGCTATCGTGGTAATGGTGGCGGCGAACTCCTTACCAAGGGTGCCGGAATCCCGAAGGACAGTCTTGAAAGCCGAATCATCTATCGCAGCAAGCGCGACCAGCGCTACTATCTGATGGAAGAAATCGAAAAGATGGGAACTGTAGATGCGAAACCAAACAATAACTGGAAGTTTGTGCCGGAAGCATGGACAAAGCCTGCTGCCCAGCGCGATTTCGAATTGCTGTTCGGAAAGAAGAAATAGTCCCCCTCGGAACGTTTCAAGAAAAGCATTTCATAAAGTTCAAAGCTCAAAGCTTAAAGTTCAAAGTAAATAAATAAGTTCAAAATAAAGAATGAAGTATTGGTTTATATTTTGCAAGACCGATCTCTTGCTCGAAAAGAAAGAAGACGGAACCTATACGATTCCTTGTTCAGAAGAGAGTCCAATCCCTACAAAGCCTTGGACTCACATTCTCAACATCACTCCGATGGAAGACGGAACAGAGGTGAAGACCTTCACCATTCCTGAGCCCGTTACCAACGATCCAAAGTACGAAATGTGCGGCTTGCGCCCTAGTTTCTACAAACTCTCTCCTGCCCTTTACCAGAAAGCAGGAAAGTGTCAGGAACTCAACTATTGGGACATGAATACCCAATTTTGCGGCGTTTGCGGAGCTCCGATGAAAATGGCAACCGACATCAGTAAGAAATGTACAGAATGCGGCAAACAGGTCTGGCCTTCGCTTGCCACAGCCATCATCGTATTGATTAAGAAAGATGATCAGGTGTTGCTGGTTCACGCCCGCAATTTCAAGGGAAATTTCGACAGTCTCGTAGCTGGTTTTGTTGAGACTGGCGAGAACCTGGAAGAGGCGGTTCATCGTGAAGTGATGGAAGAAACCGGTCTGACTATCAAGAACTTGAAATATTTCGGCTCTCAGCCTTGGCCTTACCCGAGCGGTCTGATGATTGGTTTCTCGGCAGAATATGTAGATGGAGAAATTCATCTTCAGAAAGAAGAACTTTCGCGTGGCAAATGGTTCACGAAGGAGAATCTCCCTATTCTCCCAGAGAAACTTTCCATCGCCCGAAAACTCATCGACGCCTGGCTGGCAGACAAACTCTAATAATGAGGACAAACTCTAAAAGTGAGGATAAACTCTAAAAAATGATGAAAGAGAAACTTTGGAATGCAAACTACATCAAGGTGATGACTACCAACTTTCTGTTGTATTTCGCCTTCTATCTGCTCACACCTTTGCTCCCTCTCTATCTGAGCGAAAATTTTGGAGCCACGAAAGATGTGATTGGAATTGTGCTGAGCGGCTATACGGTTGCCGCCCTCATCATTCGTCCGTTCAGCGGATATGTGGTTGACAGCTTTTCGCGCAAGAAGGTTCTGATGGTCTGTCTCTCGGCCTTCGCCATCTTCTTTGCCGGCTATATTGCAGCCAGCACCATCCTGATGTTTGCCATCTGCAGAACCCTGCACGGAGGTCCGTTCGGAGCCGTAACGGTTGCCAACAGCACCTGCGCCATCGACGTTCTTCCGGCAAGTAGGAGAAATGAAGGAATCGGACTCTACGGACTGAGCAACAATTTTGCCATGGCAATTGCTCCATCCATCGGAATCTATCTCCATAATGCGGTAGACAGTTACATGATTCTCTTCTGGATAGCTTTCATCGTGGCGATAGCCTCAGTTGTGATTGCAGGAACCATCCGCCTCCCCGAAAAGGAAATCGTTAAGAACAAGGAGAAGCTTTCTCTCGACCGCTTCTTCCTGACGCGTGCCTGGCTCCTTGCCATCAACATCGCCATGTTCGGTTTCTGCTGGGGCGTTCTGAGCAATTATCTCGCAATTTACAGCAAGGAGGAACTCGGAATTACCGGTGGAACGGGCACTTATTTTGCCCTTCTTTCCATGGGTCTGTTCCTCTCAAGACTGCAAGGAAGAAAAGCCTTGAGCCAGGGCAAACTCACGCAGAATGCGGCCGAAGGAATGCTGCTTTCGCTTGTTGGTTTCATCATCTTTGTTGCCGTCAAGCATCCGGTAGCCTATTATCTTTCTGCCTGTCTCATCGGTCTGGGCAACGGTCATCTTTATCCAGCCTTCCTCAACATGTTCATAAATGTGGCTCGTCACGACCAGCGCGGAACAGCTAACAGCAGCATTCTTACCGGTTGGGATTTGGGCTTCGGAATCGGCTGTCTGCTAGGCGGAGTTGTGGCAGAACATTTCGGTTACAACGGCACATTCTGGATGGTTGCGATAGAAAATGCAGCTTCAGTTCTCCTCTTCTTTGCTGCCTCAAAGCAATTCTTTGAGAAGAGACGGAGAGAATAAAAAGTTGTTGACAAAAGAACAAGCAAGACTATCCTCAATAGCATAATCATAAAGGAAACAGAAGATAGGATTAAGAAAGAAATTAATTGAACAAAAAAGAGCACTTCATCCGAGACAGAAGAAAGTCTCAGGCGAAGTGCTCTTGTTTTTATCTTACTTTTCTATTTTAGAAAGGAAGATCATCTGCGCTACCACCCTCTGCTGCAGGAGCTGCAGGCTGAACTGGAGGGAATGCTGCAGTTGCACCATTAGCAGGAGCTGCTGGCTGAGCAGGAGCTACAGGAGCACCTACTGGAGGAAACGCACCTGGCTGCATTCCGCCCATAGCACCAGCTACGGCGTTAGGGTCAACACGCTGGATGTTCCAGGCACGGATGCTGTTGAACCAACGGCCCTGATACTCGTGAGCATCAATATCGAAAGAAACCAGAAGTTCCTCACCACTCTGAATATTGAACTGAGCCAGACGGTCTGCTCCGAAAACATCAAAGCACAATTTCTTTGGATACTGCTCATGAGTTTCAATTACGAACGACTGAGCTTTCCACTCTCCTCTTGCAGAGACGCCGCTTCTTTCAGGCAAAACGGCAATAACCTTTCCTTGTAATTCCATATGATAATATTTAAAGTTTTTCCTTTGTTTAAAGGGTGTTTTTTTCTTTCTGACTGCGAAATTACTAAAAATAGTTCAAAAACTAGAACTTTTCTCCAATTATTTTTGCTTATCAGCGATATTTTTTGTATTTTTGTGCTCAATTAGGTGATATTGCCTAATTTAATAAGGTGAAACAGAAAACAAAATAAAATTTAAATAAAATACTCATGAGATTTACAGTATCAAGTTCTGCATTGAGCAGCAAGCTCAACATGCTCGCAAAAGTGATTGGAAGCAAGAATTCGTTGCCAATCCTCGATTGTTTCCTTTTCCAAGTTGCTAACGGTGAGATGAGCATCACAGCTAGCGATAGTGACAACGTCATCAAGAGTACACTCGCTCTTACCGACCACGATGGAGAAGGTGAGTTTTGTGTGCCTAACCGCGTTATCCTCGATGCGTTGAAGGAACTGCCTGAGCAGCCTCTTCACTTCGATGTGGATACTGCCGGAGAAGCCATTGCCATCAAGATTGTTTATCAGAACGGTCTTTACAACTTCACAGGTCAGAGCGCAGAGGATTATCCTCGCACACAGAGCATGAACGATGCTTGCACCACCGTTTCTTTGCCAACTGAAATGCTGATCAATAACATTTCACGCTCGCTCTTCGCTACTGCCAACGATGAGTTGCGCCCTGTCATGAACGGTATTTACTTCGACCTGACAGCAGATGCTCTCGCTATCGTAGCAAGCGATGGTCACAAGCTGGTTCGCAGCAAGAACTTCACTATCAAGAGCGAATCTCCTTCAGCATTCAACTTGCCTAAGAAGCCAGCTTCTCTGCTGAAGAACATTCTGAGCAAGGACGGCGACGACGCAATCATCAAGTTTGATGACCGAAGCGCAGAAATCCAGTTTACAGATGGCGTTATGAGATGCAGACTGATTGATGGCCGCTACCCTAACTACAACTCGGTTATTCCAAACAACCCTAACGAGGTCACAGTAGACCGCAGAGGTTTGCAGAGTGCTTTGCGCCGCGTATTGCCATTTGCAAGCGAGAGCAGCCAGCTCATCCGTTTCCACATCGAGTCAGGCCGTTTCGAGGTTTCTTCTGAGGATATTGACTTCTCAACATCTGCAAAGGAACAGTTGTCTTGCGAATACAACGGCTCTCCTATCAGCATTGGCTTCAAGGGAAGCAGTCTGATGGAAATCCTGAGCAATCTCACAAGCGACAACATCATCATCCAGCTAGCAGACCCAAGCCGTGCCGGAATCATCGTTCCTGCAGAACAGCCTGAGAACGAAGATATTCTGATGCTCATCATGCCTATGCTCCTTAACGACTAAAGGAGCACGGGCTTTCTCTGAAACAACAAAAAGAAAAGTATTTCTACAAAAATGAAACTCAATTTGACAAAGCCTCTGATTGTGTTCGACCTGGAGACAACCGGTCTTGACATGATCAAGGATCGCATTATACAGATTTCTTACATCAAGGTAATGCCTGATGGAACTGAAGACCGCAAGAACCTCTTCGTAAATCCTTGCAAGGAGATTCCTGCCGAAGTAGTTGCCCTTACAGGCATCAGCAACGAAGATGTAAAAGATGCGCCAACTTTCAAGCAGCTGGCTGCCACATTGGAGAAGGAATTTACAGGCTGCGATTTCGCAGGCTACAATTCCAACCATTTCGATGTTCCTATGCTCGCAGAAGAATTCCTGCGTGCTGGAATCGACTTCGATTTCAATAAGTGCCGTCTCATCGATGCGCAGACCATCTTCATGAAGATGGAGCGCCGAAACCTGGCTGCTGCCTACAAGTTCTATTGCGGCAGAAAGATGGAGGAAGATTTCGAAGCTCATCGTGCTGATCAGGATACAGAGGCTACTTACCGCGTGCTCATGGGCGAGCTCGACAAGTATGCTCCAGGCGTACAGGATGAACCTGAGCGCGTGCTCAACAACAATATGGATGAACTTGCCGAATTCTCTAAGCAGAAGGATAATGTAGACTTCGCTGGACGTATCGTCTGGGAAGAGGTAAAAGACGCCCAGGGCAACGTTGTCAACGATGAGAACGGAAATCCTTTGAAGCACGAAGTATTCAACTTCGGCAAATACAAAGGATGGGATGTGGCTGAGATTCTGACCAAAGATCCAGGTTACTTTACATGGGTTTTGGGAAGCGATTTCACCAACAATACCAAGCAGGTGCTTACCCGCATCCGCCTTCGTGAATTCAACAAGAGAATGGGAAAATAATTGTTACCGGGCTTTCGCAAGCTGTAGAATAACAGACTTGCGAAACTCGGATTTATTTCTTAACAGTTAGAAAAATTCATGTTAAAAGGAAAGAAAATCGTATTGGGCATTACGGGCTCTATTGCAGCCTACAAGTCTTGCCTCATCATACGAGGTCTCATCAAGCGCGGAGCCGAAGTGCAGGTGGTCATTACGCCTGCAGGAAAGGAGTTTATCACTCCCATCACTCTTTCGGCTCTTACCCATAAGCCTGTGGTAAGCGAATTTTTCTCGCAACGCGATGGAACCTGGAATTCGCACGTAGACTTAGGTCTGTGGGCGGACGCCATGCTCATCGCTCCCTGCACAGCCTCTACCATGGGAAAGATGGCTCACGGAATTGCTGACAACATGCTCATCACAACCTATCTGTCGATGAAAGCGCCCGTTTTCATCGCTCCAGCCATGGACCTCGACATGTATAAGCATCCTTCTACCCAAGCCAACATGAAAACACTTTTGGGCTATGGAAATCACATCATAGAACCCGAAGTGGGATTCCTGGCAAGCGGACTGGAAGGAAAGGGACGCATGGAAGAACCTGATATTATCGTAGAATGCCTTGACAGATTCTTTGATGAACAGGCTCAGCAGAATGCAGAGACCGATGAAGCTGCATCTGAAAACTGCAAGGAAAAAGAAAGCGATAAGCTCGATTTGAAAGGCAAGAAGATCATGATTACAGCCGGACCAACTTACGAAAAGATTGACCCGGTACGTTTCATCGGCAATTATTCTTCCGGCAAAATGGGCTTTGCCCTTGCTGAAGAGTGCTGCCGTCGGGGTGCTGAGGTTACGCTGGTTGCAGGTCCGGTTTCGCTCAGCTGTTCCGAAGCCATTCATCGCATCGATGTAGAAAGTTGCGAGGAAATGTACCAGGCAGCCACTAAAGCTTTTGCCTCAACCGATGCAGCCATTCTCTGTGCTGCTGTTGCCGATTTCAAGCCAAGCGAGATTGCTGACAGGAAAATCAAGCGCGAGAAAGATGATTTGGAACTCCGACTCGTCCCTACTCACGATATTGCCGCAGCCCTTGGCAAGATGAAACAAAAACATCAGCGAATTGTAGCTTTTGCCCTGGAAACCAACGACGAAGAGGCTAATGCACAGAAAAAGCGCAAAAAGAAAAACGCCGATTTCATCGTGCTTAACTCAACTCGCAATCCGGGAACCACATTCCGTACTGATGACAACCAGATAACGATTATTTCTGAAGAGGGTAAGAAAGAATATGAGAAGAAACCGAAAACTGAAGTGGCTCGCGACATTATCAACGAGCTGGCTCATCTTTTGTAGTCCCATCACGTCAACCGCTCAGGAGCTGCAGGCTAAGATTACCATCAACCATGCCCAGATTCAGGGCACGGAAAAACGGGTATTCGATAATCTGCAGCAAACTCTTGAGCAGTTTGTGAACGACAGGCAATGGACGAATCTTCAATTCAGGAAGAACGAGCGCATCGTGTGCAACTTCAATATCACGGTAAGCAAGTATGATAAAGACCAGAATATCTTTACCTGCAAGGCGCTCATCCAGGCCAACCGTCCCGTCTACAATTCAGCCTATACGTCCACCTTATATAATAATGTGGATGAAAACTTCACGTTCAAGTTTGCCGAGTTCGACCAGCTGGAGTTTACCGAAGAGCGGATTGACAACCAGCTAACGGCTCTGCTCGCCTACTATGCTTACCTCATCATCGGTTTAGATCTTGACAGTTTTGCGCCTAAAGGTGGGGAGGACATTCTGCAACGTTGCATGAACCTCACCAACAACGCCCAGAATCTTGATTTTCCGGGCTGGAAAGCGTTTAGTGATAACAGAAACCGGTTCGCCATCATTTCCGATTATCTCGACGGAGCCATGGAACCTTTCAGAATGCTGCAATACAACTATTACAGAAAAGGGCTCGATGAAATGGCGAATAATGTGGAACGTGGCAGAACTGAAATCACCAACACCCTGCTCCAGGATCTGAAGAAGGCACGTACGGACAGACCGCTCAGTCTGCTGCCACAATTCTGGACCGACTATAAGAAGGACGAGCTTGCTAACATCTATCAGAAACATGGCACTCAGAAAGAGAAAGAAAGCATTTATGAGCTGCTCTTCTCCATCAATCCTTCTCAAAACTCATATTGGGACAAAATCAAGGAATAAGGCTACATGCTTTATCATTCTGGCTAATCAGAATGATGAAACTAAAGTTTATTCATCTAGGTTAAGTCCCTTTAAAACAATAAGATAAGAAAATATGCTCAAGCAATTATACATCAAGAATTTCACGTTGATTGACGAGTTGGATATTCCTCTTTATCCAGGTTTCTCAGTCATCACGGGCGAGACGGGTGCCGGAAAGAGCATCATTCTCGGCGCCATCGGACTGCTCCTCGGCAACCGTGCTGACAGCAAAGCCATCAAGGCAGGAAGAGACCGATGCGTGATAGAAGCCCACTTCGACCTGTCAAAATACGGAATGCAAGATTTCTTCGATGCAAATGATATTGATTATGACGCAGAAGACACCATTATCCGCCGCGAACTGACTGCTGCCGGAAAGAGTCGTGCCTTCATCAACGACACGCCCGTTCCGTTGAGCAAGATGAGAGAACTGGGCGAACAGCTCGTCGACATTCATTCGCAGCATCAGAACCTCCTGCTGCAGAAAGAAGACTTCCAGCTCAGCGTGGTCGACATTATTGCCCACGATGAAAAGCAGAAGAAGGCTTATCTTGCCGAATACAAAAACTATAAAAAGGCAAAGCAGCAGCTGGAAGACCTGAAAGCGGAAATCGCAAAGAACAGGGAGAACGAGGAATTCATGCGCTTCCAGTTTAAAGAACTGGATGATGCAAACCTGCAGGAAGGCGAACTTGAGCAACTGGAACAGGAAGCTGAAACCCTGAGCCATTCTGAAGATATCAAGACTGCGCTCTATGAGGCAGATAATGCTCTCTCGGGCGAAGACGGCAGCATTCTCGACAAACTGAAGAATGCAGCCCAGCAGATTGACAATATCAAGGAGGTTTACCCGGATGTGAAAGAAGTGGCTGAGCGAATGCAGAGCAGCTACATAGAACTCAAGGATATTGCTCAGGAAATAAGCGGAAGCGTTGACAATATTGAGTTTGACCCGAACCGGCTTGAATCCATCAATTCCCGTCTCGACCAGCTCTACTCGCTCCAGCAGAAATTCCATGTGGAAAATGTAGAAGAACTCATCGCCACACGTGAGCGAATCAACGAACAGCTGCAGCACATCGACAATGGCGATGAAGACATAGAAGAACTGGAAAAGCAGGTTGCCCTACTCCTTGCCAAGGCAGAGAAACAAGCTGGCGAACTGACTGCCATCCGAAAGGAATCGGCAAAGAAGATAGAAGAAGAAATGAAGAAACGTCTCATTCCTCTGGGAATTCCGAACGTCCGCTTCGAAATTTCATTCTCCGCCAAGCCGCTCTGTTCAGATGGAGTTGACAAGGTTAACTTCCTGTTCAGCGCCAACAAGAGCACGCTCCTCCAGCCGGTCAGTCAGGTTGCTTCGGGTGGAGAAATTGCCCGCGTCATGCTTTCTCTGAAGGCCATGATCAGCGGAGCCGTAAAACTGCCAACCATCATCTTTGATGAAATCGACACGGGAGTGAGCGGTAAGATTGCCGAAAAGATGGCTGAAATCATGACTGAGATGGGCAACCTGAACCGTCAGGTTATTTCCATCACCCACCTGCCGCAGATTGCTTCCATGGGAACCCACCATTACAAGGTTCTGAAAGAAGAAACCGAGGAGGGAACCCTTTCTCACATGAAGGAACTCAACGAGCAGCAGCGCATAGAAGAAATCGCCCAGATGC
This sequence comes from uncultured Prevotella sp., assembly GCA_934202525.1. GTDB lineage: Bacteria > Bacteroidota > Bacteroidia > Bacteroidales > Bacteroidaceae > Prevotella. Next base: position 61,961 of record CAKPYB010000005.1, read on the forward strand.
TCAGCGGAAGCGACATTACGCCTGCTGCCCTGGCAAATGCTAAGGAGTTGCTCAATAAACACAAGCAACACAAATAAGATTATGAAAAAAATAAATATGATCATGATGGGACTGATGCTCGGAGCATCGTCCCTCTATGCCCAGCCGGGTTCGGTCCAGAAACTGGCTAAGAGCGTTTTCACCTTGACTACTTTCAATCAGAAAGGCGACATTATCGCCTCTACCCAAGGTGTTTTTATCGATAACAAGGGAACGGCTATCAGCACTTTCAAACCATTTGTCGGAGCTGTAAAGGCAAGCGTTGTTGACGCTTCCGGCAAATCAATCCCTGTTGAGGCTATCATGGGAGCCGACGAGCTCTACGATGTGGCTAAATTCCGCATCAACGCCTCTACCGTTGCCGCTCCTATCGCAACCAAGGAATCGGCTGCTGGCGACAAGGTCTGGCTGGTTCCTTATTCTATCAAGAAGCCGGCTTACCAGCAGGAGGACATCAGCAGCGTGGAGAAGTTCAAGACTTCGTACAACTATTACATCTTCTCGAATAGTGCTCCGGAAAATGCAGTAGGTTGTCCGTTTGCCAACAAGAACGGCCAGGTCATCGGTCTGATGCACAGCAATGGTCAGGTTACGGCCATCGACGCCAACTACGCCAAGCAACTGAAGGTAACCGGTCTTTCGAGTCTTGATGCAGCTCTTCGCGAAACCACCATCCGCACGGCTTTGCCTGATACGGAGAATGAGGCGATGACCATGATGACGCTGAAGAAGGGACAGACTACAGTAGATGAATATGCGAAATATAGCGACGAGTTTATCAGCAAATTCCCTACTTCTGCATTCGGTTACAAGGAAAAAGCCACTTATCTGACGGATAAGGCTGAATATGATGCAGCAGCCAAACTGATGGAAGAAGGCATTAAGAAGTCGGCTGCCAAGGATGAGGCTCATTCCAACTATGCCGACCTGATTTATCAGAAGATTATTTACAAGGGCGATTCTGTTTATAAGGACTGGACGCTCGACAAGGCGATTGCTGAGGCTCAGAAGGCATACGAAATCAAGGCACAGCCTATTTACCGCCATCAGGAAGCGCAGATTAATTTCGTGAAGGGTGAGTATCAGAAGGCTTACGATACTTTCATGGATCTGACCAACACTTCCCTTCTCAGCGGCGAACTCTATTTTGAGGCTGCCCAGGCCAAGAAGAATCTCAAAGCTCCAGCCAAGGAGATTGAAGTTTTGCTCGATAGTGCGGTAAGCGTTGGAAGTAGGACCGGAATGGTTGCGAATTACTATCTGGCTCGTGCAGAATTTCTGAAGGAGCAGGGTGAATTCCGCCGCGCTATTCAGGATTATAATATGTACGATTCCATTGCCCGTCCTGTTTCGCCAGCCTTCTTCTACACCCGTTACCAATGCGAAACCAAGTTACGCATGTGGCAGCCAGCCCTGCTTGATATTGCCCGCACCTGTTACCTGGCTCCTAAAGAGCCTACATATTTTGCAGAATGGGCAAGTCTCGACTTGCGTGTAAAGCGTTATGATGAAGGAATCAGCGCAGCCATCCATTGTATAGAGTTGGCTCCTGAATATGCTGACGGCTACCTTCTCTTAGGTTTGCTCCAGAAGGAGAAAGGAAATAAGGAAGAGGCCATCAAGAACCTGAAGAAAGCCCAGGAACTCGGCGATTCCCGCGCTGGAGAATATCTCAAGAAAATGAAGTAATTATTTTAGTAATAAGTAAGAAAGTCCGTAGGCATTTTAACAGAACGCTTACGGACTTTCCTTTACATTTTAGTCATGTGGTAACCCAGCATTTTTAGCTCTACGGCTATTCCCATGAGGAACATCTGGTGAAGGGCTGCAACGAAGCCACGGAAGGCTTCCTCGCTTCCCGGCTGAAGATTCAGATGAATCAGCTTGCTGTAAGAGCGCGAAGCACATTCTGCCACCACGTTCGTAACAGCCTTATGATCTTCCTCATTCAGCAGCAGAACCTTTTCGCAGATGTAATCATCCATGTGGTCGAAATCTATTCTGTCACGAAGATATTCATAATGATTCTCTACCTTGCTGTAGAGTTCCCAATCCTCATCCCAATACTTGGCAAGCGCCATTCCTACATACATGATCCAACCCAATGAAACCGTAGGATATTTGGCAAACTCGCGAATCGCATCAGGCAGATAACTCTCGCCTACTTTCTGCCACAGCTCTTCCAAATCCGGAGCTTCCGGCAAATGAGCATCTACCTTATCAATACCCAGCAGATATTGATAAAGATCTTCCTTGAAAATCGCTTCAAAATTCTTTTTCTCTTCCATTTATCTTTTCTTTTCTAATATTTTTTTACTGAACTCTGCAAACCCTGATTCCTATCTGCACGGGATGCTTATGCATGTAAGTATAAAGCGTCATCGGTTCATCAATCACCTTCTTGTGAATGCTGCTGGCGTTGAGCAGATGCAAACCGTCTTTGTGCCAGGAAGCAATACCGATGTGGGTCGTGTCGAGACCCTTCTTGTTGGTAATGATGGCGATAATGTCACCATCGTGAATAGCGTTGCGGAAAACTGCCGTGTTGGCAATCTTGCCCTTCGGAACATAACGGTAACGCTTGCCGTTCACACTCTGTTCCAGTTTTCTGATTCCCGATTTCCATTCCGGATGAGCCTTAAGCATCTTATAGCTCGAAACATGCGTACTCATCCAGTTGATGTTCACGGTCTGAACGGCCGAGAAAGGAGGATTGGGCGCAATATTCTTCACAATTCCCTCGCGCTCGTTAGCATCCATCCAAATCGTGAAATAATGCTGGCGCTTCACATAGGAAACCTCGCCGCCCACATAACGCACATTTCTGAGATGTTCGCAGAAAGCCGAGAAAGAAGTCTCGTTCTTCTTGGCGCATAGGGTGAGCGCCGTAACCATCTCTACGTATGTGGTGCAGTCCAGTTCACGGGTGTTCACGATGAGCACCTCTTCCTTCGTCCGGTCCAACGTGCCGCCCACATAAGGAACGCCCGCCATCTGCTTGCCGAACCAGAGCATCCAACTGGCTGGTTTCTTCTTCATAGCCCTTGCCTGCTGCAGCAGTTCTACAATGCGCAGACTGTCCTGCCGCAGATAAACCACATTCACCCTGGCTTCTCCCGGAACAGCCAGCAGACAAGCCAGCAGAACGGCTGCCATTTTACAAAATATTTTCATCTCTTCTCTTTTATATGTTAATGATGACGTTTCCTGCCGAAGTTCACACCCACATAAATATTGAGTGAGCCAAACGAATTGTTGGTAGAAAACTGTTTTTTCTTATAGTTGTAGGAATGGATGATGGTGCTGGCGCCCGCGTACCAATGCGTGTTGTTCCACACAATACCGAAGCGGCCTATTCCATCCAGGTTCACATTCTTGAAACTGAAGTTGGTAATGTCCAGATGTTCCCTTTCATTATCCGATTTCGAGCGGTTGTAAGCCACACCTACCGAGAGTGAAGCGTTGAAGAGCCAGTTCTTGGCGAAAACCCAGTTGTAAGCATAGCCGCAGGTTACGTTCACATCGCTGTATTTCACCTTGCTGAACATCAGCGAACTGTCTATTTGGGCTTCCGGAGTTCCCCCGTTTGTCAGATTTTTGTTCAGCCGTTCATCTACAAGATTGGTCAGTTTATCCCAGTCCACCTCCAGTTCATGCTCCGTGTAACCGATTCCCAGAAGCATGGAACCGGCACTTCTCCGCTGCACCGTACTCTGCGAATAGGCGGCAGGATAAGAGAAGCGGCGATGGTTGAAGATGTAATAAAGATTGAATCCCTTGATGCTCGATTTGAAACCGTCGAAAGGAGCCTTGCGGATAGGGTCACAATCGATGTGCTCACCCAGATTCATCCGCAGAACATGATAGTCATTTCCCGTCTGTCGCCAGAACAGGTCTATTCCCAGCAGACTGCTGTAGAGGCTCAGGTCAAACTCCTTTTTATTAGTGTGGTTATTCCTGAAATTAATGTGCTTCAGGTCGAACGTATAACCCAGAAACACCCATCGCCAGCCCAGATAAGGCCCCAGGCGGTAAGAAGGATCAGGCGAGAAGGAAATGCTCTGTCCTTCGCTGTTTCTGAGCGTATATTCCTCATAGGTATTGGTGTTCTGCAACATTACCGTATAATTATAGTGCTGGTCTTCGATGTAAGCCGAATCCGTACTGTTGAATTCTCTGAAGAACCGGGTGAACACATCTCCCACCTGATGGAAGAAGGTTTTGCGATGGCGCTCTTTCACGAGGCTGTCCTGGGAATTGGACATGAACATCGTCTTGTTGAAGAGCGTTCCCAGCATGGTAGAATCCACGGGCTCCCCAGCCCTTGCCGAAGTGCAGGCAAGAGAACAGATAAATCCTACTATACAGAAACATCTCTTCATAACTTACGCTCTAATTCTGATGATGATTTTGTAAAAAATCAGTTCTTCCACAATACTCGGTCCAGTACCCAGTTGACAGCCGTAGCCGAAACGCTGGTGCAGTCGCATTTTCCTATTCCCTGCAGATGCTGAATCACACTCTTGATGAGTGGCAGCTGCACATAAGGCGGATTCGGAACCGTAATCAAGTTCCTTCCTTCGCTCGTAATCACTTCTATCGGCTGGTAAGTGAACACCGAGAATGAGAGCGAACCTTTCTCGCCAATCACCTCGATGCAGTCTTCCTTCGCACTCTCATGTCCCACGAAGCACCAGCTTCCGCTGCCCGGAATTCCACTCTCAAAGAAGAAGCACGCCGAGAGCGTATCTTCAGCCTGATAAAGATGCGCTCTGTTGGCAGGATAGCCGTGCGCACGGGTAATCACACCAAACAGATTCTGGAGCAAATCTATCTGATGAGGAGCCAGGTCGTAGAAATAGCCGCCGCCCGCAATATCCGGCTGCAGTCGCCAAGGCATTTCCTTGCCGCTCTGAAAGTCGAGATCGCGCGGAGGAACCGAGAAGCGCACCTGCACATTTACCACATTACCGATGGTTCCGCTCTCGATAATCTCCTTTACCTTCTGGAAGTAAGGAAGATAACGGCGATAGTAAGCTACGAAGCAGGGAACACCCGTCTGCTCGCTGATGCGGTTGATGCGGATGCAGTCGTTGTAGCTCGCTGCCAGCGGTTTCTCTATGTAGCAGGGTTTGCCCGCACGCATCGCCATAATGGCGAAGGTGGCGTGAGAAGAAGGTGGCGTGGCGATGTAAACAGCATTCACATCGGGATCTTCTATCAATTCCGATGCATCCGTGTACCATTTGCGCACATGATGGCGCTCAGCATAGCTGCGTGCCTTGTTCTCGCTTCGGCTCATCACAGCCACCACCTGCGAACCCTCCACTTCGTTGAAAGCCGGTCCGCTTTTCTTTTCGGTTACTTCTCCGCAGCCGATAAATCCCCAATTAATCTGTTTCATTCTCTGTTGGTTTATTCTCTCCCGAAAGATTATTCTCCGGCGAGCGATTTGTTGATTTCGTCAATATAGTCGAGCACCTCGTCGCGTCCCATCTTCTTTTCACTACTGGTAATGAAATAAGGTGGAAGTGCTTCCCAGCGGTCTTCCAGCGCATGCATCCATTTCTCCGCATTCATGCGAGCCTTGACCGGACCCAACTTGTCGGCCTTGGTAAAGACGATGCAGAAAGGAACGCCGCTCTCGCCCAGCCAGTCTACAAACTCGCGGTCTATCTTCTGCTGGTCGTGGCGCACGTCGATGAGCACAAAGACATTAGCCAACTGCTGGCGCTGCAGAATATAACTGCTTATCATTTGCTCCAGCTGCTTCTGTACGGTCTTCGAACGCTTGGCGAAACCATAGCCAGGAAGGTCAACCAGATACCATTCGTTGTTGATGATGAAGTGGTTGATAAGCAGCGTTTTACCCGGTGTAGCTGAAGTCTTAGCCAAACCCTTGTGGTTGCAGAGCATATTGATGAGGCTCGATTTTCCCACATTACTTCTGCCGATGAAAGCATATTCAGCCTTCGTATCTTTCGGACACATGCTCACTCGTGGAGCCGATATTGTAAATTCTGATTTCTTAATTTCCATTCTTTCTATTTTCTTTTATAAATGTTTATTATTAACGGCCGCACATCAACTAATCATAAAGTTCAATGTTCAACGCTCAAAGTTCAAAATCTAGAGCATTTCAGCCAGTTCCAGCCATCTCATTTCCTTCTCATCAAGTTCATCCTTGATTTCAGGCAGGCGCTTGCTTTTCTCCGTCAGTTCCTCAACCGATAGATTTCCGCTGCAGAGTTCCTCTTCCAGCTTCTTCTGTTCATCGGTCAGCGCATCTATTTCCTGGGTCAGCTGCTCATATTCGCGCTTCTCCTTATAGCTCATCTTGCGCTTGTTCTCAAAATTGGCGTCGCGCTTTGCCGTGCCTGCTCCGTCGCTTTCTGCCGTGGCATTTCCGTTCTTTGCCGGTTTCGCCTGTTCTGCCTCGTCCTTAGCCTGCATCCGGCTCCATTCCCTATACTGCGTATAGTTGCCAGGGAAATCCTGTATTTCGCCTTCGCCCTTGAAAACCAGCAGATGGTCTACTACCTTGTCCATGAAATAGCGGTCGTGGCTCACTACGATTACGCAACCCGCAAAATCCTGAAGATATTCTTCCAGTACCTGCAGCGTCTGGATGTCGAGGTCGTTGGTCGGCTCGTCCAGCACCAGGAAGTTCGGATTCCTCATCAGCACCGTACAGAGGTAAAGCTTGCGCTTCTCACCGCCGCTCAGCTTGTAAACGTAGTTGTGCTGCTCTTCGGGCGTAAAGAGGAAGAACTGCAGAAACTGCGAAGCCGTCATGTGCTTGCCGCCGCCCAGATCTATATAATCGGCAATCTCCGTAATCACGTCAATCACCTTCTGGTCTTCACGGAATTTCAGTCCCTCCTGCGAGAAATAGCCGAAGCGAACCGTCTCGCCGATGTCAAACTTGCCGCTGTCGGGCTGAACCTCGCCCAGCAGCATCTTGATGAAGGTCGATTTTCCCGTTCCGTTATTACCCACAATGCCCATCTTCTCGAAGCGGGCAAAGTTGTAGTAGAAGTTGTCGAGAATCACCTTCTTCTGTCCCCTGTCGTCGAAAGCCTTGCTCACATACTGGCATTCAAAAATCTTCGAACCTATATAAACGGTAGAAGCCTTCAGCCATACCTGTCGGTCTTCTATGCGCTGCTTTGCCACCTTCTCCAGCTCGTAGAAAGCATCCTCGCGGTATTTCGCCTTGTGTCCGCGAGCCTGAGGCTGACGGCGCATCCAGTCGAGTTCCCTGCGGTAGAGATTCTTCGAGTGCTGTATTTCGGCTCTCAGATTGTCCATTCTCTCCTGCCTCTTCTCCAGATAATAGGCATAATTGCCGCGGTAGGTGTAGATGGTGCGGTCGTCGAGTTCCAGAATCGTATTGCACACCTTGTCCAGGAAGAATCGGTCGTGCGTAACCATGAAGATGGTCTTGTTGCCGCGGTTCAGATAACCTTCCAGCCACTCTATCATCTCCAGGTCCAGGTGGTTGGTCGGCTCGTCCAGCATCAGGAAGTCGGGTTCCGTAATCAGCACATTCGCCAGCGCCACTCGCTTCTGCTGTCCGCCGCTGAGCTGTCCCATCGGCTGTTCCAGGTTGGTAATGTGCAGCTGGGTGAGAATCTGTTTCGCCTTCAGCACCTTCTCCGGATCATCCTCATGATTGAAGCACGCCTGCAGCACACTTTCCTCCGGATCAAACTGCGGCGACTGCTCCAGATAGCCCACCTTCAAATCGCGTCGGTAAATGATGTCTCCGCTCTCGTGTCCCTCTTTATCCATCAGCACCGACATGAGCGTAGACTTTCCCGTGCCGTTTCTCGCCACGAGTCCCACTTTCTGTCCTTCAGCGATAGAGAAGGAAATATTATCAAAAAGAACCTGTGCACCAAAGCGTTTGGTGAGGTTTTGAACGTCTAAATAGGGTATTTGACTAGCCATTTTTATTTTTTTTGTGCAAAGATAGGCAAAATATTTGGCAGAAACAAATTTTTTAATTATCTTTGCACACGAATTTATCAATCAATACCGTGTTTCCATTCAGAAACGCGACATTTCAGAAAGAAAATCATTAATATACAATATATAATATATGTATAGCAAAGAAGAATTACAAGCAAAGAGTGTCGTTCAGTTGAAGGACATTGCCAAGGAACTTGGAGCCAAGGTAAAAAAGAGCGATAACAAGGGAACTATCGTCTACGCCATTCTCGACGCCCAGGCAGAACAGCCAGCTCCTGAAGCAGCCCCTAAGCGCAAGCGCACCCGCATTGCAACCAAGAAAGAAGACCGTGTTTATTCCGTACACGGCAATGAAGGAGAGAATTTCGACGTGCAGAAGAACCAGGTATTGGGTCCTAACGGCGGCGAGACTGCTCCTCAGGCTATGAGCGAAACTGCCCCAGCCCCAGCGGTTGAGGAAGAAATCCAGTTCAGTCCGGCAGAGCAGAGTTTACAATCAGCTGCCCAGAAGCAGACTCTAAACCAATCAGGCGAAGACATCGAGGCTCAGGTACTTGCCAACTTCCCGAAACACCGCGGCAGAAGAAGCAAGGCAGAACTCGAAGCCATTGCAGAAGCCAGAGCAGCTGCCATCAGAAAGCATCAGGCGGTAAAAGCCGAGATAGAAGCGCAGATGGCGAAAGATGCACAGGAGACGGCTAAACAGCAGGCTGCTACTGAGGCAGAACAGCCGGAAGAGGCAACAGCCGATAACCAGCTGACTGCTCCTGAGCAGGCAGCACCTGAGCAAGCTGCCGTTCCTGAAGAGCAGTTCTCTGCCGGAAACGCTGAGAGCGCTAACATCAGCGGCGATTTGCAGGCGATGCTCCAGGCTAAGATGAATGCACAGAACGCAGCAGCAGCTCCAGCTCCGGCAGCAGCTCCGGCTCCAGCTGAGGAGGCAAAGGAAGAAGCTACTGAAAAAACTGCCACCGATAAGAAACAGGAGTCAGCTCCTATCCACTATACTGAAGGTATGAAGGTAGAACTCGATGCAGACGGAACCTGGAAGGGTGATCCGGGCGATGGAACCGATTTCATCCCGGTAGTCGACATTCCTATCGAAGACCAGGCTGCCATTCCTACTGTCGACATCTTCGACCGTCCTACCACTCCACAGACTTCTCACCAGCACACACCTGCTGCTGCCCCTGCAGCCAAGAACAAGCAGGAATCACCAGCCTACGATTTCAGCAATCTCGTGAAATCCAACGGTGTGCTCGAAGTGATTTCAGAGGGCTACGGATTCCTGCGCAGCAGCGATTACAATTACCTTTCTTCACCTGACGATGTTTATGTAGCATCCAGCTTCGTCAAGAAGTTCGGTCTGAAGACTGGCGATGTCATCGAGTGCAAGGTGCGTCCGCCTCATGAAGGCGAGAAATACTTCCCGCTCACCAGCATCATCAAGATCAATGGCCGTGACCCGTCAGAGGTTCGTGACCGTGTTCCTTTCGAGCACCTCACCCCACTCTTCCCTGATGAGAAGTTCAATCTCTGTGGCGACCGCCGCACCACCAATCTCAGCACCCGCATCGTAGACCTCTTCTCGCCAATCGGTAAGGGTCAGCGTGCGCTCATCGTGGCTCAGCCTAAGACCGGTAAGACCATCCTCATGAAGGATATTGCCAACGCCATCGCAGCCAACCATCCTGAGGCTTACCTCATGATGCTGCTCATCGACGAGCGTCCTGAGGAGGTTACCGACATGGCACGCACCGTGAATGCAGAGGTTATCGCCTCTACCTTCGACGAGCCTGCAGAGCGCCATGTCAAGATTGCCGGAATCGTGCTCGAGAAGGCTAAGAGAATGGTAGAATGCGGACACGATGTTGTCATCTTCCTCGATTCCATCACCCGTCTCGCCCGTGCCTACAACACCACAGCTCCTGCATCTGGTAAGGTGCTCACCGGTGGTGTAGATGCAAACGCCCTCCAGAAGCCTAAGCGTTTCTTCGGTGCTGCGCGTAACATCGAAGGCGGCGGTTCGCTCACCATCATCGCTACTGCCCTCATCGATACAGGTAGTAAGATGGATGAAGTCATCTTCGAGGAGTTCAAGGGAACAGGTAACATGGAGTTGCAGCTCGACCGCTCACTCAGCAACAAGCGCATCTTCCCTGCTGTCAACCTCATTTCTTCGTCTACCCGTCGCGACGATCTCCTGCAGGACAAGACAACGCTCGACCGCATGTGGATTCTGCGCAAGTATCTGTCAGATATGAACGCTATCGAGGCGATGAGCACCATCCACAAGAATATGCAGCATACTCGCAACAACGACGAGTTCCTGCTCTCTATGAATTCATAACCCTTCATCCGGGTTTAACCATATCTGAATATCCGGCAAAAGGCTCCGTTCATCGGCAGTCTTTACTAGATATAAAAGAAGAGAGATTTGAAAGAGAAGGGCAAGTTCCATTTTCGGGATTTGCCCTTCGTGCTTTTTTACTGTTTAAAATCATTAAAAAAATATTCCATTTCATTTTTTATTCGTATCTTTGCTAATCTTAAACACAGAGGGGCGCAAAGCCCCAATATAAATAATGTATAACTTAAAATCAAAAGAACCATGAGCAAATATTTTGCAGAATCAGAATTGATTATCAATGAAGACGGAAGCTGCTTCCACCTTCATCTACGCCCGGAACAAGTGGCTGATAAAGTAATCCTCGTTGGCGACCCAGGTCGCGTAGCCCTCGTAGCCTCCCATTTCGATGAGAAGGAATGCGAAGTTTCAAGTCGGGAATTCCACGCCATCACCGGCACATATAAAGGCAAGCGAATCACCGTGCAGAGCACCGGAATAGGATGCGATAATATCGACATCGTAGTCAACGAGCTCGATGCGCTGAAGAACATCGATTTCAAAACCCGCACCGAGAAACCCGAGCACACCACGCTCACCCTCGTGCGCATCGGAACCTGCGGCGGTCTGCAGCTCAACTGCCCTGCCGGAACCTTCGTAGCCTCGCAGAAGAGCATCGGTTTCGACGGACTCATCAACTTCTATGCCCGTCGCAACGAAATCTGCGACCTCGAAACAGAGGCAGAATTCAAGCGCCAGGTAAAATGGAACGACCAGATTGGCAACCCATACTGTGTAGACAACAATCCGGAACTGCTCAACCAGATAGCCAGCGATGATATGGTACGCGGAATCACCATAGCCTGTGGCGGTTTCTACGGACCTCAGGGCCGCGAACTCCGTGCCCCACTTGCCGACCCGGAACTTAATCAGAAGATTGAAGCATTCGAGTATAACGGTCTGCGCATCAACAACTTCGAGATGGAGAGCTCAGCCCTCGCCGGTCTCTCCCTCCTCCTCGGCCATAAAGCCCTCACCTGCTGCATGGTCATCGCCAACCGCCGTGCCCTCAGCGCCAACACCGGCTACAAGAGCACCATCGACAATTTGATAAAAGTTGTATTAGATAGAATCTAGCTCCATTGCAGCAATACGCCCTGAAAGGGCAGAAGCTCCTAGCCCAGGGCAACACCCTGGGTTAAAACAGCAAACAACCCTGTCGCCCTGAAAGGGCAAAAGCTTTAAAATACGAATCAATAAATGAAGAATCAAGAAGAATGTATCTGCACCCTGGCAACCCCAGCCGGCGGTGCAATCGGAATCATCCGACTCAGCGGCTCTAACGCCATTTCCCTCACCGACAAAATCTTCCAGTCTGCCAACGGCAAATCCCTGGAAGAAGCCAAGCCCTACACTCTGCATTATGGCGAAATCAAGGATAAGGATGGCAACACCATCGATGATGTACTGGTAAGCGTGTTCCGTGCACCCCACAGTTATACAGGCGAGAACTCCACCGAGATTTCCTGTCATGGCAGCCGATACATTCTTCAGCAGGTTCTCCATCGCTTTACAGAGGTAGGATGTCGCCAGGCAGAACCGGGCGAATACACCCGTCGTGCCTATCTCAACGGAAAGATGGACCTCTCCCAGGCAGAAGCCGTAGCTGATCTCATCGCCTCTACCAACAAGGCAACCCACAAGATGGCGCTCAGCCAACTGAAGGGTCATTTCAGCAACGAACTCTCCCTCCTTCGCGAAAAATTATTAAAGATGACTTCGCTCCTGGAGTTGGAGCTCGACTTCAGCGACCACGAAGAACTGGAGTTTGCCGACCGCAGCGAACTCCAGGCACTAGCCGAAGAAATCAATCACAAGATTACCACCCTCGCCCACTCCTTCGAGACCGGCAATGCCCTAAAGCAGGGAGTAGCCGTAGCCATCGTAGGCAAGACGAATGTGGGCAAGAGCACCCTGCTCAACCGTCTGCTCCACGAGGAGAAGGCAATCGTGAGCGACATTCACGGAACCACCCGAGATGTAATCGAAGACACCACCCTCATCGACGGAATCACCTTCCGCTTTATTGACACAGCCGGAATCCGCAAGACGGATGATGTGGTAGAGAACATCGGAATAGAGCGCACTTTCCAGAAGATGGAAGAGGCGAAGATAGTAATCTGGCTGTTGGATGATCAGCCGTCAGCCTCAGAAATCGAGGAGATGAAGCAGAAGAACCAGGGCAAGAAGCTGCTGGTGGTATTTAATAAGATGGATAAACTTGAGAATGATAAACTTGCGTTCAATAAGTTCACCCATTCCTGCGGCTCAGATTCCAGCGAAGCTGAATCCCCACTCTTCATCAGTGCCCGCACAGGCGAGAACGTTTCATCCCTGGAGCAGGCATTAGTAAGAGCCGCTGATATTCCTGAGATTACAGAGAACGACGTCATCATAACGAGTGCCCGCCACTACGAGGCCCTTCTCCGTGCCCAATCTTCCCTCTCCCGAGTATTGGAGTCGATGGAAATGGGCATGAGCGGCGACATCATCGCCGAAGACCTGAAAATGGTATTGGAAGAATTGGGTGAAATCACTGGCGGACAGATCAGTAGTCAGGAAACGCTAAACAATATCTTCAAGCACTTTTGCATCGGAAAATAAGTATAAATAGGGAACGCAGCGCGTTCCCTATCTGTTAGCCCCACTCCTTCTTCACATCAAAGCAGGGACAAGCCTTGTTGGCAAACTCATTATGACCATGAATCGTGGCTAATGGATATTCCTCCTTCAGCTGCTCGATGAGCGAGCGCATTGCCGCTTTCTGGTCTCGGGTTCTTGTGTCCTTCGGCTTGCCTTTCTTCGATAAACCGCCGATGTAACAGATGCCTATGCTGATGGAATTGTGCCCCTTGCAATGGGCGCCAACCTCCTCTATCGCACGACCTACATGAATGCTGCCGTCACGATAAATCACGAAATGATAACCTATGCAGCGCATTCCGCGCTCCCGGTGCCAGCGGTCAATATCCGCTACGGTGAAGTTGCGACCTTCCTTGGTCGCACTGCAATGAATGATGATTTCTTTTATCTTACGCATGATAATACTATTTTTAATGAATGAATATTAGAGGCAGAAAATCTAAAATGCTATCGATATTTCATCACTACCCCAATCTATGATACGTAACTTGATACATTCCATCTTTTTAGAAACCTTCCTTAACCGTTCACAAAGTCGGTCGAAATATTCCTGAGAATGAATCACCAGCCCTGATGCTACAGCCTTACCTAGGATGATGCAGCCGTTTTTCAGCGTCATCGGTCCATTACCGGGTTTGAGACAAGGAGTATTAATGCCCACTTCCCAAACAGTCTGTCCCTTCCTCAGGATAACAGGCATTTTCCTACTCTTATTAGCAATAGAAACACAAGCTATCTCGTAGTCTCCTGCTGGCAATAAACGCTCAGGATGTTCTATGGTATTACAAACTTTCGTACCTTTTATAACTAATGTGCCATCTACACCCCAACGGGTAAAGCGACGACGATAAATGATTATTTCCATAAATATCTAAAAATAAAATTGATTTATTGATAGGGCCATTAAGGATTTCCTTACTGAAAATCCTTAATGACCGAAAATGACCGTGACCGTTAATGACCGGATAAATATTAATGATCACTTTCTTAGAACCACTTTATACCGTAGGTTGAACCTTCTGATAACGCATATCAGGCAGCACACCTATCAATCCCTGTCGCTTCCAGTTTTTCAACATCTGTCTAACAACCTCCCGAGTAACGTTTGCTCCTTTTACGGCAATACTTTGCTGTAATGCCTGCTCAAAGGAAAAAGTAACATCAAGCCGCTCGAAGATAGAATCGTTTCTGCCACGTCGGGTACGATCATAAGTCGTCTGACCACAATAATTCTTGGATGAGAATGCATCCTCTATTCGACTGCGGAAGAAGTAGAGTGCATTGTCCAGCTGATAATCTGCCAGGATATTGAAGGCTTCGAGCATAGTTGGTGTCTGCGTCTTTACGATCATTTCCTTCCATAACAGTGGATTCTGTTTCAGCTGCTTCTCGGCACCCTGGAAACCATGCTTCTGAATCAGCGTTTCAGCCACCTTGCAGAGCATGATGCAGGTCATCATTCTCATGGTTGTAGGACAGATACGGAAACGCTGGCGAGCTTTCACCTTGTCGTCATTTTTCATCGTTTCCAGTCTGATCTGTTCCAGCCACTCTCTGCCCTTATTCTCCAGCTTAGGCAGAACCACCTCGCCCTCCATAAGGGGCAAGAGATGAGCTATCTGTCGTATGTGCTCACGTTGCGTTTCGGTCAGCACAAAGAGATTGTCTGTAAGCGGAGTGAACGTGTTGTCCGGCGTTCGCGCCACGACAATACGGCTTTGGAAACCATCCGTATAATTGTTCACTACTCGATAGAGTGCATCAGGCGTTCCGCACATCACGACGTTCCACAAAAGATGTTCGATATGAACATTCACCGCATCTGCACTTCTTGCCTCGCGTTCATAACTCGTTCCATCGTAAGCCTGCCTTAACATGACGGAGAAGTCGCTCATCGCCGATTTCCACTTCTGCGCTACGGTGTCAGCTTCCGGAGTGAACGAGAAGGCGTGCTTGCCTTCAGTATTAGCCAGTCGTTCTGCAAGGTTAGCCACCGTATTATTTAAGGTAAGACATCTTACAGGCAGTTTCGGCTCTTCCGGCTGTTCCTTCTTATTCTTAGCCGCACGCTTCTTGGCTCTCCATTCATCCTCCTGCTGCTGATACATTTTGTCCATCTGTTTCACTTCCGAAGTCCAGATATCAACCACGGGGTCAATACTTCCTTTACCCGAGGCAAAATCACCGGCGATGTAGGAGATGAGATTGAGCGAGTTCATCTTTCCGTGAACTGAAACCTTCACGCCTGTGGCAAGCATTCCGATGGCAGGACAGATGGCTGTGATCACTGGCATAGCCAACGCCGGACCAACAGCGCTGATGGAATCACGCACGCCTTGTGGCATTTTGGGCAAAGCTTCGTAATAGAACAGATCATCCTTGGCGTTAGCTTCGTCCAAGGCATTCACCAGTGCCTCGCTGTCTTCATCTGGATTCCCGTTCGAAGACCCCTGTTTCAGTTTCTCCTGTCTCAGCGCGGCCAGCACATCCTTCAGGCGCTTAGGCATTTGCGTGATTTTCTCGTTCAATGCCGAGTTGATGCAAGCCATCTTTTCCTGTTCTGGGAACCCATCGTAGCAGGGAATAATCTGAGCCAGCAGATTGCGGTCGAAGCCACAGATATGGCGCAGATTCACAGCCAGTTCGAAGGTCAGCGTATTGCGGTTAGAGCGCATCGGCTCCTGCCCATCATTATACAGTTGCCACCACTTCTTAATGATTTCCTCATAAGGAATCCCGAGATAATTGTCCTGAGAGACGGAGGGAGTCGAAGCTGATGAAGGAGAAGATGAAATCGTCGGGGATGAAGCAGCAGAAGAAGAAATTCTCGAATTCTTAAATTCTTGACTCTTAAAACTCCCTTGAGGATTCTTCTTGAATTCTTCCTTCCAAGGCTCATAATGCTTGTTTGCCTTGTGCGCTCCTTCCGGCAGTTCCTCCTGTCCGTATCTTTCACGCTCTTCCAGGACCTTCCCTTCAGCTGCCACGGCAGCCTCATCATATTCATCCTTGAAGAGCCGTGGCGAAAGGAAGAGCAAATCTTCGTCATCCGATGTGGTAGTGAAATAAACCCGATTTATGTCGTGAGCCGAAGTATCCATTTCGCACTTGAGCATCGTAGCAATTCGTACCTGATTTTCCAAGATAGTCTTGCCCTTCTCACGCTCAAACACCGCATGTCCACCCTGTCTTGCACTTCGTTCCAGCATCAGCAGTCCGTACTTGTCCGGTTCTTTCAGCAGCAGCTTGGCTGCCTTGGCAAAAGCCTCCGGCTCATCCATATCAAACCCGAAAGCACCGCTTGGCAGTTTCATTCCTTTCACCACGCCTTGTGGATAATGGCCGGAATAATTAAACTGCACCAGTCTTCTTTTCGCAGCATCGTTTCCTGCACGAGCCAGATGAAGATTCGCCTTCTGCTCATTGCTTCCACGCAGCTGCTTATACTCCTCTTCCGAGGTGATGGAGCGGGCAACCTTGTGCCCATTCTCCACCTTAATTAAATAACAACTCATCTATTTACTTATCGTTTTAATTGATAATCCACTAAAGCATCAGCCGCTTCTGCTGACTCAACAGCCAGCGTTTGGGCGATGTTGATTCTCTCATGGCAGAACACCTTCAGCGTGAGCTGAATAGCCCCATCCTTGGTCTTGCTCACACGACCATGCGCCAGTTTCTTAATCAGTTCCGACTGGCTTTTCGGCTTAGAAACAGCTACGAAATCAAATGTTCCGTCTTGCATTTGCTGCGCCACACCATGACGGCGGAACGCTTCTACAACACCCTGATTTACAGAATCAGGACTGAAGAGGAAATACTGCTTATCATCATAGTAAGCCATTCCACCCAACTGCACATGCTGGCAGCCGTTATTATTCACCTGCAGGTTCTGAACATTGTTCTGAACCTTATTATTTTTCTTTGCACTCATAAAATCTTAAATTAAAATTGAAGATGAACGAAAGAAGTGTCGTAAGTTTCAGTTTGCGCAAATTATCCCGGGACAATTCTCACGCCACCTATTTCAATTCAAGATTTGTTACTAGCCAAGTTTCACGATGTCTGTTACCAGAATATCCTGATAAACCTGACCATTGTACTCACGGGTCGTAAAGCGGAGCGTAACCGCTACCAATGTTCCTGGAGCAAACTTGCACTGGGCAATGTTGCCCAGCATTGCCGCAGCGTACTGGTTCTCATACTTGCCGCCCATTTCCTACAGAATGATGTTGCATTTCATCATCTGTCCGTTCTCACTTTTCTGACTCTGTACAGCAAAGGCCTCGCCCTGCTGCACCACTCTCATAATCTGAGTATTCATATAATATAAATGTACGAAGGGGATTCAAGAACACTAAACAAATTCAGCGTTGTCTTGTTTCTTCGACGATGCAAAGGTAGGGAAAAAACAAAAGCACCGCCCATACCATGTGGTACGAGTGGTGCTATCTTTTTAGCTTGTGGTATTAAGTTTTTTAATTTGTGGTATTATCTATGTAATTTTTGTGGTATTATCTATGTCCATGCTCTACATAAAAGAGTTCATTTTATATTGAACATAAAACTCAATACATTGCTTGAACTTCAAGCCAAACTCTCTTTTCTTTTTCAGTCGACTGTCTCCTTTATCCCATTCTTCGATTTTGTTTCCCAGTTCATTTATAGTTTTACTCAATGCACTTTTGTCTAGTCCTGCACAAAAGATTGAATTCATCTTTTTACAAAAAGCATTCACATTGTCTTCAATCCATTCTTTTTCCAGTAACACACAGAAGAAACATACCCAGTAAGCCTTAGGCATTTTCACACTCATCTTATCCATAATGGTAAGCACCATAGGGGCATGCTTGCTAATGCCTGACTGCTTACCTTCTTCTTCACTAAATTTGCATTCTATTTTGGAAAAATCGAAATCAAATATCTTACTAGGCACTCTATTGGCTTCTCTCAACTCATCAATATCCTGATAAACATGAGTAAGCGTTAATACAAACGTAAAGAAAGCACAAATCTTATCCTCATCCTTTCTTATCTTAAACAGCAGTCTGCCTGCTTTTACCTTATCCAGAGAATACTTACCACCCTTAAAATCGCAAATGCTCCTGAAGCAGATATACAACTTATTGGCGTTCATCTTCTTGGGAATATCATGCTCGGAAAAATCAATTTCAGCCTTATAGTCATCCTTCTGCTTTTTGGTGACATTGACTTCTATATTATCCAATACGCCTGCCTTGAAAAGATTAATAAGAACTTTCTGCACATGGTCTTTTAATGAATCCTCAGTAATGTCATCTTCCAAATAACTTTCTCTCCATTCCTTATGAGATTTCAGCACAGAGGATCCAATCTTATTGGTATAGGCAAAAAACTGATTATTATAGAGGTCTTCATAAAGACTTGCCCCATGCTTAGCTTCTATTATGTTTGCGATATTCAGAAGTGCAGCACAAAGTTTTTTTAGTGTAGAATCTATGGCAAAATCAAGAACCTTATCATTAAATACATTATTATTCATCAGGTTATTGATGGTTGTCTTGAACTTATCTCTTTCCGTATAGGTAAGCCCATCGAATTGTTTTTTATTATTGTCATCAGAAGAGGTTTCGGGAACCGGTGGCAACATATCTGCCATACTATTGGCAAATAAGGATTTGTCCATACTCAGCGACTCGTAGGTCAAAGAAGAAGCATGCTGATTGGTCTTAGATTTTGTTTCTATCCAAGTTTCCAGATTACTCCATTTCACGTAATCAACATCTCTATCAATATCGATGATTAGATTAGTTTTAAGGTTCTGCCCTATCTTTTCAAACATTTCGCTACTTTCAAACATAGCAATAAGTAACGATAGTTTATGAATAGTTCTATCGCCAGCATAATCCCCATAGCAGTTTTTATATTCCTCCATGAGCATTTCCAAATCCTTAAAATATCTTGTTTTGTTTGCTGCCATATTATTCGTATAAAAAAGCGTGGGCAAAAACCCATACGCAATCATCGCTCAGAGGCCGACCAAAGCCCTAACTTCAGATATACATACAAGTCTTGCCCACGTCGTAGATTTTTACTTCTACACACATGAGCGCCGCTTGTTGCCATCCTTGAAGTTAGCTTATCTTCTATTGAAGTTTGGTCGTTTCTGAGCGATAAGATTTTCATACTTGCTGACAACGCTTTCCGTGCACCTACCTATAGGGATAGGCTCCTGTTTCTATATCTTTTCTTTCCTTATATTAAAAAGTTTATAAATCAATGAATCGTTCTACGAATCGTTTGAATTTTTCAATGACTGTTTTCTTTTTCTGTTCACGTTTATTGCCGGCACCAAAGATAGGCATCGGAGGCAGTACTGTTGTAATAGCCATTCCGCTCTCCTCAACGTAACCATCCAGCAGCGACTTGGTGATAAATTCACGAGTTGCCTCTTCTTTCAGTTTCTCTTCACTAATAATGGCTTCCAGTTCTTTTTCCATCTGCTGACGGATATAATTCTGCCATTCTTCATAAACATCTACATCCTTACCTTCTTTTATCACACGAAGGTAACCCTCTATGAGGTCTTTCTTATCCCTCAGCTTCGGACTTGATGTTATGCAACGGATAATATCCTTGATAAGCTCTGCATCTTCACAATTACTATCATGATACTTTTTCACAAGAGCCAGGATGTAAGGAATATCAATATCAAACTGGCGAATCAGTTCTATCTCAAATTCCAAATCATCTGTTCCGTTACCTCCGTCTCCACCAGTATGTCCGCCACCAGTGGTTCCGCCTTTCACATCATCACAGAAGCTGAGGTACCATGACTGATAGTCCTGCCTGTCGCCTTCACTGATGATGCGGATTGCATTGCGCTCTTCCTGGGTTTCCGGATTAAACTGATCAAAACTTATCAGTATATTAGTCTTCTTGACGAATTGCCCATACAACTTGATGAAGCCTATCTTTTGAGCCAACGGGATGGAAGGATTTAACTTGCAGAGCGGATATTCCTGCAGAAGATTCTCTGCCAGTTCCTTATATCCTGCCTGATGCTTGCCATCCTCCTCGTAGCCATTGTAATATTCCTCAAAGGTTCGCATCAGAATAATGCTGTTGGCATTAGCGTCGCCGAAAAGACCGAAGCTCCTATTGGTGGCTTCTATGAGATTGCGGAAACAAACGATGTTGCCACAATTCTTATAGGCATTCAGAATACGGTTGGTTCGGCTGAACGCCTGCAGCAATCCATGCATTCGCAAGTTCTTGTCAACCCAAAGTGTATTGAGACATTTTGCGTCAAAACCCGTCAGAAACATTCCTACCACAATGAGCAGATCTATATCCTTGTTCTTAGTGCGCAAGGAAAGGTCCTTGTAGTAGTTTTGGAACATTTCAGCACTCGTATTGTATGAGGTTCCAAAGATATGGTTGTACTTTGTTATGCAGGAATCCAGAAACTCCCTACTCGTAGAGTCCAGTCCCTTAATGCCTTCCGGGTCTTCTTCTATGTTTCCATTACTATCTTCCTCTGCCTCATTGACAGCCGAAGTAAAGATGGTTGCTATTCTTAGCTGGGGGGCTCCTGGTTCAGCCATCTGCCGCTCCAGCTCCTTATAGTATTCTATAGCCATTGGCACACTGTCGCAGGCAAGTATAGAGTTGAATCCAGTGGTGGAAACCTTTGCTTTCTGTTCTTCAACCTGATCTTCCTTCTTTTTCTTGTAGTTCTTTATAACGTCCTCTACATTGGTCAGAACCGAGGCTGTCCACTGTACGGAACGTTTGGTCTTCATATCGAAATGATCAAGAAGATATTTCACATTCAAAGCGATACGCTTGGAGTCGAGATAGTTTGTATTCTCCACCTTCTTGCCATCTACCATAGCCGTCTGCGTGTGGTATTCTACATTGAATTTCAGCACATTCTTATCGTTGATGGCATTGATGATGGTATAAGTGTGGAGAGGCTTAGTATGGTTTCCCTTTTCGTCCAACTCTCCGCCAAACACATCTGCAGTGGTCATCATTTCACCCTTTTTACCACTGGCATTTACTCCAAAAATCGGGGTGCCGGTAAAGCCAAACATGATGTACTTCCTGAAACTCTGCTTAATCTGTTTCTGCATGGCGCCAAACTGCGAGCGGTGACATTCATCAAAAATGAAGACGAACACCTGGTCAAGAACCTCCTGCTCTATCTTCTTTTTCCTCAAGAGGCTCGACATCTTCTGTATCGTGGTGATGATGATGTTCGAATCATTGCCATCGGCATTGAGCTGACCGAGCAATATTTTACTGTTCACATTGCCATTGGCACAGTTAGGGCAGAAACGATCGTATTCCTTCATCGTCTGATAGTCCAAATCCTGTCGGTCAACGATGAATACTACCTTATATACTCCTTTTATATCTCTTGCAAGCTGCGCCGTCTTGAACGAGGTCAGGGTTTTGCCCGAACCGGTAGTGTGCCAGATGTAGCCTCCTGCCTTTCTAGAACCTTCCCAATGATGGTTCAAGGCAATCGTTATACGCTGGATAATACTCTCAGTAGCAGCTATCTGGTAGGGGCGCATCACCAGCAGTTCTTTATCTACATTGAACACACAATATTTGGTAAGAATTTCGAGCAGCGTACGTTTAACGAGGAAGGTCTTGGCAAAGTCCTCCAGGTCGCAGATAAGATTGTTTTCCCTATCGCTCCAGTAGCTGGTAAACTCAAACGAGTTGCTCTGAATTTTCTTTTTCTTTCCCTTCTGCTTGTCAGCTTCCTGCTCACGAGCATAGCGGGTGGTATTACTGTAATACTTGGTCTCTGTGCCATTGCTGATGATAAACAGCTGGATGTAATCAAACATTCCCTTGCCTGCCCAGAAGCTTTCACGAGCATAGCGGTTTATCTGATTAAAGGCTTCCCTGATGCTTACACCTCGACGTTTCAGCTCAATATGAACGAGTGGCAGACCGTTCACCAAGATGGTTACATCATAGCGGTTGGCATGGGTTCCACCAGCGGGCACGTACTGGTTGATAACCTGCAGATTGTTCTTGAACACGTTATCTTTATGGATAAGATGAACATTGGTATTTATACCGTTGTCTCGTTCTATTTCTACTGCGGTATTTTCCTTTTGAATCATGCCGGCCTTATCTTCCATCGTGAGCGTTTCGCTAGTCAAAATATCCAGCAGGCTTTGCCACTCCTTGTCAGAGTATTCTGTATCGTTTGCCTTGCCCAGCTGTATGCGCAGGTTCTCCAGCAATTCTTTCTCATTGTGTATGGAAGGATATTCGTAACCTTGTCTTTGCAGCTGTTCGATAAGCCAGCGTTCAAGTTCCTGCTCGCTTTGGTAAGCATTACCATTCTTCCTTGATGACTCGTATTTTGCCACCACGGTACAATAGTCTTGCTCTGCTATGATTTTATAACTTTCTGCCATAACGTTATTAATAAAAGAATTTATTCAAATGTCAGCAACTTTTCTCTGTAGTATTCATACTGCTTCTGGCGTAGCTCTATCATCTGCTCCAGCTTCGAGATGTAGGTCTCGAATGAGTCGAGGATGGAGGCGATTTGGCGCTGCTGTGCAAGTGGAGGAAAGGCGAATGAGAAAGAAGCCATAGATTCACCAGACACCCTGACTACCTTTGCACCAGTTGCAGCCTTTTGCTTTTGTTTGGCAAACATTTCTGTCTGAAATAAATATGCCATGTATTTTGGATTTTGATCATGAGAATAGCGAAAAGAATCACCACTATAGGCAACATCACCATCTCCAAACCATACAGCAGCTTTACAACAGGCTTTTACATCCTCGCTGGTAGTCGCTATCAACAAGTCGCCATAACTTGCTTTTTGTAGTTTTTTCGCAAGATCTTCTTCGCAAAAGGATTTTGTCTTATAAATGCATGTTTTATAATACGTATGAATCTGCCCATAATGGACACATGGAAATCCTTTGTCCCTAAAATCAGACTTTTGAAGACCATTTCCTCTTGTGAATGTTCCAATCTCGCCTAGTGTTTTTATTTCCCAGCTTTTTTGAGGAGCCAGCAACTTTTCTCGATAATACTCCATCTGCTTCTTCCGCATCTCTACTTCCTGCTTCATCTTGTCGATGAGCGAGGTGAAGGAATCAAGAATAGAGACTATCTCCTTTTGAATGTTAAGCGGAGGTAGTGGAATCTCTATATTTTTAATCCTTTCAAGGTTCAAACTTGTTAATGCCCCTTGAGCACTATTTCTTAGCTGCAGATATTTTGTTGCCAGATAGAAATACAAAAACCTATAATCAAGTTGACTATTTGTTTCTAAAGCACATACCGATTGATTGGCAGCCATTTCAGCCTCAATGGTTGCTACTTTAGCCACCGTAGCTCCGGTCATCGCCATTACAACACTTTTAGGTCGTATCAACTTTGCAGAAGAATTCTCAAGTCCTTCTTGGCTGATATTTCTTTCAGATCTAAAGATTCTGTTAAAGTCTATCTCTCCAGAACGAATCCAAGGAATATTTCCGTCATAATACTGCTCTTTAGACGTTAAAGGAGTACCGCCAGAGAAAATTGCAGAACAACAATCTTTCAGTTTTATCCTTTTCACGTTTTTATATTCCTGCAGTCTTATCATTTCATTAATCCTATTCATAGTTCTTTAATCATTTCATCCAACTCAACTGAGCGATTTCTTACATCCTTGCTCAACGCTTCAATCTCTTCATTCAACGCCACAATATCAATCACTTCTCTTTTATCTTCTTTCTCTACATAAGAAGAAACGGAGAGATTGGCGCCATTGGCTAGAACTTCATCGTTGCTGACAAGCTTGGTAAAATATTGTTCTTCCTTGCGCTCCTGATAAGCATTTACTATTCTGTTTTGGTTTTCATCCTCCAACTTGTTCTTGTCACCCTTCTTCTCACATTCTCCAGAAGCATCAACAAACAAGATATTATTATCTTTCTTGTTCTTCTTGATAACAATGATGCATGTGGCAATGCCTACGCCAAAGAAGAGATTGGCAGGAAGCTGAATTACCGTATCCACAAAATTATTCTTGATCAAGTATTCGCGGATTTTCTTCTCAGCTCCACCACGATAAAGCACACCTGGGAACTCTACAATGGCACAAGTACCAGTCTCGCTAAGATGGTAGAGCATGTGCATCGTAAAGGCTAGGTCTGACCTCTGTATAGGAGCCAGCACACCAGCAGGACTGTAGCGTACATCATTAATCAGAATCGTGTTATTCTTTCCCTCCCAACTCTTGGAGTATGGCGGATTGCTCACGATAGCATCAAACTTCATTCCAAGATGATGAGGAGTAGTAAGCGTGTTGCCCAACTGAATATCAAACTTGGCATAGTTCACATTATGCAGAAACATATTGATGCGACAGAGATTATAGGTTGTAGGATTGATTTCCTGACCATAAAACTCAATATCCGATGCTTTTTCACCTACATATTTCACAAACTTCATCAGTAAGGAACCCGAACCGCAGGCTGGGTCATAAACCTTCTGTATATTCGGATTGTTGCAGCAGGCTATGCGGGCAAGCACTTCACTCACTTCCTGTGGCGTAAAATATTCACCACCACTTTTACCAGCCTTCGATGCATACATCTGCATCAGGTATTCGTAGGTATCGCCTACTGTATCAATACTGTTGTCTGTAAACGTCTTGCTGAGCTGCATATCCCGTACCTTGGTCAACACCTTGGAAATGCACTTGTTACGCATTTCTACAGAGTTGCCTATACGAGAGCTGTCGATGATGAAATCAGAGAAAAGTCCTTTTACCTGCTCCTCGCTATCAGTACCGGCAGCACTTGCCTCAATAGAACGGAACACTTGGGCTAGCGTTTCATTAAGGTTGACATTCTTTTCTGGTGAAGCTGCTACATTCTGAAACAATTGACTTGGCAGAATAAAGAAGCCCTTTTCCTGCACCATCATTTCGCGAGCCTCCTTTGCTTCTTCATCTTTCATTTTAGCATAATCAAAATCCTTGATTCCGGCAGCAGCCTGCAAATTATTAATGTAGTCGGTAAGGTTTTCTGAGATGTAACGATAGAATATGGCACCCAAGACATAAGCCTTGAATTCCCATCCATCAACAGCACCTCTCAATTCCTCTGCAATACTCCAAATCGTTTTATGAAGTTCTTCTCGTTCTTTATTGTATGTTCCCATAATAAATATGTTTAGTTTTTTACGAGCACAAGTTTCCAGTCCTCATTCTGCAGAACGAGGGAGCCCTGGGTGTCCGTAATGTTGAATATCTGATTATCTATCTGTATTTTGTTCTCCTTTATTAAATAGGTGTAGTTACCGCAAGCAACGTTTTCGGTGGTTGTTTGGGTAATTTTACCGTTTGAATCGAATTGGCTCACTTCCTTCGTTTCGGAGAAATAAATAGCGTCTGAGGTGAAACGGCAGAACAATGGAGCCTCATTTACGTCGATAAAGAGGCTTCCAACACGCTGATAAACTGCCGAAATCTGCCAATTATGGGCTAAAAATGTAGTTTCGTAATCAAAAACCTTCTCTTTTTCCGTTTCTTCGTCGCTAGAACAGGCGGTGGAAGAAAGCATAAAAAAAGCGACTATTATCATATAAAAATAAGATAATATTCGCCTGCAAGTAAGTACATGAAGAGATTGAGTTAACTTTGCATGAGCAAAATTACCCCCCCCTAAAACACTGTGTATCAGCTTGTTATAGCATTCTGTCATATCACAAATCTTTTGTAGTATCTAGCTTTTGAACTATTGCTACGTTAATATTTTATATTCTTTCAGGCAAAGATAATAAATCTTTTGGAACTCTCCTAATTTTATCACGTTATTTAACGGAAAAACAAAGAAAAAGCGAAAAAAATGAGGCTAAGAGTTCTTTTTAAAGCTATTTTCGAGAGCAAAATGAGAGAAAAAGTAAAGTGATAACAACTCAAAAAGAGTGGCGATATATATATACATTCAAGAATTTAGTAAAAAAGCACGACACATTTTATATGGTATGTTTCAGAATAGATAGGATTTCGATACTAGTTTTAGTAACCTTTAAGAGTATAACAAATGATACAACAAACAGATCCTAACAACTGATATATCAAGCTTTTACGCAATTATCCATCATACTGCAACTCATTTCATTCTACCTCAGAATCCGGTCATTAATGCCCGGTCATTTTCGGTCATTAAGGTTTTCGGGGGGGGGCGAAAAAAGAGCTATAATATAATATTAAAATATTTAATATATATTATAGAGGCTAAATGACCGGAAGTGATTTTTCTTAATGACCGATAATGACCGGTCACTAATGACCGGATGCAGCCCGTTTCCACTACTCCCCTCACTTGCTCTCGAAAGGCTGCGTTTCACAAGATTCCGGAAAACTGAATTCAAGTTGCCGGAAAAGTATTGCTTCCTACAACGCTTTTTCGTACCTTTGCACCAGCAATCGAAAGAAAGCTCTTTTGTACCTAAAGGCGGTCATCAATGAAGACCGAGACAGGGAACAAATGATGGCAGGCGCCGGTCATCAATGAAGACTCTGAAAAGGACAAGAAAAAGCATCTGGGAAATTGTGATTTAATAAACACTTTAACACACACATAGTATGATTAATTACAGCATCGTAATGCGTAGCGTGAACGCAAATCTTCTGGAAATCAACCAGGCGAAGTCACGCATCAACCAGGCAAAGAAGGAGGGTACAACCCCTGACCAAAAGGACCTGGAACTCGTGAAGACTGAGAAGCAGAATGCTTTCGCAATCTCACAGTACACCGACATCATGACCATCGAGAAGTTTGCCAAGCACATCACTTCACATGGTAGCGTTTATTCGAGAGCTGACATCAGCGCCATCCTCTACATCGCCGTAGACTGCATGCGTGAGATGTTGCTCGAGGGCAAGAAAATCCGTCTGGGCGACCTCGGTGATTTCTCTATCCTTCTCACCTCAAAGGGTGCTGAGGATGCTGACAAGTTCACCTCGCAGAACATCACCGGTGTGAAGGTTCAGTGGGAGCCAGGTCAGGAGTTCAAGAACCTTCGCGATGACGCCGAGTTCAACCTCGTAGCCAGCCGCAGCGCTCAGGCAGCCGTTATCAAGGCGATTAAGGAGGGTAAGACCAACGTTGACCTCAACGCCCCAACTACTCCGGATAATACGCCAGGCGGTTCTACCCCAGGCGGTTCAAACACCGGTCAGACCGGCAGCGACGGCCAAGGCTCTGAATCAGGCGGCGGTACTACCGGCAAGGACGATACTGGCGACGGCCTTGAATAGCCCAAGGATAGACTGGCTAGGGTGCTAGCCCCTAGCCCCAGCCTATCCGCCCACAAAAAATTCAACATTCAACACTCAACATTCAACATTCAAAAAAAATGAAAGCGAACACTTGGAAAACAATTCTGCAGATAGCCATCAGCATTCTGACCGCTATCGCTACTACGCTCGGAGTAACGAGCTGCATGGGATAAAGAACATGGAGTCCACCTTATTACAATAAGCAGACTCAGCCATAAATAAATCGACCGCCCACCTCAATATGAGGAGAGCGGTCGTTTTCGTTCTACCGAGAATTCCGGTCATGAAGGGTCAAAGTCATGAAGGGTCATTATCATTTTCAATCCCCCCAAAAAGGGTCCGGTCATTTCCGGTCAAGGTCATTAAGGTCATTAAGGATTTCGGTTTTTCAAAAATCCCTCAATATCCCTCTATCTTATAAAATAAGGTTAAATCAAGTTCGCCCTGCAAACAAAATCCATCCATAAAATCACTTTTCTGAATATTTTTTGTATTTTTGCAGATATATTGCGCTGATATGGGGGTTGAACATGGCTTATCCTCCTAGATTATAGGCGCATAATGAATAATCATAAAATTAAGTAAATATGGACATGGCAAAATATATAGGTGAGACTACCGAATACGACAAGAAGCAAGAGGTGGAACGCCGTAAAGTGAAAAGTTGGCTGAAGAGCGTCAGCGCCTTTGCCAATGGAGCTGGCGGCTGCCTATTGTTTGGTATTGCCGATGACGATACTATCATAGGGTTGACCGATGCCAAGGCTGATGCCGAATTTATCAGTCAGAAAATAAAGGAGCGCATTGATCCTATGCCCCAAATAGACTTGAAGATAGAGCGTGTAGAAGACAAGGAACTGCTCATTCTTCATGTGCATGGCGGCGAAGATACACCTTATTACTATATAGGCGACAGCGTTCTTGAAACCTTTGTTCGCATTGGCAACGAATCAGTTGTGGCTGATAGTACTGAACATAAGCGTTTGGTTCTAAGAGGTCGCAACTCTTCATTCGATGCACGCCCAAGCGATGAAATGTTTGAAGATTATGCATTTTCCAAACTTCGCAGCCGCTACTATGCCTGGAATGGTCTGAGTTTCGATAAAAAACTTTACCGCTCGTTTGGCCTGGTTGACAATAAGGGAATACTTACCTATGCCGGTCTGTTAATGGCAGACGAATGTCCATTGCGCCAAAGCCGGGTGTTCTGCACAAGATGGAACGGCAAGACAAAAGCAGGAGGAAGCATTGATGCACTCGACAGCGCAGAGATTACGGGCGGACTTGTAACTCTTCTCGAAGACACCATGTCCTTTATCCGTCGCAACAATCGTACCCTTTGGTATAAAGAACCGATGCAGCGCATCGAGATTCCTCAATATATGGAACGTTGTGTGATGGAAGTTGTAGTGAATGCCTTGGCACATCGTGACTATCTTATCCAGGGTAGCGAGGTGCATGTGGATATGTACGATGACCGTATGGTGATATATTCTCCAGGTTCCATGCCAGAAGGAAGACTTATCCAGACGATGAACTTAGAAGACATTCCTTCTGTCAGACGCAATCCGGTTATCGCAGATATCTTTGCACAGTTGGGTTATATGGAGCGTAAAGGTTCGGGCATGGGCAAAATCATCAAACCGATTAAAGCTCTTCCTTACTTTGAAGAAAATATGCTCCCAACCTTCTTCTCCGACCGTGCTCAGTTTACTGTCACGTTCCCCAATATGATATTAGCATGGCAGGAAACTCATCCTGATATTGAGGTAAACTTTGTGGAAAATGAAGGTGATACTCAAAGTGATACTCAAGGTGGCACTCAAGGTGGCACTCAAGATGGCACTCAAGGTGGCACTCAAGATGGCACTCAAGGCGATGACTTAGATAAATGGATAGAATACCAAGTAGCTGTTTACTCTAAAATAACGACAGAAGAATTGGCTTCTTTGTCAGGAAAAGGATTAAGAACTATTAAGCGTCGTATCGCCAAAATGCCTCATATTGTGTATGTAGGTAGCGGCTATAGCGGTCATTGGGAAGTAAGGAAAAAGGAATGAAACAAAAACTAATCCTGCATCCATCCAATTTGCTACATAAAGGTACAGACAATAATTTATAAGAATGAAGAAAATACTTTTCCTACACGGATTCTTCGCCACGGGCAGCTGCCCGATGGCGAGAGCCTTGAAAGAGGCGTTTGAGGGGACGGCGGTGGTGCTGACTCCCGACCTGCCCTGGCATCCAATCCGTGCCTACGCTGATGCTCTTCCGAAACGGAGAAGTATTGTGGCGCACAAGCGGTGTAGTAGATAAAGCCGAACTGCTGGCTACGCTTGATCCATTCTTGATATAAAAGATGAAAAGAATAATCTTATGCGCATAATAGGAAACTTACTTTGGTGGCTCTTCGGAGGTCTCGAAGCTGCCATCGGTTATTTCACCGGAAGTCTGGCTCTTGCATGTACCATCATCGGCATTCCCTTTGCCTTGCAGACATTCAAGATTGGCTTGCTCTGCCTATGGCCTTTTGGTTCTACGGTAAGAGAATCGAATAGTCCAACTGGTTGCATTCGCATTCCGCTGAATTTACTCTGGCTGATTTTCGGAGGTTTGTGGGCTTGCCTCATGCATCTGTTCTTCGGCTTTCTCTTATGTATCACCATTATCGGCATTCCTTGGGGAAAACAGCATTTCAAGATGGCCGGGCTTTCGCTCGCACCATTCGGCAAGGATGTGGAGTTGGGATTTTAAAGAGATACAGATTGCGCTGATGGCGTATTTACATATGAATAGATAACAAATAGCTTGTAAGAAACAATGAATCCAATAGCATTACGCCTGCTTTCGCAGCAGCTCATCTGCCCTCAATTTGATACTCCCCAAAAGGTAGTGTCTCATTTTGGAGCCATGCAAGCCCAGGATTACCGGATGGTAAGATGGGCTGTGATGATGCGTACTCGCAAACCTTCTTCCTTCGCATTCAAGAATGCATACGATGAGGGTGAGATAGTCCGTCTTCACCTGCTGCGTGGCACTTGGCAACTGGTTTCAAATGAAGACTATTGGTGGATGCTGGACCTGATTTCACCTAAGGCAACTTCTGTTGTAAAAGGATGGATGAAGAGTAATAAAATCAGCATCGATGATTCTGAGCTCAATCTGATTCACGAGATATTTGTTCAAAAAACCGATGAGATGCAGTCTGTAACAAGCAAAGACCTGAACGAGGCTTTGCTCGAAAAGGGCATCATCATGGACAAACATCGCCTATCCTACCACATTCGCTTTAACGAATTGAACGGTACTTTCTGCAGCGGCAATCTTCTTCCTACAAAGGCGACATACAGTCTCACGGAAAAGAAGGTTCCAAGAACAGCCAGGCTGGAACGTGATGAAATGCTGATGCTTCTGGCAAGAAAATATTTTCAGAGCCATTCGCCAGCCACATTCGAAGATTATGTCTGGTGGTCAGGACTGAGCACTTCTGATTGCCAACGAGGTATTGAGTTGCTTGGTTCAGAACTGAGGATTGAAAAATGGAAAGACTATCGGTTCTATCTGCATGAATCATGTCGAACACGTGGATTCAGAAGTGGAAAGACTCATCTGATAGCTCCCTTTGATGAATATCTGATTGGTTATAAAAGCCGGGAATTAGTAATCCATCCACATCAAATGCCGTCTGCATACACTAATAATGGCATTTTCTTTCCTGTAATCGCCCATGATGGCAGAATTTGCGGCAACTGGAATCCTTGGGAGAAAAATCTCAACATCAGTTACTTTGATTCGACAGAAAAAGATTTGTCATTTGAGAAGCAATGGAAAATATTTAATGGAACGATAAAGAAGAAATAAATGACTATTGATACAACAAACCTCTGCTCACATCTTCAAAAGAAGTTGTTTGAACCTGATGGAGTATATTATCCTATCTGGCAAGCCATGCAGAACGATAAGGAGTTGACTGCCGCGGTTCGCTCACGACAGCTTCATATCTATCGTAACGGCAAGAAGATTCTCATTCTCGCTGGCAAGGCTCAGCCGAAGATTATCAGAGAGGATAAACTGAACGAATTGATTAAGAAAATAATATAAATGATTAAGAAAGAAGAAGTTATATCTTTTGTATGGCAGCATATTCTGCTGCTCGTTTCGCTCTATGTAATGACTTTCGGAGTCGCAGCATGTGTGCGAAGTCAGTTAGGTTCAAGCGTTATTTCCACCATCCCTTACGTGATGGCTTCGGCAGGTAAGATGCTTGATTACATCCCAGGATGGACTATCGGCGGCTACACCATCATGATGAATGCGATCTTCGTGGTGCTGCAGATTCTGATTCTGAGAAGAAACTTCGAGTGGGTGCAACTCTTCCAGCTCGCTATCGGCTTTATCTTCGGAATGTTCATAGACCTCAATATGGTGCTTACACAGTGGATGGTTTCAGAAAATATCCTGGTCAATGCCCTTGTGCAGATTGCCGGTTGCACCATCCTCGGTTTCGGAATTGCCATGGAGGTGAAGTGCGGCTCAGTAACCATGCCTGGCGAGGGCATTTCCATCGCCATTCACAAGGTTACCGGCTGGCCTTTCCCTAAAGCCAAGATTCGGGTGGACATCACGCTCGTGGTCTTGGCCGTCTTGTTCTGTTTCCTGCTTCTCGGTTCATGGAAATGGGAGATCGTGGGCATCGGAACGCTCTTCGCCATGGTCTATGTAGGTGTTACGGTTCGCCTATTCAACAAACATCTTGCATGGTTCGACCGCCTGCTCCACTATCGTCCAGGTTGCCGAAGATATGTTTACGGACTGGCACGATACATAAGAAGACAGATGTAACGTCAAGATTATTTAAGTTCAACGGATAAAAATAGATGAACATGAATTTTCCAGAAGTATATTCAGCAACAGGCATATAAACGGTATGTAAAAATACTGCTATTCTGATGTGGGCAATGAGAAAGCTATGGAATAGGAGCACTATTCAGACTCGGAGTATGTAGTCTGATTTCTGCATCAATGTTTAACGGTCTGACTAAGCGACTTGTTAAAATAGTCAAAAATAGAACAGAAAAACAAATAGAAGTTCGTTTTCTATTCCAATTTTTACTATTTTTGCACCATGATAATGGATTTAGAACATATAGGTAACATACCCGTCAGTACTTCAGCTATAGCTTCATTGTTTACAAATATTGAAGCAGGGAATCAGAAAGTACGCAGTCTTGAGGCGGCTCATAAAATTATCCGACTCAAGAAGGGGCTTTATGTGGTAGCCCCAAATGTGTCTCGTGTTGCTCTATCCACAGAACTGATAGCCAATCATCTTTATGCCCCTTCGTATGTGTCAATGCAGACAGCATTACGTTATTATGGATTAATACCAGAAGCTGTTTACACTACTCAGTCTATGACACTAAAGCACTCCCGTAGTTTTGATACTCCTGTCGGGCGTTTTGAGTATAAGAACATGTCAAGAGAAGCCTTTTCAATAGGGATTACAAGCATCAACATGCAGAGTTACGCCTTTCTGATGGCAACACCAGAAAAAGCGCTCTGTGACTTAATCGCAAATTCTCCGAAGGTTAATTTACGTTACCAGAAGGATGTAGAGAACTATCTGGAGGAGGACATCCGAATGGAAATAGATGATTTCAGAAATATGGACATAAGTATATTTGAACGATATGCTCAGGTTGGAAAAAAGTCTAAATCCATAGAAACTCTAATTAAATATTTAAGGAAATGAACACAAACGAGATATTCAATCAAATGCTTTCGAGCTATGACATAACGACCGAGCTGCAAAAGCGCAATGCTATCTTTGAAGTCAACCAGCAGATTATTCTTTCTGGTCTTTACAATGGTGGCTTTTTCAACGAGGCAGCTTTCTATGGTGGAACATGTCTACGTATATTCCATGGATTGCATCGTTTCTCTGAGGATATGGATTTTTCCCTGCTTGCTCCGAATGAAAACTTTGATTTTACACATTATTTTCAGCCCATCATTGACCAATTCGCTATGGTGGGTAGAGAGGTTGAGATCAGAAAGAAGGACAAAAAGAACTTTGGCAAAGTGGAGTCTGCCTTTCTGAAAGACAACACAGATGTATATGATATTACATTCCAAACTGAGAAATCTGTTAAGATCAAGATTGAAGTTGATACTCAACCTCCTTTGAAATTCCAAACAGAACAGAAGTTGCTTCTGCTCCCCCAATCTTTCATGACACGATGTTTCACTTTGCCAGCCCTCTTTGCAGGAAAGATGCATGCACTGGTGTATCGTGCCTGGAAGAACAGAGTCAAGGGACGTGATTGGTATGACTTCGAATGGTATGTTCGCCACAATGTTCCTCTTGACTTTACTCACTTGTGCGAAAGAGCCTTACAGTTCAATCACGAAGAGCTTGACAAGGAGACGTTCCTTCAAAAACTGAATGAAAGACTTGCCACGGCAGACATGAATCAAATAAAGGCAGACGTATTGCCTTTTGTCAGGAATCCCAAAGAGTTGGATATTTGGTCGAATGACTATTTTATGGAACTTGCAAAAATGATCAGATTTGAATGAAAGAAACATTTAGAAAATATCTGGACAGATCATTTCACCGGAAATTCAGCATCAGGAAAGGTCATGGTGAAATGCGGTTTCTCTGACACCGGAATGCAGAACAGATGTAGCCAGCTTGTGGGTGGCGACAAGGATATGGTTAAAGTATTTAAGTACAAAGGATAAAAAAATGAGAAAGAAATCAAGAGCAATGGATAGTGAGTGGGCATTGGAAGTAATGCACAAGGCTCCGTATATAACGGTCAGTTTTATTGACGAAGAAGGCAAGCCTTATGGTTTACCCCTGTCACTCGCATCAGATGATGATGTGAATTGGTATTTTCATGGTGCCTTGGAAGGCAAGAAGTTGGAGGCAATCAAGGCTCATCCTGAGGTCTGCCTTTCAGCCGTAACACGTTGTGCGCCTACGGTTGGTCCGAAGGACGGCAGTTTCACCCTGCAGTTCAAATCAGCCATTGCATTCGGCAAGGCAGAAATCGTGTCAGATGAAGCAGAGAAGATTCATGGTCTCCGACTAATCTGTGAACGCTTTCTTCCTCAACACATGGATGCTTTCGACCAGAGCATCGCCCGTTCCCTATCACGCACGGCTGTTGTTCGCATCACGCTTACTGAGCCTCCAACCGGCAAGCGCAAGCAGTATGATAAGGACGGCGTGGAAATGAAATATGGCAGAATGGAATAAAGAGGCAATTGCTCCTTCTATGTTGCATTATAAAACAAAGAATTTATGACTTCACTTCAAGAAAGACTGTTCGCCATGCAGGATAAGCAGTATGCTGCTTTCCAGGCTAAACTGACACCGGGAGTGCCTATGGAAAGTTTCATAGGCATTCGTGTGCCTGTGCTTCGCAAGTTCGCAAAAGAGTTTACAAAGGAGGCAGAATGCGAGGAATTCCTGCATCAGCTTCCTCACGAATACTACGATGAGAACATGCTTCATGGTCTCCTCATTTCCGAGGTGAAGGACTACGAGGAATGCATTCGTCTTACAGACAGTTTCCTGCCTTTCGTGGACAACTGGGCAGTTTGCGACATCATGTCTCCGAAGGTATTTGCCAAACACAAGAAGGAGTTATTGGCGAAGATCAAAACTTGGAGCAAATCGTCACACGTTTATACTTG
The DNA here is from genome assembly GCA_934202525.1 of uncultured Prevotella sp. Lineage (GTDB taxonomy): Bacteria > Bacteroidota > Bacteroidia > Bacteroidales > Bacteroidaceae > Prevotella. Next base: position 97,036 of record CAKPYB010000005.1, read on the forward strand.
TCGCTTTGGAATAGAGGTGCTTATGTCTCATTATCTGGATAAAGACTTCAAGGCAGAATATCTTGAAATTCCTGCATCAGTAAGGAGCGAAGAGTATTACGTAAAAATGATGATAGCCTGGTTCTTCGCCACGGCTCTTGCCAAGCAATGGGACGCAACGATTCCCTACATCGAGCAACGCCGCCTTGCACCCTGGACGCACAACAAGACCATCCAGAAGGCCATCGAGAGCTACAGAATCACGCCCGAGCAGAAGGAATATCTGCGGACATTGAAGATAAAATAAATGGAAAAATCAGAAATAGGAAAATAACCATGCATTGTCCATTCTATTACCCCGTACAAAAGTACCACACTTAGCAATATTCGTGGTACTTTTGTACGAAAATAGCTATAAAACTGTTGAAATGTATTAAAAAAGAGAGGATATTAAAAGTTTTCCGTACAAAAGTACCACAATTAAAAATATTTGTGGTACTTTTGTACCAAAATTAGGAGAACAATTATGGAAACAAAGAATTCATTCATATCATCTGCAAGCGTCAAAGTACAAGGACGAACAGCTTACTACAAGATGCTGGAAGCCGTTCGCCAAGGTGAACTGATTCAGGTTTGCCGTGGCGTATATGCTAACATAGACCAGTTGTCAGCATGTATGGTTGATATTGAGTCTATTGTTCCCAACGGAATCCTCTGCCTTTGGTCTGCCTGGAATATCCATCAGCTTACGACATCCATGCCGCAAGCTTATCATGTCGCCATCAAAAGGGATAGAAGGGTTAAGGTACCTTCATTCCCAAAGATAGAGCTCCATCACTATACTTCCAATATTCTTGAAATCGGCGTAATGGAGAAAGTCATAGATGGATTTAAGGTAAAGGTATATGATGTAGAACGATGCGTATGCGATGCAGTAAAGTTCCGCAATAAGGTGGGCATTGATGTCTGTTCTGAAATCATCGATAACTATCTTTCCAGACCAGAAAGAAATATCAGTAAACTAATGGATTATGCCAGACAATTGCGTGTTGGCAATATCCTGGAAAATTATCTACAAGTGAAGCTATGAGTAAAGAACTATAATGGTACAAGATACTTCTACATATTACGTTTGGATAGGTGGCTCATGTGATTATGGCCATAAAGAGCGAGCTGGTGGTGCTGCCGTTGTGATTGAGCATAACGGCAATATCATCAGCCGTGATGTAATCAGCGACCTACACACCACTGAGTTCCGCATGATGCTAACCCTCATGGTGAAGGTAATGCAGGAAATACCGGAAGGTTCCGACATTCTCTTCCTGACCAACGCTGCCTATATTCAGAACTTTGACAAGACTCCAACGGCTAAATCAGCCAATCCAGACTTGATCATTCAATGCATCGAGGAAACGAAAAGGCACAACTCTGTCGGAGTCAAGATTGTGCAATATCACAAAAGTCCATTGCTGATAGAGACCCACGATAGGGCTACGGAAGCAATGGCTAAGACAAGGAAGGAGTTTCATCAGAAAAACAAATGAATGTTTAGGGGCGTTTTCCGGTCATTAAGGTCACGGTCATTAAGGTCATTAAGGATTTCCGATTATTCAAGATGTCTGACCCCAAATATGGTTTACAGCTTATGAGCGATGATTATATTCTTGAAAATCTCATAGAAGAACTGAGGGAAACTCAATAACACCAAAAGTGAGTGGTTTATGTAAAAAGTTACGGAGAATATGAATTATCTCCGTAACTTTTTACATTTTCATCTTATATATTTTGGGAGCATTTCACTCCAAACCATACCATATTAGAAGTCACATGTATCTGGGTCTGACCCTATTCTGTCTGCCTTCAGCGATGCGATTTCAAACATTTCCTGCTGAGAGAGTTCAAAATCGAACACATCGATGTTTTCCTTGATTCGGCTTGGAGTAACCGACTTTGCCAGTGGCAGCACGCCTGTCTGCATCACCCAACGGATAACTACCTGAGCCACGCTCTTGCCATGGCTGGCAGCAATCGACTTCAAGAGAGGATTATCCAAGACATTACCTCTTCCCAACGGACTCCATGCTTCCACAAGAATGTTGTTCTTCTTGCAGAACTCAACACACTCCTTCTGGGTGAATCCAGGATGATACTCTATCTGGTCAACCATCGGACAGATGTTTGCCTTCGCCATTACTGGCTCTGCATGATGCTGCATGAAGTTAGAAAGACCGATGCTGCGAATCAAGCCCTCTTCATGCAGACGCTCCATCGCTTTCCAAGTATCTACATTCTGCTGATTTGCATCCTTGCCAAACTGCAACTCGTTGGCTGGCCAATGGATGAGGTAGAGGTCAAGATAATCAAGACCTAAATCGCTCAAAGTCTTGTCAAACGCCTTCAAGGTCTTGTCGTAGCCACGCTCTGTGTTCCAAACCTTGCTGGTAACAAAGAGATTCTCACGCTTGATTCCACTTTCCTTGATTCCCTCGCCCACGCTCTTCTCATTTTTATAGACAGCAGCGGTGTCGATGTGGGTGTAGCCTGCAGCGATGGCAGCTTTCACAGCTTCAACGCAGGTTGCGCCATCAGGAGTAAGAAACGTTCCGAAACCCGGTGTAGGAATCTTCACTCCATTATTCAATAATATTTCCTTTTCCATAATTAAACTAATCTTTTAAATTTCAACTATTCTTTTGACGATGCAAAGTTACTGACTTTTCCGCTTGACCAAGTTCTGTATGTTTGCAATATCATAGAGTATCTTTGCATTTTTGGCCATCACTTAGCAGTCCCATTGATTTCCCTGCGATATTCTGCAGGAGTAAGATGGGTAATCTTCTGGAACTGCTCGAAGAAATATGCAGTTATTTTATGATTTCTGCAATATACCCTATTATTGAATCTTCTATATCCAATGGTTTAGTATCATCAACGTCAAAAGTTTGTCCATCCCCAAAAATACATTTGAGTATTGTACCCGAATATTTCAATGTGCAAATCATATATTCGTTATGCATGATAGCTAAAGATTTATGGCTCGCGACATTTGGTTGAATGGCAACATTAGTACGTAGTTTTTCTGCCAATAGTAACCTAATTTCTGCAAACTTCTGTAGCAAGCGGAAGAAATGGATAGCCTTGAACACTTCTGTGTAATTGGCAATCTCATTCTCAATAGGCTCGTATTTACATGCCTTGATAGAGAAGTCTATTGCCTTTTCCCTGTTTGTTTGGCTTTTCAATATGCTCTCACGGAATAGGCTATTTTTCTGATAATAGCGAGCCGTCTTCTCGTATTTTGGCAGGACATTTTCAACGGCAGGACGCAAAGCCTCATATGTCTCGAAGTTTGTTCGGGCAAACTTATCCATGAGGTGATAAAGAAACCAAATTTCGATGCAAGGGTGACTCTCGATGAAAATAACTCCTTGCTTTTTGTATTTCTCCTTTGCTTCTTGATAAATGGCGTATTGCGCTTTGTTCTTGACCAAGGTATCGGTATCGATGACGAGAAATATCGCATCGGCACGTTCTTGTGGGTTCTTGCGAAGTTCCTTGTCTATGAGTTTCAAGTTCTGCTTATATGAACTACGGCTGTTCTTGGGAATGTCCGGCTCCATAGAGAACTTGAAACGGTTGTTGGTGCGCAACCATTCAAAGTAGTACCATTCAGTAAAACCCTCACAATAGATTTTGACGGTATATTCAAGCGGTCTCTGTTCCATGTTAACCTCCTTTCTTATTCGTCAATAAATATACTGCCCAACTGAGGCTTCGCTCCCAACTTTCCAGCTCTGTAAGCATTGAGGATGGACACTTCCTTATGGAGACCGAAATCCTTGGCACGATAAATCTCTGTCGCTCCCGATTCGTTTTTGCTGGCAAAATACACCATATCCCTGCGGATAAAATCCTCGTCAAGAAGCATAAGACTATGAGTAGAGAATATCAATTGTGCCCGGTCTGAATTTACAAGGAATGTCTTGATAATATGGGTGAACAGGTCGTAATGCAGCGAGTTCTCCAACTCATCACACAGCAATGTCTGATTGTTTTTGATAAGTGTAAATAACAATGCCGACAAACCGTACATACGGTTGGTACCTTCCGATTCCACCATGTTAGAAAGACTTCCCGTATAGAAAGGAGTCTTGTGGGTGAAGAACAATTCTTCTGTAGATATGCTCTTGTCCTGAGGTTCCGAGATATGTAAGATTTTTGCTATCTTTCTGAACTTCTCCATTGCTTCCTCAGAAACCTCACCTTTTTCTTCCTTGATGTATATGTCGGAAATGTTGAAATCAGCCTTTTCAAGCATCTCGCAGATAAACTTCTTGCTGTCAGCATCCAATCTTACCACATCGTTAGCTAACTGTCCAAGATTATCATTCTTGCTGAGCAAAGGCATGAACTCGCTTTCAAAATAATTGAAGACTTTGTCAAGTTCAACATTCTTTTCAACGTTTGCATTCTTATAGGTTGTGAGTACCGTAGCATTGGAAATGCAATTTGACTCTATGAACAGTTTCTGTGTTGCAGACAACTTCAGCAATGGTCCGAAAGAAATTGAAGAATTGCTCTTATCCTCATTCCAAGTACGCTCATAAAAGAGCGCACGGCGGTTATTGGGATAGAAGTACAGTTCTTCCTTATAAATCTTTTGGTTGTTCAAGACAACGGAATATTCATATCTGACATCACCAATATAGAAAATCAATTCAAATGATGAGTTTCGGTTTCGGCTATCCTCATCCATCATGAATGGTGTCAGTCCTGTGCCTGTACCAGGTTTCTTGGAACGACTTGCAACCAAATAAAAAATGAACCAAGCCAAAGCTTTGAGGATGTTGCTCTTGCCAGATGCGTTTGGTCCGTAAACAACGCCCAATTTGGAAATGCGAACACCTTTTATTTTAACAACAGCGTAGTCTTCATACGTTTTGTCAGCAGAAGCCGTAAAATCCAGCGTCTGCTCTTCTCTTATAGAAAGGAAATTCTTTACTTTAAATTGTAATATCATATCTTTCGTGCTTAAATTCGTAATTCTTTTGCAAAAATACAAAGAAAAGATGAAATATACAGCTTTTCGGCATTAAATTTAAGAATATTTTTCAGAAAAGCCAATGTAACGTAGAAATGAATCTTTCAAGGCATCGCAGATAAGGGAAACAGATGGATGCATAAATGGTGGTATTCTACACTCTTCGGTCTGCCAGGCGGTTTCACCACGATGATTGGCAATACTATTGAGACCGATCCATTTATCGGTCTCGTCTGAAATCGTTGCGTCCGTCTCCATGCCACCATGCGCCCAGGAAGGCGAGGATGGCACGGAAAACGATGTAGATAACAATGATGTCAACAAATTCATTCATAAGCTTGATATTTAGCGAGTTATTCAATATATATTCACCACGGGAATACCCAAACTGTTGGCTTTCTTGAAAGTGTAGTAGGTTCCACCCTTCTCTCTCCCATCATAGAAGGCAATGAGGAGGGAAGCATTCTCAACCATGAACTCGTCTCGGTCAAGAAAACATCGGGTGTAATAGTATTCTGAAAGGATGATTACTTCATCTGCTGAAGCCATCAGTCCATCATAAACCATCCTATCACTGGGCTTGAATCTATCTGCCTGACCTCTGAAAGGAATGGCTGCGGTAAGCGTCATTCCTGGGCAGGAAGGTTTCAGCGACTGCACAATCCGGGCTGCCATCAGGTCAATGCCGATGGCAAATCCCGAAATAAAATTGCTGATGCCATGCTCGTAAGCTTCGAGGATGGCTTTGGTCAATCGCTCTCTTATGACCTCCTGTTGCGAGAAGTTGTAAAAGCGATGTCCTGTAAAGGCTGCCGAAACAGCCTTGTCAAACTTTGTCATGTTCTTTCTTTTCATTGCTGTACGTATTTGTATGATGTCTTGCCGAGGAAAATGCCGTTTGTAACGTGTGCCCCGACTTGTTCCAATTGTGCGGTGTAGGCACAGAAAGAAGTGCCGGTAGTGACCACATCATCCCAGATGCAGACTATCTTGTTTTTGAAGAAGTTAGCATCCACCTCAATATTATTCTTTTCCTTCAAGCGCTTTTCTCGCTCATCCTTCTTGACCTTTGTGCCATGAACTGCGGTACGTTCGCCAACAACCTTGACATGGGAAAAGCCGTTGATTGCTCCGGAAAACTTGCAGACAAGTTCAGAGAAGTTCTTGTTGCGTGCCTCGTTACGCTCCTGACTGCTTGCAGGAACGCAAGAGAAAACAACGCTGCGAACCTTACGACCAAACTTCTTGACAAGCATCTTTGCCACGCACTTTGCCACATCAGCATGATTTCGACCTTCCTTGAAATCATAGATAACCTGGCGGTCGAAGAAAGCATCCATACCGATGTTCTTGATACGTACCGGATAATAGCGCAAAAAGCTGCTCAACTCCTTATCCTCCTGTCCCTTGATGTAAACCTGTACCATGTTCATTGCTTTAAGTGTTGTTACTTGGCAGGTAGCAGCCATCAGCCACTACCCACCGAGAAAAATGTTTTCAATCGTAAAGTCTGTTGAGGAAAGACTGCAACTCTCTGTCGAAGATTTCAGAAAGCTGACATGGTTGGAATGGCTTTCTCTGCTCCACTCTGACCTTGCCGAGTCCGAACTTGGTTGCGTCCAACTCCACACTTGCCATTTCATTGGCAGAAATGTAGCTGTACTCAGTCTCAGCCAGACCGACAACGATGCCAAAGAGCACAAAATCATCATTTTCTCGCTGTCCTTCAAGAATGTACCAGCGAGCGTTGCCGATGAAAAACACTGCGATGCAAACTGCATCCTTCTTCTTGCTATCCTGGGAATAGAGCGGATAGTCCTGCATTGCCTTCTCCAATTCTGGAGTAATCAGGCGGTTGTTGAAATCTTTTGCCATAGTCTCTAAATTTTTTCTCCCTTTCGTTAAGTCCTTTCGGACTTGGGATCGGGAAGCTTTTTCTGCTTTTCAAAGTGCGTACAAGGCAATAAGGCAAGTCTGATGGGAAGAATACTCTTTTGCATGTTTCATGGAAAAGGAAGATTGTTACCGAATCACGACTTGCTATTTGCCAAATACGCGATAACTTTGCAGAAAAAGAATCCCGAAATCCCAAAGACGATACGGAATCAAAGACTTCTGGTTTCAGTAAGAAGAAAATAGTATAACAGAAAATGACTGCAGGGATAAAAAAGCCGGGTGGGAATAGGCCAAGCAAGTATCAACAGTTTAAAAAGCCAGCGTGTTGCTCCTTCGTAAGTCGATAAAATCGGCCTGCGAAAGAACAACACCCTGGCTAACTGTTCATGCTTACTGGACTATGGCGTGGGCGAAGATTATAAAGAAGGAAAGCCGAAAGATTTATTTAGGAAAGACAGAATGCTTATAAAGAGAAATACCATTATATTATAATAAGGTGGAAGGGAGGGAAAATGAAGGTTGATGCTGTGAGCCAGTGCCCTTCTCGACGAATGGACATGCAGTAGTGTAAAACTGATTAAGTGGGAATCGCTTGCGTTCCACCTACTCAGTTTGTAAGCAACCGCATGTCGTTTTGTGGGCACCTTCCGACTGAGGGACTATGCACTTACGTCATGCTCTGCTGACATAACTGCAAAGTCTATCAGGTGGAACTCCAGTAGCATCCTTCATGGCGTGGGGCGAAGCATTATCATCTTGTTTATAAAAATGCAAATCTATAAAGGCCTGCTACTCATCATGGTATGAGGGCTTCAAGTTGTATTCATGTGTACACGTACACACTTATCCATGTATATATGTATTCACGTCCACATGAATACATTTTAGAAGGAGAAATGACAGAATGCCTATAAAAACGAAATGCATTATATTATAATAAGGTGGAAGGGAGGGAAAATGAAGGTTGATGCTGTGAGCCAGTGCCCTTCTCGACGAATGGACATGCAGTAGTGTAAACTGATTAAGTGGGAATCGCTTGCGTCACACCTACTCAGTTTGTAAGATACCGCATGTCGTTTCGTGGGCACCTTCCGACTAATGGACTTTGCACTTACGTCACGCTCTGCTGACATAAATGCAAAGTCTATCAGGTGGAACTCCAGTAGCTTCCTTCATGGCGTGGGGCGAAGCATTAGCATCTTGTTTATAAAAATGCAAATCTACAAAGGCCTGCTACTCATCATGGTATGAGGGTTCAAGTTGTATTCATGTGTACACGTACACACCTATCCATGTATATATGTATTCACGTCCACATGAATACATTTTAGAAGGAGAAATGACAGAATGTCTATAAAAACGAAATGCATTATATTATAATAAGGTGGAAGGGAGGGAAAATGAAGGGGGATGCTGTGAGCCAATGCCCTTCTCGACGAATGGACATGCAGTAGTGTCAAACTGATTAAGTGGGAATCGCTTGCGTCCCACCTACTCAGTTGTAAGATACCGCATGTCGTTTCGTGGGCACCTTCCGACTGAGGGACTTTGCACTTACGTCATGCTCTGCTGACATAACTGCAAAGTCTATCAGGTGGAACTCCAGTAGCATCCTTCATGGTGTGGGGCGAAGCATTATCAGGGAAAATCAGCCGATTATCACTATGAGAACAGCTCATTTTGGTTAAAATCCGCATGTTTATACCATTTTTTTGCTGCTACGCAAAAAGATTTCGCACTATTTTTGTATCTTTGCACCCGTTAAAAGAATTTAGAAGTAAAATACAATAAAAATCCTATACGGAAATGAATTTAAATATGCACATAACATCACAATCATTCGTTCAGAGCTATCGACGCTTTGAGCGGAATAGTTATGTACATACATCAAGTACATCAGATACAGCCGGTATAGGATTCCCACATCATTATTCGCATAGTTATTTCTATCGGGCATCGTAGCAGCGTGTCCCACAGAGAACAAAGATAATATTGAAGAGTTGGAGTATCCTTGCCGGGAGAATCCAACTTTTTCTTTTTAGTCAACTACTTGCATCTGCTCTGACATGGCGAGAAAAAGCTGGATGAAATCCAACCATTTTTTTACGCTTAAAATGAAAGAACTATGCCAGCAAATAAGAATGCCTTAATAAGGTACAAAACTATAGACAACTGTTTAAGAAACAGATACAGAAGATGGACTCTCGATGATCTCGTGGAGGCATGTAGCGACGCTCTCTACGACATGGAGGGAATCACCAAAGGAGTATGCGCCAGAACTGTTCAGATGGACATACAGATTATGAGATCTGACAAACTGGGCTACAATGCTCCTATCGAGGTTTATGATAGAATTTACTACAGATACGCTGATCCTGACTATTCTATCACTGAAATGCCTTTATCCATAGAGGACTGCAAGCTGATAAAGAAGGCTATCATTCTTCTTGAAAACAAGAAGGATAAGAACAACGAAGACACCATCCAGGTGCTCAACAAAGTACAGGACAGACTCAAATCTATTCTGAACTTTGTGTAAGGATAAAGGAGGAAAATTATGAGTGAACATCAACGAGCCATCGTCTTACAAGAAAGCTAAAAGGCTTCTTTTCAAGCAAAATTGCCTGAAAAGAAGCCTTTCTTATGTGGAGCTTCAAGTAGGATTCGGACCTACGACCTGCTCATTACAAGGGAGCTGCACTACCACTGTGCTATTGAAGCATTTGGGAGTTTGATGGGGATCGAACCCATGACCACCAGAGCCACAACCTGGCACTCTACCAACTGAGCTACAAACTCCATATAAACTCCAGATGGATTCGAACCACCACCTCCAGAACCGAAATCTGGTATGCTACCAATTACACCATGGAGTTGTTTTTTAACTTGTCACCCCAGAAGGAATCGAACCTTCGCTAACAGGACCAAAACCTGTTGTGCTACCATTATACCATAGGGCAAGTTGAGTTCGGGAGGTAGGACTCGAACCTACGAAGTCATCAGACAGCGGATTTACAGTCCACCCTCGTTGCCACAGGAGCACTCCCGAATTTTCAAGTGGAGCCTCGTGGAGTCGAACCACGTTCTCGGGATTTTCAGTCCCGCGCATACACCAAGTCTGCCAAAGCTCCTTACTGATGTTGCCCCAGATGGAATCGAACCACCACTTGCAGATCCAGAATCTGCCGCACTACCGTTATGCGATAGGGCAAGTTTGCGGAGGCTAAAGGATTCGAACCTTTGAGACGTTGCCGCCTGCCGGTTTTCAAGACCGGTGCAATAGACCAACTCTGCCAAACCTCCAATGTTGTGACTCGTGAGAGACTCGAACTCCCGACACCGACGTTCGTAGCGTCGTGCTCTGATCCAACTGAGCTAACGAGCCAAAGTGCGGAAGCAGAAGGATTTCGCTGAGAATCGCCAGACGCTCGGCATAATCCAAGCAAGCTTGGCTTATGCACTCGCTGAAGGCGATTTCGAACCTTCGGAACCTTTCGGTCCGGCACGTTAGCAGTGTGCTGGTTTAAGCCGCTCACCCATACTTCCTTGTTTTGACGATGCAAAGGTAGAAAGGGAGAGTGAAGTCTTTTTTCGTAGCAAGAAAAAAGTTTCAAAAAAGTTGTTTTTTAAGCGATTTTTCCAGAAAAAAGGCTTTAAAGAGTCTCTTTTTCGGCATTTTACGGCTTTAAATGGTGTATTCATGTACACACCTATACATATATACATGTATTCACGTCCACATGACCAACTACAATGAAAGTTGGATTTTCCTAATTGCGTCCACAGTGCGGACGCAATTGAAAAGTTACTATTTTTGCATCGAAGTATTCACATACGAATATCTGCGTACAAAAACAGCAACTTTCTTTTGCAGGATTTTCAACGATTAAATTACGTCTGTCGCACCACAAAAACCGTTTTAACCCCGAAATTTGTAATTTTATTGCAGATTACGGGATTAAATCCAGTTTTTATATATGTTTGATGCTTTTACTATCAATAAACCAATGAATAGTTCACATTGAAATAGGAATCTGAAACCTTCATGGTGGTAATCACCATGGATTTGTCCTGGTTGGTGAAGCAGTACTGCAGGCTGGCTTCATCAGCAGAAACAAGCGTGTAGTGCTTCTTCAGATAGTCTATCACAAGTCCACGATTCACACTTCGCTCCGTATCAATGACAGAATAAAGAGAACCGTCAAGACGGGAGAAGCTGTAAAGAACGCCTTCACTACCCTGCCCAGTCATAAAGGTCAACTGGATGTTGTCGCCGGAAGTCTCAGCTACCTGGCGGTAACGCTTCATGGATTGAGCCATATAGCTATTGACCTCATCCACATTCGCACCCATGATGTGGAATGGCTCTGTCCAAACGTCCAGTTTTGTTTCCGGATTTCCAATGTCCTCCATCGGGTCATCATTGCCGCAAGAGGTGAATACTACTGGTGAAGCCATCATCATCAGGATGATGGCGATTGAAAGATACTTCTTCATTTTCATGACTTTTCGTTTTTGATGTTATTTTATTTCATTGTATTCATATCCACATGTGGACATGTATCAACGTCTATATGTATATATGTATCAACGTCTATATGTATATATGTATCAACGTACACGTGTATCAATGTATTCATGTGTACATGGCTACACGTCCACACTTACTACATGACTTCCCGGATGGTTTTAGTCCTGATTTTCTTGACTTTACCATATTTCGACTCATAAGCTTCAACTCCTTGTTTCATGACGTATTCCATGAACGAGCGGATGGTAAAACCTTCCTTTCGGGCGATGCTCTGAACCTTGTCAACGAGTTCCTTTGAGCAGATAAAGGAGAAATGTCGCCATGGTTCATCATTGGGCGAATCGCTCTCTGTCTGAGAACTTGCAGCAGGAATCTGCTTCTCCTGAGAACTCCCTGGAGACTTGTCAAATCTGTCCTGCGGATGAATGGCTGCCTTTCCGAGAATGTTGCCAAGCAGAATGTCCATATTCTTCTTTGTCATAGTCTTTACTGATTACGTGAAATAATTTCTTCTGTCAATGCCTGATAGTCCTTCGCTCCGTTCGACTGAGGATCGTACTCGAAGATGCTCTGACCGCTGCCTGCCGATTCTGCCAGGGCGATGTTTTCACGGATGCGAGTCTTCATGGTGATAGTCTCATAACGGGACTTCACGGCTTGCTCAACCACCTTGTTCAACTTGCGATGGTTGAATCTGGCGATAAAGACTCCTCCAAGTCTGAGGTTCGGCTTCACTCGCTGCAAGGTCGAGACAAAGGAATCGAGCATTCTCATTCCTTTAAGAGGAAGAAGCTCTGGAGTCATCGGAACGATGATTTCATCAGCTGCGAGGAAAGCATTTGTGGTGACGATTCCTAAAGACGGAGGACAGTCTATGAGAATGTAGTCATAGTTCTGCTTCTCGGGTTCAAGCAGTCGGCTCAGCAGCTGTTCTCTTGCCAGGAGATTGGTGAGGGCGATCTCTGCGCTTGCCATTTCGAGGGAGGAAGGAACGAGGTCGAGGTTCTCCCTGATGTGCTTCACTGGCAGGGGTGCGCCATCAACCAGAGAGTCAAAGATGCTTGCCTGCACCTCATCTTCATTCGGGATGAAATACAGGGTAAGATTTGCCTGACCGTCAAGGTCTATGAGCAGTACTTTCTTGCCCATACGTGCCATGCAAGCCCCGATGGAGGCTGTAGAGGTGGTCTTCGAAACGCCACCTTTATGATTGGCGAATGTAATGATTTTCAGTGACATAATATAAAATCTTTTGTATATATGTATTAACGTATTCATGTGTACATGGCTCCACGTGTACGTGGCTACATGTATTAACGTGTACAAAGGTACGGGTATCTGGCGAGAGTTCCTTCACGCTTCCCCTAACAACCCAAAGTGTCAGGGGAAACGTCAGGATTTGAGGTATCATTTATTCAAAAGTGAAGGTTCGGATGTAGAAATATGTGTCATCGTCCTCATACTCATATTCATTGATAAAGTCCATCATCTGCTCATCGGTTCGCTCTCCCTGCTCAATGCCGGTCTTGGATGTCCATTCCCTGATGGCTTCTCCGATAGTGCCGTAAACATCATCGCAACAATCCTCGAATGGTTCGCCGGATGCGCTGACGCAGCATTCTTCGGGAAAATAATCGCCTTCATCATGGGTGTAATAGACCTCACATCCACACTCGCAGCATCTGTAGGAAATGCTCAACTCATCATCAAGAAGTCGGTTTATCTCAAAGAAGAGTTCATTGCAAGCATCCCAGGCAGTTTCGGTCTCGAAGGAAAGCAGACTGGTGTCTTCATCCTCCTCATACTCTGCCCAGTAGATGTGACCACGCACGCTGATGTGCTTCTTCTGATAGTCGATTCCATAGTGCATGGCGAGGTCATCCAGCCAGATGTTCCTGCTGTTCACCTCCATGCGCTGAAGGGTGTTCCAAAGGTTGCTTACTGCTTTTGGGGTTCCTGTGACCTTATAGGTCGTTGTTGCCTGATTTGCCATTGTTTTGTATATTTATTTGATTACCATTCTGTAAAATAACTCTGGTCGTTGGATTCACATTCCTCTGCCCATTCCTCATCTGTGAAGTCGCTATGCAGACAGTCCTTGCTGCAATAGTAGGCTACTCCCATGTCTGCGCAATAGCCCTCACGCATCAGCTTGCCACATTCAGAGCATCGTCTGCAAGCCCTGTCGGTGTTCCACCAATAGTCCACGAAAGACTCTGCCACCACGTCTTCGCTTGTATTTTCATCCCACTTGTCAAGATAGAATGAAGCAAACTTGTTCAACTCATGCTCACTGAAGAGTTCCTTGTCTGTGCCGTTCACTGCCTGGGTAAGTCGGCTGAGAATTGATTTCATTGTTGTCATAATGCCATCTGTTTTTATCTCCCTTTCGTAGATCAACTACTTCTGGGATGGTTAAAAATTATGTTGCATTCAGAAGGTGTTATGGCTATCCATACAAGGTTTTGCCTGCAAAATACTACCCGAATGGTGTGGAGATTTTTCAGCAAAGCAGCGCCCTGACCTTGTAAAGATAAGACAGAACCGTTACCTTCGCAACAGAATTCTTACCGATTCCCAGAAGTCGATGAATGAAATCCTCCTATAAGAGGACTATCCTTTCAGCAAGGAAAAGTAGAAGCACAAAAAAAGCGACCCGAAGGCCGCTCTTTTATAGGGAAAGAAGGATTTACTTATCCTTCTGGGTCTTGCCCTGCTGAGAATCAGGAGCGTTCTCCTTCTCTACAGCTTCGTAGAACTTGGTGGCTACGAGAATCACTCGGTTGTGCTTGACTCCCTCGGCATCCTGCCATTCCTCTGGCTTGAAATAGCCCTCTACAGTGAGGAGTGCTCCCTTGACCAGGCGGTCGAATGAAGAGGTGTTCTCGTTCTTGCGCCAAGCCTCTACATTCATGAAGGCTGAAGTGCGAGAGTTTTCATCGCCATTCTTCTCATTGCGGCTGATGGCCAGTGAGAAGCGAGCTACGCTTGCGGTTGTAAACTGATGGATGCTTGCATCCTTACCTACGAAACCAGTTACTGCGAAAGAATTTTCCATCTTTTTCATAATTCAATATTTTTAGAAGTGAAACATTTATTTTTTACGGTGCTATCAGAGTTGGCAAGGAAAACATAGGAAGCAAGGAATTATCGAATTATTTCACCCTTGGGCAGGAAAAGTTTTTTGGATGAGCAGCAGGCGGAAAAGTTTTTGAAAAAATTCTGAGAATAAGGCACCTGGTACTTGCAGAAATGTGGCTTGCACTAACTTTGCAGCGGAAAAAGTAAGTGTGGATGCTTCGTCCAAAAATATGAAAGAAAAGGATGAGTAGAAAATATCTGCAGTTGGTTGGGTAAAGGAAAGATGCATCCTCCTCGATGTTGTTCAAGCAAACCGGTTGCGCAAGATGGCTTATGAGTTCAAGAGACTGGCAGGAAAACTCAAACTTCATCATAACTATGTATAAGGCTACCAAGGACAGAACGAACAGGCCTATGACTGCTAAGGGTAAGCATCTGCATGTAGAGGGAAGCCTAGCAGAGAAGCATGATGCCTGAGACAAGCGGCAAACTAATGATTTTTGTCACAAAAACGATGTTTTTTTGTGACATGAAGCTATTGTCTATCTAAAAGGAAATCTGACTTTCAGCAAGGAGAAGATAGGTAAAGCCCTGCACCAGCTAAAGAGCAGCCAAGGCAAAGTTTACGGCGCATACAGCATACAAGTTTAAGGTTTAAGTTTACCCATGTATATATACATGTTCTTTCAAACTCAAATAGTAAACCTCTACCCTCTTACAACGCTCAAACCAGGAAGTTTACAAGTTTAAGAAAACCATATATGTATATATGCCGAAATAAACTTGTTTATTAACATATAGTCAAGGATTTCGGGAGAATCTATTTTCCCTTGCTGAAATACAAGAATAGTTATATGAAATGGAGCAAGGTTGACAACATTCGTTGGCCTATTCTAAAAATAGTATAATTATTCGTTTTTCTTGTTTAAACATTTGGATATCTGAAGGAAAGTTGCTATTTTTGCACAAAGTTATTCATATATAAATACTTCGATGCAAAAATGGCAACTTTTACGCCTTTATACAAGATTAGGATCTTCAACTTTGAAGATGTGATGCGTGAGATGAAATTGTCTCATGCAGGAACATCCACGGCCATATCCCGATGGCAATCTCAGAAGGTTCTGAAACCGATTAGGCGAAACATGTACGTCACCATTGATCCATCGACAGATGCTCCCATGTGTGACAAGTTCGAGTTGAGTTCCAAGATTTCAGAATCTTCATATGTTGGTTGGCACACAGCTCTTGAATTACACGGAGTTGCTCACCAGCCTTTCTACAACGCCTATGTTGGCAGCAAAAGCCGCTTCAAAGATTTTGCTTTTGATGGAATAGACTATGAGTACTGCTCAGCCCCTTTTGAACCAACTGCAGAAAATGGCGTTATAACTCCCAAGGGAAATCCTTATGTATGTGTAACTGATTTGGAACGAACAGTCATAGACTGCTGCGACCGTATAGAACGTGCTGGAGGCATTGAGGAATTGCTTCATTGCATGGAAGGTATTTCACTGATTGATGAGTCAAAACTCGAAAAGTATCTGGCATTGTACAACAAAGCATTCCTCTATCAAAAGGTAGGATTCATCCTGGAGCATAGCAAAGAGCATCATCACATAAGCGACTCATTCATAGAGATGTGCCGCTCGAAAGGTGCCTTGCACACCAAGCGTCTAACCTCCACAGGCGATTCTGACACCTATTTATGCCGATGGAAACTTTATGTACCAGAGGATTGTGTAATTGAGAAAAAGAAATTATCAATATGAATATACAAGAATATCTAAAACAATGTTCTGTTAAGTCCGTTGACGAACTTACAGACAAACAGGTAGTAAACTACTATACCGAAGGAAATGCAGGTATAGCTCAAATGTGTGCAGTAGAATTAGCTCTTCAAGACTATCCTATTAGCGGCTTTACGATAGAACAAATAATGTTCTCTATTCGCAAGGCAATGAAAACTAAAACTAAGTTTGGTCTGACCTATATTACCAATGAATCAGCCGTAGGTCCTACCGACAGAAAATCAAGATGGGTGCTAGAACCTTAATCTTCCACTTATCTTTAGTTGGTTATTTTGCCTTTAAAAATATTGCATACTAATAACCAACTCCTTCAATACATGCCGATAAGTCGTGGAAATCTATCAATTTCTATAGATTTCCACGACTTATCGATACATTATCTTTAGATTTTCGATTTTATCAAATCACATTTTACGTGCTTATACAACATATTCTCTTTCTCAACCATTATATCATAAGAAGGAGCATTGGGAGATTCAAATGTGCCATGAGCATCTACAATTAAGACAATGCCTTCTTTCAACGTATCACCCCACTGGAATGTGACCAAATCACCAACCTTGAATAGTTCATGAGTGAACGTATTTCCATCCTTTTCCGTTACAGCCATATTCCCCGAATTTAAATTCCTTTCTTTTAATTGTAATTAGAAAAACAAATTGTGAACGCATGCGTTCACAATTACCATTATTTTACCACTCCAGTTTCCATCTCATTCTCCAAATAAGAGAAAACATATACTGCGCCTTCGTAATACAAGCCACAGGCTGGATTACACAGGCGCTTGTAGGTTTCTGAAGAATACAGCTCATCCAGAGCTTTCTTCATATCCCATCCATACTTCTGCATCAGCATCTCAACCAATTCTGTAGAGAGGCATTCTATCTGAAACTGAATATCTTCATTCATAATCAAATCTTCTTTAAGTAACTAACAGCTTTTTCTGTTCCAAAGAAATACTGAACAGCAGGCTTTTTAAAACGCAGTTCTTCAATCATTCTGTCAATACTGATATAGCCCTGGATAAAACGACGCATTTGGAGACCCACCGTATCGTCTGCAATCGGACCGATAACTATATCGTAAGGATGAGCAGGCGTAGAAGTCATATTCCTTCTATTCATCAAAATGAATTCTGCCCATTCTTCTGAATAGTCTTCAAAGACTTTTACGGATAAAACCGTTGAATCTTCCATAAGCAAGCTATCATCAAACAAGTAGGCATTAACTACAGGTGTTCCCTCCTGCAATCTTTGAGCAGTACGAACTGCCATTTCCCTTGCTTGCGATTCATTTGGATTCAGATAAAAGCCACATCCAAAATCCTTGCCTTTTCGTGAAAGACATAAATCTATTTCATCTATCACTACATTGCTACCATGATATAATTTTAGCATCCTAATCGTCCTCCATTCTTTTGACATAATATGGCAATATCCTCCACCGCATCCTCTATTGAAAGAGTATGCTCAGCCGCATAGCAAGTAACAAGGAAGTCTATTCCTTTAAATCTACGCAAATAGGCGTACGAATCTGCCAATGAAAGCTTAAAACGATTCGCAAAAGCCCCAACGCAACAGTTCACGTATTCAATTATATTATGAGTCAAATCCATATTTTCCGCTTTTAAAAATTTTAAATGCAAATATAATGAAATATTTCGAAATCACCAACTTTTTCCGGTATTTTCTTTTATAAAAAGAAAAAATGTCACATCAGAATGCCGATAAGCGTTAGAATCGTGGCTATTTTACATAGAACTTAGTTAAACTTTGACACATATTAATGCCAGTTCAATCGTTGAACGAATAACAAGTCACCCTATGGCTTTATGGAAATGCAGACCTAAAGAAATTAAGTAAGATCTATATCGATATTAAAATCGAAATTATTAAACAACGAGGTATGTTTAACACTATAGCTTCCTCCTGTTTGAACTATCCAAATTTTTCTACAAGTTGCCCATTTGGGCGATTCTCTAAAATCATAATTTAAAGAACTACAAGCAAATACACAATTGAGCATTTCAACCACGTGGTTGAAATGCTCGCCTATATTTATCCTTTTTTAACTAGCAATCTAACCCGTTTTATCTGCAAGGTTTATTTACATCTATTATAATATAACACCAGAACATAATCATAACGATTACATAAGAGACTAAGCTACGAATCTACTAACATGTGTTAAACACGCAAGAATCTTGCAAGTATTCGACATCAACCAATACATTTTTCGAAGAAAAAGCTTATCTTTGCATCAGTATTAATAAGAAAATGACATTGTTATGATACTTAGAGCTACATTTGAAAATATATATTCCATCAAGGATGAGACTCAAATCAGCTTTGTGGCTGGTAAGAGCAACGCACATCCGTCTCACGTTTCCCGTGCAGAGAAGCGTGACGACATTTCCGTGCTGAAGGCTGGTATCGTTTATGGTGCCAACGCTTCTGGAAAGAGCAACGTCATCAAGGCCATTGCACTGCTCCAGCAAATTGCCAACGGAAACTTTCCGCAAAGCAAGGTGGAACCTTTCAAGCTTGCTGATACCGAAGAGAAAAACTCCAAGGTAGAAATCGAGTTCAAGACCAAGGGTAAGTGCTTTGCCTATGGCATGGAGTTCACCGTCGGAGGAATCAAGGAGGAATGGCTGTTTGAAATCAACAGCCGTACCGACAAGGAAGTTTTCACAAGAAAGGTTACTGCAGACGGCAACGAGTTCACGTTTGGCAAGGTGGATGGAAACGAAGAAACATCCATGCTCCTGAAGTTCATCGCCCACAGTACCCCTTGCGATTCCAGCTTCCTTTCAGAGTATGTACGCAGAAACGGCAAGGGGCTTGAAACCATACGCATGGCCAGAAGCTGGTTTGCTGACGGCTTGAAGATCATCTTCCCAAGCACACGACTGCAGGGAATTTCTTTCCTTACTGAAAACAATGATGAGGTGCAGGAAACGACTCGCTCGCTTCTTGCCTACTTCAACACGGGCATTTCAGACCTGCGCCTGTATAAAATCAAGAAGGAAGATGTGAACTTATCTTCCGATTTACTTGACAACATACTCAGCAAGGCCAAGAACGGCAAGGCGTACAGCATGGCTGCCACAGTTGGAGGCGAAATGCTTCTTTTCGAGGTAAATGCCAACGGAGGATATGAGATTTACAAGCAGAAGGCTGTTCACCGGAATCTTACTTCCGGCACAGAGGTAATATTTGATCTGAACGAAGAATCTGATGGCAGCATCCGATTGCTCGACTTCATCCCTATACTCATTGATTTGAAGCAAAATGAAGTTGACTATCTCATCGACGAGATTGACCGCAGTATGCACCCTATGCTCTCGCAGAAAATCCTAGAGTGCTATTTCTCAGGACTGGAGTCAGGAAGAGACTCTCAACTCATTTTCTCAACTCACGAATGCAACCTGCTCAATCTCGACCTTATCAGAGTTGATGAAATCTGGTTTGTCGAGAAGGGAAAGGATGGAGCATCTCATCTTACATCCTTGGCAGAATTCAAGCCTCGTGAAGATGTTCGAAAGGGATATCTATTAGGACGCTATGGAGCTATTCCGTTGCTTCCAAAGGAGGCGATGAAGTGGTAAATACAGGCGCATGTAGGTTTCTAAAAACATTTTAAAGCCATGTATTTTTCGGTGCAAACCACCCAAAAAGTTGCGATTTCCCGTGGAAATCTGTTAAATATTGATACATTTCCACGACTTATCGATATATTTTTGTATCTTTGCCACATAATAAATAGAGAATAAAACAAAGAATACGTTATGTTAATAGGCAGAGAAAATGAAATAGCAACACTCCACGGACTGATGACTTCTGATGAATCACAATTCGTGGCTGTTTACGGAAGACGACGTGTCGGCAAGACCTTTCTTATCAGAGAGGCCTACAAGAGTCATTTCGTTTTCCAGCATACCGGCACATACGGAGCCACTCGCAGGCAGCAGTTAAGCGACTTTCGAGAATCTCTTTATCTTGCCGGAATGGGAAAATGCGCAATGCCTAAGACATGGTCTGAGGCATTTGGACAGCTGTGGAATTTCCTGAAGACGTTCCCGGAAAACGAGGAGAAGAAGGTCATCTTCATCGATGAACTTCCCTGGATGGACACGACAAAATCCAATTTCGTCCGTTCACTCGACCATTTCTGGAACGCATGGGCTTCTACGAGAAAAGACCTTATCCTGGTCATCTGCGGAAGCGCCACATCATGGATCATCGACAATGTGGTCATGAACTATGGTGGTCTTCACAACCGTCTTACATGCAAGGTTCTGCTGCAACCATTCACCCTCAGAGAGTGCAAGCAATATTGCGAAGCGAAGAATCTGGGCTATAAGGACCGACAGATTCTCGAAGCTTACATGGCCTTGGGAGGAATCCCATACTATTGGAGCTTCCTGAAAAAGGGAATGAGCGTGGCACAGAATTTCGACCGGATATTCTTCCAGCCAGGCGGAGAACTCACACAAGAGTTTGATGCTCTCTACGCATCACTGTTCAAGAAGCCACGCTGTCACATAGCTATTATCACAGCACTTGCCAAGAAGAAACAGGGACTGCTCAGAGAAGAGTTGCTGAAAGCGTCGAAACTCTCAGACAACGCTGATTTCTCGAAAGCGCTGCAGGAACTGGAGCAATGCGGTTTCATCCGCAAGTTCACAGCCATCGGCAAGAAGACGAAGGATGCGACCTTCCAGCTCATAGACAACTACACCCTATTCTACTTCGATTTCATATCGGAGAACACCAATGGGGATGAGCATTTCTGGTCTTCATCCGCAGGTTCATCCATCCATTACGGTTGGGCAGGAAGAGCATTCGAGCGTGTCTGCATGCAGCACGTCAACCAGATTAAGGCAGCCCTCGGCTTCTCAGCCGTTGTGAGCAGCGTACATTCCTGGTCATATAAGGGAACGAAAGACCCTGCCACCGGCAAGACGCTGACGAAGGGAGCACAGATAGATATGCTCATCGACAGAAATGACGATACAATTAATCTCTGTGAGATGAAATATACCAACGCCCCTTACGTTATTACAGAAGAAGAGGACAACCGCATCCGCAACCGAAGGGAGACCTTCATCAGGGAAACAGGCACCGAGAAAACGGTACTCATCACGATGATCACCTCCTATGGACTTGCGCCGGGCGGCTATTCTGATGACATCCAATGCCAGCTGACGATGGCAGATTTATTCAGATAAAAGCCGACCTCTCAAAAATGATAAAAAAGCACGTTTTAGCACGAAAATGCAGATTTTGAGTGTTTACAAAGGTTAAATATGTTAAATCTTTAACCCCTTAAAATGGGTGTTTGTAAAGATAAGTGATACACAAAATGAATGAAATCAAGTGAAACCAAGTGAAAATACAAAAATCGTAAGTAGCTGATAATCAACACTATTTTCATTCAGAAGGAAAGCGGCTCACAAATAGCACGTTAACTCTTAACCGATTGAGAATCAATGACATTCATTATTTGCGTGGGAAAGTGAAGGCGTAGAAAAGGGCTTAAAAAGATACTTGAAAAAAGTAGGAAAGTAGGACTAAAAAGCACTGAATATCAGATAATTAAGGAGATAAAAAACCTTATATTTTAGCCCGGCTTTCCTATGACTCAAGCATATATTAAATAGCTGATATTCAGTTGGTTACGTATGGTGCATCGGAAAATAAGTATAAATAGGGAACGCAGCGCGTTCCCTATCTGTTAGCCCCACTCCTTCTTCACATCAAAGCAGGGACAAGCCTTGTTGGCAAACTCATTATGACCATGAATCGTAGCTAATGGATATTCCTCCTTCAGCTGCTCGATGAGGGCATAAATTAAAGTGCAAAATCGGCTATTCATGGGCTAAAAAAACGGGTTTATGTAATCAGGAAACTCTAATTTTTCCGTTTTTCATCGCTGAAAACAGGTATTGGAAGAATGCATAAAAAACGAATGCTATGATTTAAAAAGTAAATATATATTCCATTCATAACCCAACATACAGACTTTACTTCACACACGAAATATACATGCTAAATAGTTATATAACAACAAGTTACCCTTTCCGTCGTAGTATTGTTATTATGTAATTTCTAGCTTTCCGAACTATTGATACGTCAATAATTTGTCAATTACTAGCAAAGATAATAAAAAGCAGGCAAACCAAAGAATTTTATCACGTTATTTAACGGAAAAATGCAAAATATGGGGGATAGGAAGATGTTTTACCCCCTCTCCTAAGGGTGAAAAATGCCTCTCCTCAGACATAAATCTGTCTCAGACTTGACGTATTTTTGACAAATTCGAGGGGTAAATAAGGGGTAGAATGAGGT
>CAKPYB010000006.1 GCA_934202525.1 uncultured Prevotella sp.
TGTGTTTTTAAAACTATGGTGCAAAGATACGAACAAATGAGAAGACTGCAATGGTATAAACGCGGAGCCGCTTACGAGTGTAGTGAGAAAATCGTGAGGGATAACCCCAAATCGTGATGGATAGCGTGAGGGATATTTCCGTTTTTGAAGTATCTATCACGCTATTCAAGTGTCTGTATATTAGTATATAAAGATGTATGATACATGCAAATCGTGATGGATGATAGATGATTACATAAAATTTGTTCATATGAAGGCTGCGCTGGGTTACGAATATGGCTGCGCTGGGTTACGGATATGACTGCATCGGGTTACGAATATGACTGCATCGGGTTACGGATATGACTGCATCGGGTTACAAATATGGCTGCATCGGGTTACAGATATTACTGCGTAAGCTAACGGAGACGTATCTGTAAGCTTATCGAGACGTCTGCATCAGCTAACTGAGACGTCTGCATCAGCTAACTGAGACGTCTGAACCCGCTTACTGAACTACTTGAATTGTCTTACTGAACTACTTGAGTTGCGTGACTGAACTGCTTGAGTTGCTACCCTTCCACTGGACTTACTGAACCCATACTTGCTCTTTTGGTAAAGTGAGGGTATGTCATAAGTTTATGATTCACCCTCTTGACTTTCCTTGATGCACAAAAAAAGCACGGGATATTAAACTCCGTGCTCTTTTTTGCTTTTATATTTTATTTTGTCAAAACCTTCACCATACACACCGATAACGGCACTCTGACTGACAAAGGCATGGGGATCAATCTCGCTGATAAGACGGAAGATGGCAGGTGCCTGGCGCTGCTTGGCCAACACGAAAAGCATCTTCACATCCTGACCGGAATAAAAACCGCTGGCATTCACCACCGTTACTCCCCTATCAGCATCTACATTGATGCGCTTGCCTATCTCCTCATACTTCTGGGAAATGATAAAGAACTGTACGCTTCGTCTTCTGCTGTTTACCACCTGGTCGATGCAGAATGCCTGAACGCAAAGAACTACATAACCATATAACACCTTCTCCCAATCGTGTACCACCAGATAGCTGGAACTGATGATGAAGATGTCGCATATCATAATTACTCTACCAAGAGAAATGTCGCGATACTTGTTGACGATGGCTGCGATGATATCCGTACCACCCGTACTTCCACCAACAGAGAAACCGAGTCCGATTCCGCAGCCACAGAAAACGGCACCCAGGAAAGCAGCCCATAAAGGTTGGTTTTCCAAAAGATGAACATCACCTAAACGGCTGGAGAAGAAGGAGGTCAGGATGGTTACCACGATAACGGCATAAACAGTCTTGACACAGAACTTTGCTCCCAAAATCTTAAACGCACATATTAATAAGGTGGCGTTCACGATAAAATACGGAATTTGAACCGGACAACCGGTTGCCCAATAGATAATACTGGATATACCAGGTAATCCGCTTGCCGTTACATTGGTAGGCAAAAGGAAAACATTCCATCCAATGGCGTAGGATATCATACCTATCGCAATCAAAACATAGTCTTGTACAGACTTCCACAAGGGTCGAGGAGGAGTCATAATTAATTAATAATTTACAATTTATATTTTTTTTAAAGCTTTTGCCCTTACAGGGCGTTTTAAATGCAATTATATTTACCCAGGGTGTTGCCCTGGGCTAGGAGCTTCTGCCCTTACAGGGCGTGCTGACTATACTTTTCTGAGCGTGTGGGTTTTACCAGAATTTCTTCTGCTGCTCTGACCACTCAAATCCTTGGGTAGCCACTTTGGCCTCTAATGCCGCACGGTTCACATTGAAGTGATAGCAAATTTCATCGAGTGTTTCAAACTCGTGGTCACGAAGCAGGAAGTTGATGGCGCTTACGAGCATCGGAACATCATTCATTGGTAACTTATCCATCTTTTATATTGATTAATTAATATTTATTATTGATTACTTGGAGGCACCATGCCTCTTTCGGGGTGCAAAATTACTGCAAAATTCAGACAATACCAAAAAAAATCCCAGCAATCTTTTACCGATTGCTGGGATTTTTATAAATTATTGATGATTTACGCATTCACTGCAACTGAAATCCAGTCGAAGACGAATGAGCAAATACCGAATGCTACGATACCTACGGTGCAGATTGCAAGCGCCAACTTGGTTGAGCATGCGCTCTGGAAAGTAGGAAGCGGATTATCGCTGTGCTTGATGAACATAGCCTTCACGATGAGCAAATAGTAGTACAAGCTGATAACTGTGTTTACCAACGCGATGAATACTACGCCGTATGCCCATGCTCCCAATGTGGTGTGGATATCGTGAGTTCCAACGGCTGCCATGAACACGAAGAACTTCGAGAACATACCAGCGAATGGAGGAATACCACCCAATGAGAACAATGCCAATGTCATCAGGAACGCCAGACGTGGGTTGGTCTTGTACAAACCATTGTAGCTGTCCATCTGAACAGTACCATTGTTGTGCTCCTCAATAGATGAGATGATGGTGAAGACGCTCAGGTTGGCTACTACATAAATCAATACATAGTAAGTCAAGGCGCTCACGCTCATCGCTGAGTTACCTACCACAGCCAACATGATGTAACCTGCCTGAGAGATAGAAGAGAATGCCATGAAACGCTTCAAGTCGCTCTGACGGATGGCAAACAGGTTGGCGATAGTGATAGAAAGTACAATCACGATGTAAAGCAACACAGTCCAGTACTCTACCATTGGCTGGAACACCTTCATCAGGATAGCGCAGAGTGTGAACGCTGCAGCACCCTTAGATACTACTGAAAGATAACCTGTAACAGTAGTTGGTGCACCCTGGTATGAATCGGCTGTCCAGAAGTGGAAAGGAACCAAGGAAATCTTGAAACCGAGACCACTGAAGAAGAATACCATACCGGCGATTGTCAATGGAGATGCAGAGATAACGTTTGCCATATCGTTGAAGTACAAGGTACCACAAGCTGCATAGAGCAGAGAGATACCGTAGATCATCACGCCACTAGAGAAAGTAGCAGTAAGGATGAACTTGGCACCTGCCTCAGCAGAATTGTGACGGTACTTATCGAATGCTACCAAGCAAGCCATTGGCACAGATGCCATTTCGAGGCCGAGGAAGAACAGGAGGAAGTGGTTGGCACTAACCATCATGTTCATACCGAGCAAGGTAGAGATAATCAGCATATAGAACTCACCCTCCTTGAAGGCTGTGTCCTCACGGCTCAACCACTCCTTAGCCTGTACCATCACGATGAGGGTACCCAGCGCCAGAATAGTCTTCAAGACACCGGCAGCAGGACTTGTGGTGTACATGCCGCCAAATGCCTCTGTGGCTTCTGTTGGGAAGATGTTGATGGCAATGTGAGCCACCATCAAGAGACATACCAGAGGATTGAACCACTTACGGTCTGCGCTCTTGGAACTGCAGAAGTCAGCAATGAAAGTGATCAACAGAACTACCATCAGAGTAGCTTCTGGAATCATATTTAAAAATTGACTGTAATTCATTTCTTCTGATATTTATTACATGATTACACTAAAGATAGGACCTACAGCGTCCATGATAATCTCCTCTGCCCAGAGTGGGAACATACCGAGACCTGCTACACAGGCAATCAGACCTGCTACAGCGATACGCTCGTCCCATGTAGCATCGTGAAGCTTCTCCAACTTTGGATTAGGAACCTTCTGATAAAGGATCTTACCAACACAACGCAAGATGTAAACCGCTGTCACTACGATAGAGGTACATGCGATGATGGTACATACGCGATGGAATGTATCTGCATTCTGGAATGCACCTACGAAGATGGTCATCTCGGCTACGAAACCAGAGAAACCTGGCAAACCGAGGTTAGCCAAACCTGCTACTGCATAACCTACTGAGAGGAATGGGATGATCTTCATCAAACCACCCAGATAACGTACGTCACGTGTACCAGCCTGATGGTAAATCATACCGATAACGGCGAAGAAGAGGGCGGTCATCAAACCGTGAGACAACATCTGGAGGATTGCACCAGTAGCGGCTGTCTCAGTCATCATACAGAGAGCGAAGAGCACCATACCACAGTGAGATACTGATGAATAGGCGTTGATGTACTTCAAGTCGGTCTGTACACATGCTGACAAAGCACCATATACGATAGAGATAGTAGTCAGCACGAGGAACACCTTGATCCAGAATCCGTGAGTAGCAGCTGGCAAGAGGAACATAGCGATACGGAAGCAACCGTAACCACCAAGCTTCATCAATACACCGGCGTGCAACATAGATACGGCTGTTGGCGCACTGGCGTGACCATCAGGAGACCATGTGTGGAATGGGAACAGAGCACCGAGGATACCGAAACCGATGAAGAGCAATGGGAAGAACACGTTCTGCACGCTCTCTGGAATCGCATGAGCACCATTGGTATGGTGAGCGATATCGAGGATTTCGAAGGTCTGAGCACCACTGTAGAAGTAGATACCCAGGATACCGATAACCAAAAGGGCTGAACCACCCATCAACATCAAAGTCAACTTCATGGCTGAATACTCCTTCGCACCACTACCCCATACACCGATGAGGAGGTACATAGGAATCAGCGCTACCTCATAGAACATGAACATGGTGAACATGTCGATAGAGATGAAGAAGCCGTATACACCGATGCTCAAGAGAGTGAACCAGAGGAAGTATTCCTTCTTCATTGGCTCCATCTGCCAAGAAGCAAATGTACCGGTGAACACGATGACTGAAGTCAGGAGAATCATCACTACAGAGATACCATCCACACCGAGTGAATAGTTGATGTGCAATGGCTCAAACCAAGGCACACAGTAGGTGAAGAGCATCGGAGCTTGGTCGGCTGGCATTGTCTCACGAGCTTCGAGAAATGCAAACACCAAATAGATGGAGAGACCGAGCAGTACGCTGGCACCTGCTACCATCACACCACGAACCTGCTTGTCGTTGCGTGCCAACCAGAGGCCGAGCAACATCAGGAGTGGTACTATGACGAATATACTTAAATTCATTTCTTTTCTATTTACTTAATTGTGAGACTTTCATTAAAGAAGTGCGAGCAGGCACAATGTCAATGCTACGGTACCGGTGAGGAACCAGATAGCATAGCTGCGAACATCACCACTCTGCCATGGGCGGATGGTTTCACCTGCCTCCTGTGTACCCCAAGCCATGAAGTTGAAGGTACCATCGATAACGCGACGGTCGAACCATGCGATTGGCTTAGAGAACAGACCGAAGACAATCTTGTGGGTGAAGAACTGCCAAGCATCGTCGATATAGAAACGGTTCAAGGCTGCCTTGTGCAACTTAGGCATCTTCTTAGCCAAACCGTCTGCCAATGGAGTCTTCTTAGGAGCATACATGTAAGTAGCCAGACCGATACCGATGATTGCAACAATCACAGATGTAGTTGCCACGCTCATGTCGATATGGATATCGTAGCTCTGACCTGTAGCAGATATGAAGTGACCGAATGGAATCAAACCGCAGAGGCAAGAGATGATGGCGAGGAATACCAATGGACCCCACATCACGAAAGGAACCTCCTGTGGCTTGCGACGGTTCTCAGGATCCAGCTCATAGTAGCTCTGTCCCCAGAAGATAACGTAGTAGAGACGGAACATGTAGAATGCTGTCATACCGGCAACCACTGTCATGAACCAGCCCATGAATGGAGAGAACTGGAAGCAAGCTGAGATAATCTCATCCTTTGACCAGAAACCTGCGAATGGAGGAATACCTGCAATCGCCAAGCAACCGATGAGGAAGCAGATGTTGGTAATAGGCATGTACTTGTGCAGACCGCCCATGTACTCCTTGAAGTTGCTGCCGATGATGACGATGATGGCACCAGAGCAGAGGAAGAGCAATGCCTTGAACATAGCGTGGGTAAACAGGTGGAAGATACCAGCCATGTAACCCAGACCACCGTGGTGGTTATCTACAGCGAAGCAAACGCCGAGAGCAACGAGCATGTAGGCAATCTGAGAGATAGTAGAGAAAGCCAGACCACGCTTGATATCACGCTGGCAGCAAGCTACGGCTGCTGCATAGAATGCAGTGAAGGCTGCAATGTAAGCTACATAGTGAAGAGTCTCAGGAGCATACTGTACCCAGATTGGGAAGAGGCTGGCTACCTGATAAACACCGGCTACAACCATGGTAGCGGCGTGGATCAAAGCAGAAACAGGTGTTGGACCCTCCATCGCATCTGGCAACCAGATGTGCAATGGGAACATCGCACTCTTACCGGCACCACCGATGAACATGAGGAACAACGCTGTTGGCATTACCCAAGCTGCACCTGCCAAAGCTGAGTTGAGCTCTGGCTGAGCATTCAAGTCGTAGTTGAAGGTTCCTACGTAGAAGCTGTAGAACAGGATACCGATCAAGAAGAAGAGGTCAGCGAAACGAGTTACGATGAACGCCTTCTTGCTGGCATGAACTGCAGCATGCTTTGGATAGTAGAAACCGATGAGCAGGTATGAGCAAACACCCACCAACTCCCAGAACAGATACATCTGGAAGATGTTGGTAGCTACTACCAAGCCCAACATTGACATGGTGAAGAGGCTCAGGTAAGCGTAGAAACGCTGCATACCCTTCTCATATTCCTCAACCTTGTAGTTCTCATCGCGCTCTGCCATATAGCCGAAGCTGTAGATGTGAACCATGAAGCTGACGGTGGTAATCACGATGAGCATCAATACGGAGATTGGGCTCAGACGGAAACCGATGTTGAAGGTGAGCAACTCAGTAAACTTCAACCATGTGAAATTAAATACGGTAACAGTTGGGTACATACCTGTAGAGGCATCGCGACCCACTGCAAAGAAGTACTCGTATGCTGTATAGACAGACATCGCGAATACACAGCCCATCAATACGGTACCGATGAGTGCTGCTACCGGTCTTTTCATCTTCATACCCACAAGTCCCAGAACCAGGAAGCTCAGGAATGGCAGAAGAAGTATCAAAAATGCATAATTGTATTCCATTGTCTTTTAGAATTTCATGTTTTCAATACTGTTCACCTGGTCACTGTGATAGTTGCGGTAAACGTTGATAATAATAGCGAGTGCTACGGCTGTCTCGGCTGCTGCTACTCCGATAGAGAACAATGTGAAGAAGAAACCTTCCAACTGTCCTGGGAAGAGGATGCGGTTGAACACAGCGAAGTTCAGGTCGGCTGCATTCAATACAAGCTCGATGGAGATGAGCATGGCAACGAGGTTACGGCGTGTACAGAAGCCATAGACTCCGATGAAGAACAAGAGTGCTGAGAGCACGAAGAAATATTGTACTGGAATCATTTCTTATCCTCCTTTCTTGCGATTAAGATACCACCGATGATACATGCCAACAGGAATACAGAGATAAACTCGAATGGCAATACATAGCCATACTTGTCAGCACCTACCAGTGCAGAACCTACCTGGTCCATTGGCACCTCGGTGTCGGCTACGGTTGCAGCCATATCAATAAAGTGATTCTTCAACACGATGACTGCCAAGGTTACGAAACCAACGAGGCAGACGAGTGCGCGACCAACAATCTTGCTACCCTTGACATGCTCCAAAAGACCCTGAAGAGTACGCTTTGAAACCAACTGGATAGCGAAGACATAAAGCATGGTGATACCGCCGGCATATACTGAAATCTGAGCAGCACCCAGATAAGTATAGTCGAGCAGGAAGAACATGCCTGCTACACCGAAGAGTACGAACAACAGGAAGGTTGCCGCACGCATGATGCGCTTGGTGAACACGCACATGATGGCTGAGCCAAGGATGACTACTGCCAAGATGACGAACATAAATAAATTTGCTGTTATCATTGTCTAAAGTCCTCCTTACTTAGTCTTGGTGTTAAACTTACCGATTTCCAATGGGGCACCACCCTCAATGAGGTTAGGAAGGCTTCCGCCCTTATAAACCTCCTTGTCAAGGTGCATCACCAACTTGTTGCGGTCGAAGACTGCATTCTCGAAATCGTTGACAAACTTGATTGCACCGAAGTTACATGCGTTCACACAGAGTTCGCAGAACATGCAGTCGCCCAAGTCGTACTGGTAATCTACCAGCTTGCGCTTCTTCTTGCCTGTCTCTGGGTCCTCTACCATCTCGGTCACGATCTTGATGGTATCGTTAGGGCATGACTTCTCACACAATGTACAACCCACACACTTGTAAGCCTCGTTCTCATCACGAACGAAGACCAGGCGTCCACGGAAACGTGGAGATACGTGGAGTGTAGTCTTGCGGTTCTCAGGATACTGCTCTGTGCTCTTTGGTGTGAAGTACTCCTTCATGGTAACCTTCATACCAGTAGCGAGGGTCTTCAAACCCGCTGCAATACCGCCGAAATATGAATTGTTAGACATACTTTCTTATTATTATAATAATGTGTATTAAAGATTATCCGTGGATTCCGAATGCTACGCACACGGTCATCAAAATCAGGATGACGAGTGACAATGGCATCAGATACTTCCACTCCAACTTCAGAATCTGGTCGATACGGAGACGTGGGAATGTCCAACGTACCCACATCAGGAGCCAAACCACAGCAAAGGTCTTACCGAAGAACCAGATGAAACCTGGGATGAGGTTCATCAGATTGTCGAAGCCCTCGATACCGATGTTCAATGGCGCCCAACCACCGAGGAATACGGTAGAAGCAATACCAGAAATCACGAAGAGGTTAAGGTACTCAGCCAGGTAGTAGAAACCGAAGCCCATACCTGAATACTCAGTGTGGTAACCAGCGGTCAACTCACTCTCAGCCTCAGCCAAGTCGAAAGGACCACGGTTTGCCTCAGCATTACCTGCTACGAGGAATACGAGGAAAGCCAGGATAGCTGGCACATGACCCTTGATAATCAACCAGTTCCAAGCTCCAGTCTGAGCCTCAACGATACCGCTTACCTGCATGGTTCCGGTGAGGACTACTGCAGAAATGAGGCAGAGACCGAGAGACATCTCGTAAGAAATCATCTGTACGGCACCACGCATGGCAGATACCACAGAGTACTTGTTGTTTGATGCCCAACCAGCGAGGAACACACCCAGCACACCGATAGAACTTACGGCTGTGATGAGGAATACACCTACGTTGAAGTCAAGAATATGTGCTCCCTTGTTCCATGGAAGGAATGAGAAAGTACCTACAGAGGCAATGATCACGAGGAATGGTGCCATGTAGTAGAGCAGCTTGTCGGCTCTATCTACAGCGAAGATCTCCTTGATCAACATCTTGAGCACGTCGGCGAATACCTGGAAGATACCCCAAGGACCTACACGCATAGGGCCGAGACGGCACTGGAAGTAGGCACACACCTTACGCTCCATGAAGATAAGTACGATAGCGATGAGGGCGTATGCTGTCAAAATGCAGATACCCACGAGCACGCACTCTATCAGAATCGACAGGAAGTCGCCCAAACCCAAGGTCTGGCGAAGCAGATTGTCGATGAATGTTGTTACTATACTAAAATCAAACATAATTATCTATCAATATCAGGGATTACGAAATCGATTGCTGCACCTGTAGTGATGAGGTCGGCGATCTTCTGACCACGGAGCATTGGATCCAAGGCTCCTGTGAGTGAGAGACCCATCGGACGCATCTTCATACGGTATGGACTCTTGTCACCCTTTGAGTCGAGATATACACCAAACTCGCCGCTGGCACCCTCTACAGAGAAGTACCACTGTCCCTCTGGAACCTTGATGATTGGCTTCTGCTTGATGTAGTACTCACCCTCTGGAATGTTGTCAATCAACTGCTCGATGATGTCCAAGCTCTGATACAACTCCTGGATGTGTACATAGTAACGATCCATTGAATCGCAACCGGTAAGGGTGATTTCCTTCCACTCTACCTTGTCGTACATATCGTATGGATGACGCTTGCGGGTATCGTTCTTCCAACCTGATGCACGGCCTGCAGGACCGGTTACAGCATAGTTGATACAATCCTCAAGGTTCATTGGACCTACACCTTCGAGACGGTTGTGAGTAATCACGTTGTCGCCGAATACGTCGAGGTACTCCTGAATCATCGGACGGAGATACTTGCAGAGGGTCTTCACATTCTGAACGAAGTTAGGGTCGATATCTGCCTGCAGACCACCAATACGGTAGTAGTTCTGGATCAGACGGCCACCGGTTGTCTCCTCCATCACGTTCAATACGTGCTCACGGTCGCGCATACAGTAAAGGAATGCGGTCAAGGCACCCAAGTCCTGTGCGGTACAGCCGAGGTACAACAAGTGTGAGTCGATACGCTGCAACTCATCCATGATGGTACGGATGTAGCGGATACGGTCTGAGAGTTCGATACCCATCGCCTCTTCGATAACGCCTACCAATGCGTGGCGGTGCATCATCGCAGAGAGATAGTTCAGACGGTCGGTCAATGCCAAAGTCTGTGGATAGGTCATGTTCTCCCACATCTTCTCGATACCACGGTGGATATAACCGAGGTGTGGATAGATGCGCTTCACAGTCTCACCATCAATAACAGTCTGCAATCGGAGCACACCGTGGGTAGATGGGTGGTTAGGACCGATGTTGACTACATAGTCATCCTCGTCGAAGCGACGCTTCTCTGTAGCAACGAGATGTCCATCCTCGCTCAAGGAATACTCCACGGTGAAGTCATCCTCAGGCTCATCAGTGCAAGGGAACTTGTTTGCCTCAGGACTCATATCGAAGTCCTTGCGCAATGGATAGCCCTGGAAATCGGTACGGAGGAAGAGACGACGCATATCTGGGTGACCCAGGAACTTGATGCCGACGAAATCGAATACCTCACGCTCCAGGAGGTCAGCCACCTTCCAAAGGTTAATAACTGTAGGAATCACATCACTGCCATCCACCTTCTTGGCGATGGTCTTTACCGAGCAGCGCTCGTTGGTCTGAGTATTCTCGAGAATATAGATACATCCGAGACCTTCCTCACCGAAGTCTTCACCGATGATGGTAACAAGGTAGTCGAAATGCTTCTCGTTCTTCAACTTCGCCATTTCAGAAGCGAAATTATCAAAACTCAATTCAATATTATTCAGTTTCATGTTCTTATACCTTATTATATTAATCAGTTAGACCTTTCTGAGGGTCGAAATCCTCAGGTACTTCAGTTACGATGATAGGCTCCTTGTGTCCGAGCTTCTCGCTGGCAGAGAGATTCTCGTTGCTCAAGCCGCGGAGACCGCCCTTGCTCATAGAAAGTTCCTTCTCATCCTGAGACATCTTGTGGTTAGCACCACCGAAGAATTTCTCAACCTTTACCTTACGCTGCAACTGCATCATACCGTAAAGGATTGCCTCAGGGCGTGGAGGACATCCAGGGATGTAAACATCCACAGGAACCAGCTCGCTGATACCACGAACCACGTTGTAGCTCTTCTTGAACGGACCACCAGAGATGGCGCATCCACCAACAGCCACTACATACTTAGGCTCAGCCATTTCATCGTACAAACGTTTGAATACAGGTGCCATCTTATTGGTAATAGTACCGGCACACATGATCAAGTCAGCCTGACGTGGAGAGTTACGGGTTACCTCGAAACCGAAACGGGAGAAGTCGTAACGTGCACAACCTACAGCCATGAACTCGATACCACAGCAAGAAGTACCGAAGGTCAAAGACCAGAGAGAGTTACTGCGTCCCCAGTTGATGGCAGCATCGAGTGAACCGACTACCACGTTAGCACCACCCTCATTGAGCTCCTGCGCAATCTTTTCGAGGGTATCATTGTCCTTAAACTCGTCGTAAGGAATACTCTTGATAGAGGCTCTTTTGTTTACTTCCATTCCAATGCTCCTTTCCGCCAAGCGTATGCAAGGCCAAATACCAATACCAACAAGAAGAACCCGATGCTCACGAGAGCCATAGGTCCAAACTGCTTAACTACGACTGCCCATGGGTAAAGCAATACTGTCTCGATATCAAACATCAGGAAAAGGATGGCGAAGAGGTAGTAGCCGATATGTGATGGCAACCATGAGCTGCCACGTGTCGGAATACCGCACTCAAAAGGTTCACCCTTTACCGGATTGTATGAACGAGGACCGATCAACTTCGCGATGACATAAGCAGCCACCACCAAGGTTACAGCCGTCAGCAAAACGGTGATAAATAGTGTAAAGTTCATAAATTTGTTATAACGTTATTTTATATAAATGCTTCTAAGCGGCTGCAAAGGTAACACTTTTTTCTGAAAGAACACGTTTTTTTATGGTTTAATTTACAATCAAATTTAAAAAAAACAAAAAACAGCCTTTTTCATCATCCTACGGATAGCGATACTACCTGGATTTCGCAAGAATCCATGCATAAAACTGCAGGAACTTCAGAAGGAGATAGTTCTGCTGGCGCAGGAAGATGATTGAATAAGCAGAAGAATATGATTGAATAAGCGTATTCAGATGATTGAATAAGCGGAAGAATATGATTGAATAAGCATATTCAGATGTTTGAATAAGCGAAAGGATATGATTGAATAAGCGAAAGGAGACGTTTCTTTGGGTTCAAAGAGTCGTCTCTTTTAGTTTTAGGAGACTGCTTTTCGAGTTGAAGGAGACTGCTTCTCGAAGGTTGCCACTAGGCTCAGCAGCTCTGCTGAGCCTAGTCAGCAGCTCTGCCGACTGCAGTCAGCAGGTCTGCCGAGCCTAGTGACAACACCTTTTAATCGTACAACTACAACCCTTATAGTCGTACAACCATACACCCTATAGTTGTACGACCATACACCCTTTAGTTGTACAAATATAACCCTTTTAGTCGTACAACCATAAACCCTTTAGTTGTACAACTATAACCCTTTTAGTTGTACAACCATAACCCTTTTAGTTGTACAACCATAACCCTTTTAGTTGTACAACCATAAACGCAAGCCCGCCAGGCGTTCCTTTTTACACCTAGCGGGCTTGCGTTTTTTACCTTTTTACTTTTTTACCTTTTTACCTTTATGATAAGGACTTGGGGGGACTAGCGATGGAATCGCTAGGAACGGGGGCGCAAAGGGGTTAAGGTTCTTTTTACCTTTTTACCCTTTTACTTTTTTACCTTTAAAAGCCTTTAATCCCCCTTTTCAGCAAACAGGCCGAAGAGTTCGGCATCTATCAGGTCAGTAACCTTTCTAAAGTCTTCTGGATTCTCTCCGAACTCCAGATTATCACCATCGATGATGATGAGGCGACCTTTATAATCCTTGATCCAATCCTCATAACGCTTGTTCAAGCCCTGGAGGTAATCAATGCGGATGCTCTTCTCGAAATCGCGGCCACGCTTCTCGATATGCTTCACGAGCGTCGGAATGCTGCTCTTGATATATATCATCAGGTCTGGGAGTTTCACCAGACTGATCATCAGTTCGAAGAGGTCAGTATAGTTCTTGAAATCCCTATCGCTCATCATACCAATATCATGAAGATTAGGCGCAAAGATACGCGCATCCTCAAAGATGGTTCTGTCCTGTACGATAGTCTGCTCTGAACGGGAAATCTCCACAACATCATGGAATCGCTTGTTCAGAAAGTAAATCTGAAGATTAAACGACCAACGTTCCATATCCTTGTAATAATCAGCCAGATATGGATTATTATCTACTGGCTCGAAATTAGCTTTCCAGCCATATCTCTTGGCAAGCATCTTGGTTAATGTTGTCTTGCCGCTACCTATATTTCCTGCTATTGCTATATGCATCTTTGTTGTTAATGTTGAATGTTAAATGTTGAATGTTGAATTGGACTAGCGATGGAATCGCTAGGAACGGGGGCGCAAAGGGGGAAGGCTCTTTTTACTTTTTTACCTTTTTACTTTTTTACCTTTAAAAGCCCTTTTACCTTTTTACCTTTTTACTTTTTTACCTTTCCGAAAAGAGGCCGAAGAGCTTGGCATCTATCTTATCTACGATTTCACCAAACTGCTTGGGATTGTGCTCGAAATCGAGATTATCAACTTCTACGATAAGCACCTTACCCTTATACTTATTCATGATAAAATCTTCGTAAAGATTGTTGATACCTTCCAGATAATCCAGAGGCATCTTCTGCTCATAATCACGACCACGCTTCTGGATATTCTTCACGAGGTGAGGAACTGAAGAACGGAGATAAATCATCAGTTCAGGCATCTCTACCACTTCCATCATCGACTCGAAAAGCTCCATATAAGTCTCGTAGTCGCGCTGATCCATGTTGCCCATCTTCCGGTTGTTAGCCGCAAAGACATAAACGCCCTCAAAGATGGTGCGGTCCTGGATGACCGTCTCCTTACTGTGTTGGATTTCCAGCAGATTCTTGAATCGCTGCTTCAGATAGAACACCTCCATATTGAGTGCCCATCGCGAGATATCCTTGTAATAGTCATCGATATAGGGGTTTTCAGCCACGGGTTCCAAGTACTGTTTCCATCCATAATGTTTAGAAAGCATCTTGGTGAGTGTTGTCTTTCCACTACCGATATTTCCTGCTATTGCTATATACATTTATTAATACGAATAATTTACAATTTATAATGAATAATGGGGCTGGCGCCGCATTGGCTGCAAAAGTACAATAAAAAATCGGGATAAACAAAAAAATCCAAGCAAATATATGATTTGCTTGGATTTTTGTATTCTATTCCTGTCTTGCAGGGATTCGGTATTCTAATATTCACGTTCGATGAGTTCGAGGCACATGCGGGAGTTGTGGTAAGGACATTTCCAGAAACCAGCCTTATCATCCTCCTTGTTCACCGTACCATCTTCCAGGATAGCCCAGTGCCACTCACCGTTCTTGGCATCCAGCAGATGCTTGGCTACATAGTTCCAGCAGGAGATGGCAACCAAGAGATTCTCTTCGGTACGGAAATACTGATAGAGGTCGATATGGCCGATGATGTTCTCACACTGCACCCACCACTGGCGCTGGAGATCAAACTTATCTCCATCCTTCCAATGCTCATAAACCATACTGCCATCTGGACGCAGACCTTCATCTGCAGCATCGGCGATACGGCGGATGATGCGCTCTATCTTATGCAGCACCTCCTTGTCATCCAAAACCAGAGCGGTTTCGTGGAGCAACCAGGAAGCTTCGATATCATGACCGTAACTCTCGATATTACGCTTGCCCTCCCACTCATCATTGAAGAAGAGATCGAGGTGATAAGTCTCCTTGTCCAGAAGCTTATCGGTGAAGATGTCGAGGAGATTGCGGATGCTCTTCTCCAGTTCCGGAGTCTTCCAAACACGATAAAGATTGGTATATGGCTCAATGATATGAAGATGAGTATTCATCGTACGGGAACCATTCTCGTCCTTATCAGAGAGACGCATGTCTGCAATCGGATTCCACTCACGGGTCAATGCCTCGATATATCCGTTGTTCTTGGCATCAAAGGCATGCTGCTCTATGTCATGATACAGCGAGATAGCGATATCCAATGCCTCCTTGTCGCCTGTTGCACGGGCATACTCCGAGAAGCCATAGATGGCAAAGCCGATGGCATAAGTCTGCTTCTTGGTATCAAGCGGATTGCCCTGATAGTCAACACTCCAGTAGATGCCGCCATATTCCTTGTCGAGGAAATGATCGCGCACATACTCCTTGGCACGGGTGGCAGCCTCGAGATACTCTGGCTTCTTCAACACACGGTAGGCAGCAGAAAACGCCCAGAGGATACGGGCATTCATCACTGCTCCCTTCTCGGCTACAGGATGTACCTGGTCGTTACCGTCTACACGTCCATAAAAGCCGCCGTTTTCTTCATCTTTCACTTTCGTCAACCAATAGCTGAGGATGTTGTTCTCCAGAACATCCCGCATCGTTTCTTTTAGATTTTCCATTTTTCCTTTCTTAATAGTGATTATTAGTTATGTTATCTGTGTTATTTGCGGATAGGGAACTTCCAAGACAGCACCATCAGCAGGAAGGCGATGACGGCTGGGAAGAGTGAGAACAATGACCATACCATCGTAAGCACAGAGTCGGTGACACTGGCTGGGTCGATCATCGTATTACCCATCTTATCTGTTATCATGTTGGCACCTGCCCAGCCCAGGAAGAGGGCGATGAGAGAACCGGAAATGGCAGTACCAAACTTCTGGCTCATCGTACCGGAAGAGAAGATAAGACCTGTAGCAGATGTTCCGAAATGCTCGGTATGGTAGTCGGCTACATCGGCATACATAGACCACATCAATGGCGAATAGATACCGATACCCATAGAGGTAAGGATAACGATAACTATCATCACCCAGATATAGGATGGATCCATCGGGATGAAGAAGAAGACTACCGAGAGAACCAGACAGAGTGCTGCTGCCCAGAAGAATGCCATGCGCTTGCTACCTACCAGACGGGTGAACCAAGGAGATACACCACCGAAAATCATACAGGTTACTTCACCGAACGCCATGAAAACGGTATAGTTGATAATCAGTCCCTCGATGGTTACATTGCCATGCAGACAGTAATCGAACATATAGCCGGCTACGGCATAGCGGAATCCGTTGAAGAAGTTGGTGCATACGGCGATGGCTGTCATATAGAGCCAAGCCTTGTTGTGAACGAGGTCAGCAAACTGCTGGAAAGAGAACTTCTCAGCGCGCTTCGGTTTCAGGCGCTCCGTGGTAAAGAGACCACAAACCAACGTCATCACAGCTGCAATAATACCGAGCACGGCACCAATGACAGCATACTGATGAGCGGCAGAACCACCTACCATCTTCTGGAGATAAGGGAAAGAAAGCAGGGTGACGAATCCCATGGCATAAGCACCCACCATACGGAAAGAAGAGAACTGGTTCTTCTCATCATCATCCTCGGTCATCACACCGAGCAATGAGCCGTAAGGCACATTCACCATGGTATATAC
The DNA here is from genome assembly GCA_934202525.1 of uncultured Prevotella sp. Lineage (GTDB taxonomy): Bacteria > Bacteroidota > Bacteroidia > Bacteroidales > Bacteroidaceae > Prevotella. The sequence goes on from CAKPYB010000006.1 coordinate 16,889, forward strand.
CGCCATCATCAGCAGATAGAGGGCGTAAGCATAGATTCGCTTGCCCACAGGACCGAAGTCTGGTGTATAGAGCAAGAGTGCGAATATCAATCCGAAAGGAATGGCACCATAGATGAGCCAAGGACGGTAGGTTCCGAAACGACTCTGTGTACGGTCGGCAAGCGTACCCATCAGCGGGTCGGTAACCACATCGAACATGCGGGCTACGAGCATCAGTACTGCCGCATCCGCAAACGAGAGTCCGAAGACATTTGTAAAAAACAGAGGAAAAGCGATAGACATCACCTTCCATACAATACCACCCGCAGCGGCATCACCCAATGCATAAGCTATTTTTTCTTTTAAACGAGCCATTGTTTTTATTTTTAATGTTAAATGTTGAGTGTTGAATGTTGAATGTTGAGTGTTGAATGTTAAGTGTTAAATGTTAAATGTTAAGTATTAACTTAAAGGGGAAAATTCTTCACTCTTCACTTTTCGTTCTTCACTTACTAAAAAAGGGATTCGCTCCCCATCTATATTTGATAATACGGATGAGGAGTACGAATCCCTACAATCTTAATACCTGAAACTATTTACTTAAAGTCTGTTTGTTTTTTGCTACCAAAGCCTTGATCTTCTCTACAGAGAACTGAGTACGATAATCATCCTTTGGTGTGTTCATGCAGTAGTCTACCAATCGGTCGATGGTAGAAGTTGCCACATGCATGCGGGTATCAGAAGAAGCATAGTAGATGAATACCTTGCCATCCTCATCTGCAATCCAACCATTGGCAAAGACAACATTCATTACATCACCGATATACTCAGGACCTTCCGGTACGAGGAGATATCCACTTGGTTCAGCAATCACCTTAGTAGGATCCTCAAGAGAAGTCATGTACATATAGAGCACATAGCGGAGACCGCTGGCACAGCCACGAACACCGTGAGCCAGATGCAACCAGCCCTTATCAGTCTTGATAGGATGAGGACCCTCGCCGTTCTTCACCTCCTGGATGGTATGATAGTGACGGGCATTGATGATCTTCTCTTCCTTGATTTCGGCATGAGTGATGTCATCAACCAGTGCCCAACCGATACCACCGCCTGAACCTGTATCGATGAAACCATCCTGAGGACGGGTATAGAAAGCATACTTACCGTCAACGAATTCCGGATGGAGAACCACATTACGTTGCTGACTCTTGGTCTTCAAATCAGAAAGACGCTCCCAGTTTACCAGGTCCTTGGTACGGGCGATTGCCGCAGTAGCAGTAGCAGCACTGAGGTCGCCAGGCTGTGCATCATCATGACGCTCAGCACAGAACACACCATAGATGTAACCATCCTCATGAGCGGTGAGTCGCATATCATAGATATTGGTAGCTGGAACTACATCCTCAGGCATGGTGATAGGCTCATCCCAGAAACGGAAGTTGTCAACACCATTAGGACTCTCTGCTACGGCAAAGAAACTCTTGCGGTCAGCACCCTCAACACGAACAACGAGGATATACTTACCATTCCACTTGATGGCACCCGAATTGAGCGTAGCATTCATCATAATGCGCTGCATGAGATACGGATTACTCTTCTCATCGAAGTCGTAACGCCACTCCAATGGTGTATGTTCTGCTGTAAGGATTGGGTTCTTATACTTTTCGTAGATACCATTTCCCCACTCTACTGGTTCATTCTTACGGCTCAGCAATTCCTCATGATGAGCGCGGAGTGCTTTCACTTTGTCTTGAAATGTAGTCATAATATATCTTTTTTTTACTTTTTTACCTTTTTACTTTTTTACCTTTACAATGTCTTTGGCAAAGAGGATTTTCTTTTCCTTCTTAAACTTCTTGAAGTCCTTGACGATATCACCGTCGCCGACACCAGGTAGGTAAGCCTCTTCCTCAGGTTTATCCCAGGCATTACGCCAGAAGAGGACATAACTCAACTGATACTTCTGAAGTACAGGCCAGAGGGTTTGCGTAAACCAGTCTTTCTTGCTGGCGATACCCCGGCAACCCGTTTCGGTGAGGGCAGGAATCTTGCCCACCTTCTTGGCAGCTTCCATCAGTACATCGAGCGTAGCTGCAAGGTTCTGCTGATAGTTGGCATCGTTGTTGTCAAACTCGTAGACATCAACACCCAGCATATCCACATACTTCTCACCCGGGAATCGCTCCAGGAATTTTTCTACCGTCTTCTCGTCGCTGAGATTTGGTGACCAAGCCCAAACGATGTTATTGCACCCTGCTTTAGTAAGTATATTTAGGGTTTTTACGTATAATTGGTTATATTGTACAGGTGTGCAACTGCTAGCTCCCCACCAGAACCATCCGCCATTCATTTCATGCCATGGTCGGAAGATGACAGGAACCAGTTTACCATCGTTTGTCTTCAAAGAAAGGATGAAATCGGCAACCTTCTTGAGCCAGCCATCAAACTTCTGTTGCTGGGCGCCACCATCCAGGACAGCAGCTACAGCATCACCTTTCGGATCCCAGGCATTCTCGCCTGTTACCGGATTCCAAGGGTGCCAGCTCAAAGTGACGATGCCTCCTCTCTCATTTTGGGCAATAATCTCTTTTCGCATACGATCGAAAGAGACGCCATCGAGATTTTCTTTGCTGTCCAACTCTATTTTTCCAAGATCGAAACCCATCACAGCAGGATAATCACCTGTAGTGAGGAGTACATCGCTCTTTCCTTCATCCCATTTCCAAGTAGTGCCATACACCGGATCATCCTGATGCCCGAGCATGATACCCTTATTCAGTAATTTCTGCAGTCTTGCCTTCAGTTGCTCTGCCGGAGTATTGCAACATTGCTTTTTACCCTTGCAGCAGGAAGTATTGGCAGTCTGGACTGATGCGCCCGTAACGCCATCAACCTGTGCCATTGCTCCTTGCATCGCCATGAGGCAAGCTGCACCAATCAAAATTCTTTTTCCTATCATATCTTTATAATGTTAAGTGTTAAATGTTAAATGTTAAGTTATTAGCATTTGAATTCTTCACTCTTCGTTCTTCACTCTTCACTTTCGGAGCTGCGCTTCGATGAATCGCTGCCATTCATCCCACTGCTCCTGATACCAGTAATGACCGGTCATCTGGTACAGACTCAATGTCTTTGGCGCTTTTACCGAATTATAAAGTCCGTAAGACGATGTTGGCGGAACCACCTCATCATTATAACCGAAACTGTACCAGCCAGGAACGGTGATGCGACGGGCGAAGTTGACGCCATCATAATAGCGTGCTCCTTCGAGTCTTGCCTTTTCCAGATCCGTAAGTTTCTGCTCCTTCCATGCAGCACCCTGCGCCTTGTCTTCCTTATAGAAGTAGTGAGGCCAGCCACCTGCAACTCCGTGAATTTCAGCTTCATAATCACACATGGCATCATGAACAGGAGCCAGGAAAGTGATTCGCTTATCGAGAGCTGCCACAGCGATGGAAAGGAATCCACCCTGTGATGAACCCGTTACACCGATAGTCTTCCCGTTCCACTCAGGGAGCGAAGCGATATAATCCACGCCACGAACAGCACCGGTTACTACCCGTCTGTAAGCATTGCGATAAGGATTCTCGAGATTGGTATCCCAGTAACCTTTCAGCTCGCCATTGGCAAGATCATCATAAATTTTCTGCTGCATGGTAACAGGAACACCGTGAATACCGATTTCCAGTACGATGCACTCAGCAGGAGCCGTATAAGTATCGCCGGCATAAGGGCGTACACCCGCACCAGGCACACGGAGCAAAGCAGGATACTTACCCTCCTTGACCGGCACACTCAGGATGCCATACATCTTAGAGCCCCAACGATTAATGTTATAGCTGATTTCATATACATTCTTATCCTTGGTACAACGCTCAGGCAGAAGCACCTTGGTAGGATTGAGGTCATTCTGTCTTGACTCATCCAGTGCCTTCTTCCAGAAAGCATCAAAATCCTTAGGTTCCTGTGCGAAAGGCTGGATTTTCTCAGGAGAGAAACCTGCGGTGCAAAGTCCCTCATAATCCTTACCGTCTACATGAGCGATAACCTTGAGGCGATAGAAGCCCGGTCTGTTCAGGCTGCCGCACCATTTCATGGTTCCGTCTTTGAGAGTGGTACTTTTCTTCACCTTCGGAAACATCGCCGGTCCGGCTTCGTAATCAACCTTCACCTGATTGAGTAGCGTACCGCTCTTTCTCACATTCACCGTGAAATTAGCCTTCTCACCTACCCGATAATTCCAGTCCTGATGGTCAGGAGTTACCATTACAACGATGTTGTTTCCTCTGATTTGTGCGCTGAGGCTTGAAGTCCCCAGCACACTCATCAGAACACCTATAATTATTAACCTAAAAACATTTGCAATTCGATGATTCATATTGTCGTTGGTAATCTTGTTAGTTAAACATTCTGTTTTACGGTTGCAAAGTTAGGCATAATTTCCGATATATCCGTGTATTATTTTGCTGAATAAACATACTTTGTTGCAAAGGCAGAAAAATATTCGAAAATATCTGAAAGCAGAAATAAGAATTGACGCACATCAAGTCAGAAAAAGCAAAGAAAACAACAAAATACACACTCTATTTAACTCAAGAATTAACCGAAAACAACCAAAGATCAATTAACAAAGCACAAAAGGTTATGACAATTCATATAATAAATAATGTACGCGTACCTTATATATAATAGACATATAATAGAATAACCAATATAAATCAACTATCAAGTAAATAAATTGTAACGTTAACACTTAATCGTTAATAAATATGACGAAAATTACATTTTATTTTCAATAAAGCAGAAAAGTATTAGTAATCAGCAAAATATGTACAAGCTATTTTGCTAAAAAGCAGTATCTTTGCAGCAGATTTACAAAACAGCCTAAAGGTTTAGAATAAACAATATAAAAACAAATAAATATAATCACAACAATGGAAAAAGTAAATGCAACCTAGAGCTAGCCTCTAGCCCTTTCTTCTCATCAGAAAAAGATGACGAAGGAATAATCAGAGAGCACTAATCCGTTTTGGATTCTTTCCCGTATCGATCATATAAGTGAAAGAGCCAAACTGTTTTAACCAACTAACAAAAATTGTATGAACTTTAAAAGTAGAGAAAAGTTGCTTGCTAGCGTAGCTGCCCTGAGTCTTCTCGGCATCTCCCCTCAGCAAACTTTTGCAGCTCAGATTACAACGAATCAGGCTGTGCAACAGACCAAGAAGATTACTGGTAACGTATCCGATGCAATGGGTCCTATCATCGGTGCAACAGTAAAAGTGAAAGGCACAAAAAATGCCGCAGTGACAGACTTTGATGGTAACTACACACTGAATGTAGGTGCCGGACAGACTGTAGAGGTAACTTACGTAGGATACATCACCAAAACTTTCAAAGTAGGAGGCCAGAGCAAGTACGACATCACTTTGGCAGAAGACAACAACAGTCTTGACGAGGTGGTAGTTGTAGGTTATGGTACCATGAAAAAGAGTGATATCTCAGGTTCTTCAGTTAGCCTTGGCGAAAAGGCTATGAAGGGTTCTATCATCACCTCACTCGACCAGTCACTTCAGGGCCGTGCAGCAGGTGTTACCGCTGTCAGCACTTCTGGTGCACCTGGTACAGCATCCACTATCCGAGTTCGTGGTACAGCAACCATCAACTCCAATGCAGAACCACTATACGTCATTGATGGTGTTATCTTCCAAGGAGGAAATTCCAGTGGTAGTTCCCTTGGTTTCGGTGACGCACTCGATAATGGTTCAGCCTCATCCGTATCACCACTTTCAACCATCAACCCTGCAGATATCGTAAGCATGGAGATTCTGAAGGATGCTTCAGCCACAGCTATTTATGGTGCACAGGGAGCAAATGGTGTTGTTCTCATCACAACAAAAAGAGGTAAAGCCGGTGAAGCTAAATTTACCTACGATGGCATGATGGCGTGGAGCCGTCAGACCAAGCGCCTTGACATGATGAACCTTCGCGAATTCGGTGATTATTACAACGATTTCGTTGCTGCAGGTTTCGGTGGTGTCAAGGAAGATCCATATTACAGCGATGTTTCTTTGCTCGGCAAGGGTACCAACTGGCAAGATGCTATCTTCCAGACCGCGTTTCAGCAGCAGCATCAGATAGCCGCTCAGGGTGGTACTGACAAAATCCAATATTATGTTTCCGGAAGCTACATGAACCAAGATGGTACCATCATCGGTTCTAGCTTTGACCGTCTTACAGTACGCACCAACCTGGATGCACAATTGAAGAAATGGCTGAAACTCGGTTTGAGTGCAACCTTTACGAATTCGAACGATGACCTCAAGCTTACAGATGGAGCTGAGGGTATCGTAGGTTTCGCTTTGACCTCACTTCCAGAAGCTCCAATTTATGACATTGACGGAAATTACGCTTCTTTTGCCCGCGAAAACTACAATATCCATAACCCTATTGCTAAGGCTATGGAACAGAACAACATGCTCAACCGCAAGAAGTTGACAGGTAATATCTATGCAGAGGTTACACCTATCAAGCACTTAACCTGGCATGCAGAATTGGGTTATGACCTCAGCTACAGCAAGGCTGAGATTTTCAACAACACAATTGATCTCTATAACTGGCAGGAGCCTAACGAGAGCAGTATCCAGAAGAACAACAGCACTTACTGGCAGCTCAAGAACTATATTACATATAACAACACATTTGCTAAGAAGCATTCGGTTACAGCAATGGTTGGACAAGAATGCTGGGAAAGCAAATGGGATTACACCAAAATATCAAACGACAAGTTGCCATCAGATGCTGTACATAATCCTGTATTGGGTACGGGTACTCCTACCATAGCTGCCGGATTCGGAAGCAGTTCTATGGCTTCCTTCTTCACCCGTTGGACGTATAGCTATGACAGCCGTTACAATGCTACTTACACATACCGTTATGATGGTAGTTCAAACTTTGGTCCAAACAACCGTTGGGCAGGTTTCCACTCTTTTGCTACCAGTTGGCGTTTCTCTAATGAGAAGTTCATTCAGAAGTTGGCAGGAAAATGGCTGAGCAATGGTAAGATCCGTATCGGTTGGGGACAGACCGGTAATGCCAACATCAACTCTTTTGCCTGGGGTGTAAACATGCAGAAAGTATATAGTTCCCTCGGTGCAGGTTATCGTCCACAGAACATTCCTAACCTGGATGTAAAATGGGAAAAGCAGGAACAGATTGACCTGGGTATCGACCTCGGTTTCTTCAACGACCGCATTGGCTTAACCCTCGACTGGTATCAGAAGGAATCTAAGGATATGTTGATGGAGATGCAGTTGCCTTCCTATATGGGTACAAGCGGTAATGATAACTCCAAGCTGAAAGCTCCTATGGGTAACTACGGCCACATCCGCAACAGCGGTCTTGAGTTAACAGTGACTGCTCACCCATTCGTAGGCAAATTCCAGTGGGATACAGAGTTCCAGATTTCATGGAACAAGAACAAATTGGTAGCACTCAACGGTACTGCCAGTTCAGCTATCATGGGCTATGCTCAGTGGGGACAGACACAGGTCAGCAAGACCGACGTAGGTCAGAGTCTCTACAGCTTCTATGGTTATGTAACCGATGGTATCTACCAAGACTTGGCAGACATAGAGCGTTCACCAAAGCCAGAGAAGTATCCTACAAATGGTGTCTTCAATGGTTCCAACACAGTCTATGTAGGTGACATTAAATATAAAGACTTGAATGGAGATGGTGTCATCAACGAGCTTGACCAGACCAACATTGGTTCACCAATGCCTAAGTATACTTTCGGCTGGACCAACACCTTCCGTTACAAGGGCTTCGACTTGAGTATTTTCATCAATGGTAGCTATGGCAACAAGGTAATGAACCTGACCAAGCGCGGACTCACCAATATGAGTAGCGTATGGTGCAACCAGCATTCCGACGTATTAAATCGTGCACGCCTGGAGCCTATCGATGCTTCTATCGTTTATGCAGACGGCAGCAAATGGTATGAACATATAGAGAATGTACGTGTCGCTAATCCAGATGCCTCCCTCCCACGCGCTATTATTGGCGACCCTAACGATAACGACCGCATCAGCGACCGCTACGTAGAGGACGGATCCTATCTGAGAATGAAGAATATCTCTCTTGGCTATACCTTCCCTAAGAAGTGGATTGGCAAGTTGGGTATTGAGAACTTGCGTCTCTATTGTAACATACAGAATTTGTTCACCATTACCGGTTATGATGGCTACGACCCAGAAATCGGTGTCAGCACCATGTCACCTAATGTATATGGCGTTGACTACGGCCGTTATCCTTCACCTACCACCTACTCTTTCGGTTTGAACATGTCATTCTAACATTTAAAAACAAAGAATATGAAATTATCGAACTTTAAATATATAGCATTTGCACTCTTATTGGGCGGCACTTTCACCTCTTGTGAAGACTTTCTCGACCGTCCTAACGAAGATAGCTACAATGATGCTAACTATTATGCAAATGACGACCAGGTGAAAGTGAGCACCAACTCACTTTACAGTTCTCCTTGGTACGACTTTCTGAGCCGTGGCTACTACAAGATTCCTGAAGTTATGTCAGGTAACTTGTACATGGGTCAGTCACCATATCTTACCTTTACCGTAAATGGTAGTGATCCTGACATCACTTCTGCTTCCAATTCGCTATGGGCAGTAAACGCACAGGCAAATACCATCTACAACCGTCTGCAGACTGCCAATGCATCAGAAAGTGCCAAGAACACAGCCATGGGCGAATGTCTGGCATGGAAAGCAATGGCATATTTCTATCTTGTCCGCATCTGGGGTGATGTGCCTATCGTACATAACAACAGTTCTGAGATTGCAGCCGGCGATTATAATAATAAATATAAGGTAAAGGCTGCCGATGTTTACGAGTATATCGTGATGACATTGGAGAAAGCCATCGATTTACTTCCAAATACCAACACTGCAGGAAGAATAGATAAATGGGGAGCAAAAGGTTTGCTCGCAAAAGTATATCTCGCAAAAAGTGGTATCAATTGCAATGGAAACGGACAGCGTGACGAGAATGACCTTGCCAAAGCTGCTGAACTTGCCAAAGATGTAATTGATAACTCTGGCAAAAAACTCATGGAGAAATATGAAGATATCTTCAAGGGTGAAAACAACAACTGCGATGAAAGCCTCATCGGATGGCGATGGACCGCAGATCAGTTGAATTATACCTGTGGTAACTGCTTGACTTCAGAGTTGGCTCCTGCAGGTTTCTGTGAGTATCAGAGTTGGGGTGACTGGACAGCACCTTCGGTAGACTTGGAAGAAGCATTTGGTGTAACACCACTTCAAAATCCTAGTTCTCGTCCTGCTACTGATGAACGCCGTAAGGCTACCATGATGATGGCTGGTGATACATATAGCCAATGGTGGCAAGACAAGGGAGGCTTCGACTATCTCAAATTCCTCCACGACAAGAAGTATGCACCAGGAAGCAATGACGGTCTTCAGTCTGGTACCGGCGCCAATATCGCCAAACATCTTTATGGAAACGATGCAGACCACGTAAAGACTTTCGGAAGAAGTGCTGGCAAGCAGTCTTCAGATCTCTCTACCCATGTATTGCGCCTTGCAGATGTTTATCTGATCTATGCAGAAGCTAAAATTGGCAATGCAGGTTCTACCTCTGATGCAAGTGCTATTGATGCTTACTATCAGGTTTGGCACAGAGCAAGACCAACTCTCTTTGATAAACCATCAAGCATCACTCTTGATGATGTGTTGAAGGAGCGCCGTTTGGAACTCGCTTTAGAAGGCGACTATTGGTTTGACTTGGTACGTATGTCATACTACAATGTAGAAAAGGCAATGAATATCATCAAGAACCAAAAGCGTAATGCTTATAATGGTTTGGCAGACCTCTACAAGGCATACTACAATAAAGGTAACGGCAATGGCCCATGGGATGTAGATGAGAGCAAGATGTTCTACGACACTTCTACTCCTAAACCAAATGTCACAACGTCTATCTTCCAGTTGCCATTTCCACAGGGTGACGTGGTTTACAACCCTCATCTGATGGAAGAAGCACAGCATGTAGATGTTAGAGAAGCATTCTCTTATTAATGAACTTTTAAAAAGAACATAATATGAAACTAAATAATATATTCAGTTGGTTGTTTGTAGGTCTGATGGCAATTTCTGCCAGCACACTGACCTCATGCGAAGACCAGCCAGATAAGTTTGAGCTTACAGGGGGTGTTCCTACCGTGAATTACATCCGTATGCCTTATTTGTCACAGGCAGACTCTCTGCTCGATAAAGCGAGTCTTTCGTCTGTAATTTGCCTTGTAGGTAACAACCTGACAAGCATCAAGGAACTTTACTTCAACGACCAGAAGGCACAGTTGAATACAAGTTACATCACCGACCACACCATGATTGTGCAGATTCCTGCAACTATCCCGGCAGATGTAACAGACAAGATATATATGGTGACAAGAGATGGAGAAAAAGTAGATTACGATTTCAAAGTCGTGGTTCCTGCTCCAAATCCTACATCTATGTCTTGTGAATATGCAAAACCTGGTAGTGAGGTAACATTCTATGGCAACTATTTTGTAGACGATCCAAATGTACCTCTCAAGGTAACTTGCCCTGATGGTTCTGTTGTTACAGACTTCAAGAATATCACCCAGAGTGCTATATCTTTCATTCTTCCTGAGAGTTGCAACACAGAAGGAGCATTCAAGGTTGAGACTCTCTACGGCGAATCTGAAACCTCATTCCATTATCTCGATTCTCGTGGCATGCTCTTCGACTTTGATACTCCTTGGGATGGTGTGAATGTATTGGGCAACCATGGTTGGCACAAACGAGACATTGTAGAAGACAAAACTTCCCTGAAGGGAAAATATGTTCAACTTGGTGACGGCAATACCGTCATGACAAGTGACGGTGGATGGGAAGACAACTTTTTCTCTTTCGAATACTGGGCAGGTTCATGGGATGAGCCTCAGCACGTAATGAGCGGTGATGGTGTCGCACTATACAATGTTGCAGACTTCACTCATTTTGCTAACATGTCATTAAAATTCGAAATGTATGTTCCATCTTCAAACCCATGGAATGCAGGTGGTATGCAAATTTCGTTTATGGGTTACGACAAGGTTACATTAAATGGTGAAACTGGTGGTGAAGGAAAACCAGTAGATGACTCTAGCTATGATGGATATGTTTCAGGTCCAAACGCTTTTGTATTCAATGGCGAAGGAAAGAGAAACAAGAAAGAAGAGACCTATGGTCGTGCTATCTATCGTCCTTGGCAATCAACAGGTACATTTGACACTGCAAACGAGTGGATTACCGTTACTATTCCTCTGAGCAGTTTCAATCTTGACAACAAGGGAAATGCTACAACCAATCTTCCAAATAAGATTACAGACTTTGCAAGTCTCACCATGTTTGTCGTTGGTGGTGGCGTAAATGGTACAGAATGTAAGCCAATCATCAAGATAGACAACATCCGTGTGGTTCCTAATAAATAATCTTTAAACAGAAACAAACATGAAAAAGATCAAGAATATATTAGCACTGTTGGTGGTAGCCCTGATGGGGCTATCACTCACAGCCTGCAGCGAGGATGACCTTGACACCAACCAGTATCAGCAAGGTGTTCACCTCAATGTATATGGTCCGCAGCCTGTAATGCGTGGTGGTCAGCTCCGCTTCTTAGGTAGCAACCTCGACCAGATTTCAAAAATCCAAATACCAGGTTGCGATGATATCACGAACATAGAAGTTGTGAAGGCGGGCATTCCTAGCGAAATCAAGATTACAGTGCCTAAGGATGGACCACTTGTTGGATACCTTACCCTTGTTACAAAGACAGATGAGGAAATCAAGACAAAGACCCAACTTACTTATGAGGAGCCAATCGTCTTCACTTCTTTTTCTCCTGCAAGCATCATGCCGGGTGAGACTCTGACCATTGAAGGTGACTATCTGAATCTCGTACACATGATAGAATTTGCTGATGGTGTTCAGATTCCAGAAAAGGACTTCGTGTCACATACTCGCTATAAGATTGAAGTCGTTGTTCCTGAGGAAGCTCAGACTGGCAAGATCAATCTCTTTGATTTGGACTTGACCACGGTTGAAGATCCTTCTGTAGCTCTCTATAATATTATCGAGTCAGAGAATGCACTCAACGTAGGTACTCCTACAATCACCAAGTGGAGTTCACCACGTGGCGAGGCAGAATTGACTGGAAATGTAACTGCAAAAATGGGCGAAACCATTACTGTCACAGGTGAGCACTTCGGTTTAGTAAAGAGTGTGATGTTTACTGCACAAGATCGTGGAACAGAATTGCTTGTATTTACAACTAGTGAAGATGGAAAGACCTTGACATTTGCCCTTCCTGAAGAAGCACCAGACGGTGATTTCGTACTTGTAGCACGTTCAGGTGTAGAGATTCCTGTTGGAACTTTGACAACTGTAGCTCCTTCAGAGTGTGTTGTTTCTCCTTCTCCAGTAAAAGCAGGAGCCTCTTTAGTCATCACAGGTAAAGACCTTGACGTAGTTAATTCTATCGAGATGCCTAATGTTTCTGCTGAGGAAGAAATCAAATTCATTGTCAATCCTGACGGAACCAAACTCATCATCGAAAGTGTACCTGAGACTGCTCAAGAAGGCAACCTTGTTTTGCGCATGAAGAATGGTAAGGGAGTTGAAGTTCCTTTCACCCTTGTTAAACCAGTAGTTACAGGTTACGATAATAATACTGTAAGCGCAGGTGGTGCACTCACCATCAAGGGTACAGATCTCGACCTTGTAAAGAAGGTTCAATTTGGTGAAGGTACAGACGTAGTAGAAGTGAAGCCTGCAGAAGACGGCAAGAGCATTACACTCACTGTTCCGATGAATGCCAAGTCTGGCAAACCAACTCTTACAATGGCAAATGGAACATCTGTAGATGGTCTTGAATTAAATATTGAGGAGGCTATATTCTGCTACATCACAGAAATGCCAGATTTCTCTAACAAGGAAAATATTCCTGAAGCAGGAAGTACTATGACTGTTCCTGTAAAGAATGGTGATAAGCTTGAAAGCGTATTCATAAATGGCAAGAAAGTAAATCATGTTTATGCAGAAAAGACATCTATGCTGACTGTAGCTATTCCGAAGGATGCCAGCTCAAGTTCTAAATTGAAGCTTGTTTCTTCTAATGGAGAAATTGAGTATGATATCACTGTGATTCCTGCAGGTTCTATCACAAGAACGTTGATGAATGGTCCTCTCGACCTCGCTGGATGGAGTGCTAATACACAAGGCTTGATTGCACAAGATGCATTAGATAATATTCCTGATGGAGCAAATGTTGTCTTGAAGGTTAAATATACTCCAACAGCAGACAACGTTCAGTTGAAAGGACAGGATGGTAGCTGGGGTAATATCGACCTTGACAATGGTGAAGCCAAAGAGCATGTTTACCAGTTGGACGCTAACGCAAAGGAATTCACCTTACCACTTTCTGCTACCGTTATCGCTGCCCTCAAGGCAAAATCTACCAATTGGGGTGGTCTCATCATCTTCAATGGTACAGGTGCTATCATCAATAAGATTGAAGCAGAAATTACCATACCTCAAGAAAAGACTATTTGGAGCGGCACTTCCAGCATTGTCAGTTGGAGTGGAGATCAGTCACTCGCCTGGGGTGGTTACGACTGGAGTACTGTGAAACCGGGAACTATCATGCGTATTTACTACAGCAAGGTAACTGCTGGGGCATGGGGTTGTGTCAGCCTGCGTCATGGTCAAGGCTGGGGCAATTTACCTGAACCAATTCCTGGACAATACGATTTCCCAGATGACGCTGGAAAGTATGAGGTAACCTTAACAGAGAATGTAATCAAAGACTTGGTTGATAATGGTGGACTCGTTATTACTGGAGACAACTTTACATTCACTAAGATTACACTTGAGTAAACCAGAAATATGAATATTAAAATAAGATAACTATGAGAAAGTATCATATATTATCAGCGCTGGCAATGGCAGCAGTGACCTTCGGGGTCACTGCTTGCGCCGACACTGATGCTCAATACACCATACCTGATGTAAATGCACCTCAATTTGTAAGTTCAACTCCTACTGAAGGTGCCAATAAGGTAAAGAGAGGTGAAATTACTATCAACCTCAAGTTTGACAAGCGTATTTTCTTCGCTTCAAACGAGGCTGAGAAGATAACTGTTACAGGTGCTACTCTTTCCAAGGCTCTTGTTTATGGTCAAGATAGCGTACTGTCTGTTATCGTCAACTGCCCGGAACGTGAACAGAACGTAAACGTAACAGTGCCTGCGGGACTCGTTGCTAACGGACAAGGCAAGACATACGACAAAGACATCAACGTTTCGTTCCAGACTGTTGGATTGGACAAGACTCCAGTGATGGCAACAACTGTTGAGGCAAAGAAACTCTACAACTTCCTCTTGGAAAATGTAGATACCAAAACGATTTCCGGTATGATGGCAAATGTTGCCTGGAATCATACTTGTGCCGATCAGGTAAACGAGTGGACAGGCAAATATCCTGCCATCAACGGCTTTGATTACGTACACATGGCAGCTAGCAAGGCTGGGGCAGATTGGATTAACTATAAAGATATCACCCCTGTTCAAGAATGGGCAGACAATAATGGTATCGTACAGTTGATGTGGCACTGGAATGTACCTAAGAATGAACCAACAACAACCCTTGACCCAAACAAGGATTATGATTTCTATGTTAAGTCTGATGGTTATCCAGATGGAACTACATTCGACCCAAGCAATGCTCTGAAAGAAGGCACCTGGGAGAACGAAGTCTGGAAGAATGACATGGCAACACTTAAAGAGTATCTCACACTCTTGAAGAATGCAAACATTCCTGTACTGTGGCGTCCATTCCACGAGGCTAGCGGCAAGTGGTTCTGGTGGGGTGCCAAGGATGCAGCTACATTCAAGACTCTCTGGATTGAGATGTTCAACGAATTGAAGGAAGCAGGTCTTGACAACCTTATCTGGGTTTGGACAAGCTGTGGTAAGGATGACGACTGGTATCCTGGCGATGCTTACGTAGACATAGTAGCGCGTGACCTCTATGGTGATAAAGCAGAAACTTGTGCTTCTGAATTTGCTACACTCGGTTCTACATACGGCAACAAGATTGTAACCCTCGGCGAATGTGGCTATAGCACCAGCACAAAGAAGCAAATTGCTACACTTAGCGAACAAAATGAGAAGGGTGCTAAATGGAGCTGGTTTATGGTATGGTATAATGACGAGAAAAAAAAGACTTTCCACTCTACACAGGAGTGGTGGCAGAATGCTATGTCTCAGCCTAATATCATTACCCGTGACCAGGTACCAAGTATAAAGTAATTTCATGTGACTATGAGAAAAATCCAAATAATAATGGCATGCCTTTTGGCATGCCTTTTATGGTCTTGTGGCAAGAAAAAAGCCGATGACCCAATGGGAGATAACGGTAGGACACAACGCACGGAAAACCTCCTTTATCACCTCAAAGAAATCAGCAGTAAGGGGTATCTCTTCGGACAGCAGGATGCTACCCTTTATGGTGAAGGATGGGCTGACGACAGTGCTCGTTCCGACATCAAAACCATCTGTGGAGATATGCCTTCCTTGGTAGGTTTTGAAATCGGAGGTATTGAAACTGGAGATTCACTCAACATCTACTCTACCCCATTCAACCTCATCCGCAAAGAAATCATCAACCAATACGATCGTGCTGGCGTTGTTACCCTATCATGGCAGTGCAAAAATCCTGTTAGAGGAGGTTCTATCAACGACATCATGGAAGGCGGCAGCAAACACGAAGCCTTTCTGGGATGGCTTGACAAAGTAGCTGATTTCATGAATTCGCTCGAAACTCCTTATGGTGTGAAAGTACCAGTCATCTTCCGACCATGGCAAGAGAATGGAGAGAATCACTTTTGGTGGGAAGACTCTGTTTGCACAAAAGAACAATATCTTGCTCTTTGGCAAATGACACAAGAGCGCATGAAAGAAAATGATGTGGTAAATGTACTCTATGCTTATTCACCTTTAGCTACAGAAGATGCATCTGAATCGCATTATACAGCCCGTTATCCTGGAGATGAGCTGATAGATATACTGGGTATCAACTACTATTGTCATGCAGAAGAAGGTGATACAACTGCTCTTGCTACTTTTACAAAGACCCTGGACAAGAATTTAAGGATGTTGACTAAGCTAGGTAAAAAAGCCGGAAAGCCTATCGCTATAACAGAAACAGGTTATCGTAGCATTAAAAGTGATAACTGGTGGACCGAAAACCTATCAAAGGCTATCGGCAAACATCCTATCAGCTATGTCATGCTTTGGCGGAATGGCCACGAGCTTGCCAATCACTATTATGTTCCTTTCCCTGGTCAACGGTCTACAGAGGATTTTGTCAAGTTCTACAACGAACCGAGAACATTATTTCTCCATGATATCAATGGCATGTATCTGGAAAAGAAAGAATCAAAATCAAAAGAATAATAAACCAAAATACACTTAATATTAAAATGAGAAGAATCATATTATCCCTATTGTTAGTATTGAGTTGCTATACTACAAAGGCTGCAGATTGTAAATCCCTGTTTGTTACTTTCAAAGATGGACAAAAGATTGAATTTGCACTCGTAACATTGCCAAACATCAGTTTTGGTAATAACTTAATGACCATTACTTCCACAGAAACGACTGCATCATACGAACTGTGGAAAGTCAACACTTTTACCTATGGAGCTACCACCGGTATCAGTCAGTTACAAACTTCCGAGAAATTCTCTCTTGAAGAAGACCGCATCATCGTGGATGGCACCACCAACAAGATAAACATCTTCTCACTGGATGGAAAAGCCATCGGCCTCTCTCCTACCACAGCAGGCGGTAAGACCATCATCAATCTCAATGCATTGACACATGGCGTATACATTATCAAGATTAATAACAAATCCATAAAAGTAGCTAGACAATGAAAAAGATATTACTCGCACTCATCACGATTCTGATACCACTATCCCTCCTGGCACAGCAGGCTGGCGATACATTCATCATCAAGACAACTGATGGAAAAACTACTAAATGGAGCCTTGCCGGTGGAAACAAAAATGGAGATATATCCATCATCAAACACAATGGAAACAAACTGGAGTTATACGCCAAAGGCTATGAAAACATAGGAACCTGGCAAACATACGAACTCGATAAAATAGAAAACATTACATTTACTGTCTTTCACAAAGGAGACTATAAGGAAGAAAGTGCAGTAAATGCAGTGAAGAACATGGGCTTAGGTACCAACTTTGGCAACTGTACAGATGCGGTTGCCATGTGGATGAACATGAACAGCAACTCGGTTACTGACTTTGAAAAGGCTTGGGGACAGGAACCAACCACCAAACCGATGGTAGATTTCCTGAAACAGAACGGCTTTAATTCCGTCCGCATCCCTGTAACCTGGTTACAGCACATGAAGGCTGACGGAACGGTAGATGAGGCTTGGATGAACAGAATACAGGAAATCGTAGATTATGTCATCGATAACGGAATGTACTGCATCCTCAATGTTCATCATGACACTGGTGCAGACAGTGACGATGTCAAGCACTGGATCAAGGCTGATGAAGCCAACTATAAGGAGAACAAGGAGAAGTTTGAATATCTCTGGACTCAGATTGCCACCCGTTTCAAGAACTACGACCAGCACCTGCTCTTCGAAGGCTACAACGAGATGCTTGATGCCGACAACACCTGGAATGCACCAAAGAGCGCAAGCAGCTACAATGGATTGAATGGTTATGCCCAAAGCTTCGTGAATGCAGTTCGTGCCACTGGTGGCAACAACGAGACCCGCAACCTCATCATCAATACCTATGCTGCAGCTAATGGTGACGACGTATTGAACAACCTCGTCATCCCTACCGACAAAGTGGATGGACATATCGCCGTAGAAGTTCACACCTATGATCCATGGGATTGGTTTGCCCAGAAAGGCAAGTGGGATGCTTCCTGCAGCAATGATATCAAGAATATGTTCACCCGCCTGAAAAATAAGTTCATCAGCAAGGGCATCCCGTGCATCATCGGTGAATACGGTACTCACGGAAGCAAGAGTGTCAGCAAGGACAGTTCTGCCAGCGAGATTCAGGCTGCTGCCGATCAGGCTGCCGACATCGTGAAGCAGGCAAAGGCATACGGCGTAGCCACCTTCTACTGGATGAGCATCTTCACTGAGAAAGACAGAACTGTTCCTCAGTGGACACTCCCTACAGTAGTGGAAGCAATGAAAAAGGCTTATAATGAATAACGGATTATATCTTGAACATTAATCAATGTTCGAAACGGATAAAATCAAAAAGAGAGGGCATTCACATACCCTCTCTTTTCTTTTCAACAAACTAAAAATATAACTCTATACTATTTCTGAACGTATTTCTTACCATTCTTAATCACAACGCCCTTGTAAGAAGCATCAACCTGCTGACCAGCGAGGTTGTAAACCGGAGCATTCTTAGCAGCTGGAGCTACAAGCGCATTTGATATATTAGTTGGAGTATTGTCTTCCAATAATACATAAGCGTGAGCTAACTTGCATTCATTATAGATATTGAAAGTTACACCACCCTTATGATATTTACCATCAACATAAGCATCTGTACCATTTTTGGCAGCCTTCTTGAAATCACCAACAGTAACAAAGATATCAAAATTCTTACCATCAGCTGCTTTCAATTCATAGGTTGGACTCCAATTATCAGAATTGGCAAATCCACCAATACCCCAACCATTGCGAGTTGCATAAGGATCTGTCGTATTCTCGAAGCTTAGTTTCACCTTTGTATCATCAGCATATTTGTCAAATTCTGAAGCCAAAATAGTATGACCTTCAACCAATGTCAATTCAACCTCAGTCTGCTTAACCGCATTTTGGAAATAAGCACTCTTGAAAGTGACAGTCTTAGGAGCACCATCTGCACACTGCAAATAAATCTGGCGAACAACGTTCTTATGATCAGCATTCAGTGGAACAGTAATCTTATTGTCGGTACCCATTGCAGTTGAGCAAATTGTTTTACCATCATCACCTTTGGCATCATATTCTACAACAACCTGAACATTAACCTTATCAGAATTTTCAATCTCTAACACGAAATCATCGTAATCAGAGCAATCCTTACTGCCAAGCCACCATCCTGGGCGATAGCTCCAATTTTCGTGGAATGTAATAATTTTGGTCGTTGCATCATACCAAACTGTTTCACCATCCTTCACATTGTTGCTTGGCTCTCCAATATCAAGAGTAGCTGCGTTAGCAAACATAGCAAATAATACGCCACACACGAGAGTAAATAACTTTTTCATAAGCTTTTAAAATTTTTATAGGTTTAAATATTGTTTTTAGAATCAACACGTTAATTGGTTCTTGTCGATGCAAAGTTACAACAAAAGTAGCGAAACAAATGATACTTTGTTGTCTAATAATGATACTATTTTATCAAAGTATAAAAATATACATAAACATACTGCTTTTATACTATTTTTATAACCCATTTTCCTTCGGTTCCCTCATTTCAAGTGAGGCTTACGTAATGTTTAAGTGAGGCTCACCTGAGCTTCAAAAGGGGCTTACTTGATATGCAAAGGAGGCTTATCTGGAGTTCAAATGAGGCTCACTTGATTCTGGGCAGGATGTATCTAAAATTACGTCGCGACGTATCTGTTACTGCGTCGGGACGTACAAGATACTGCATCGGGACGTACAAGATGCTACGTCGGGACGCAATTTCGGGAACACCAAAAACGCCTGAGTATCGCTATTTTTATGGCAATATATGGCAGATTATGGCAATTCTTTTACGAAAAAAAACATAAAAGTATTATTATAAAAAGTCAAACAAAAAAAGGGTGCACCATGAACTGATGGCACACCCTTCTAAAACAATTAACAATTTCACCAAGCTTATTACTTACCAATCTTCTTCATTCTGTCTACCTGCGTCTTTACTACATCCAATGTAGATTTATCGGTAGAGAAAACGGAGTTCAAGCCTTGCGCTTCCTGAGCAGGATCACCGGTGTAGTCATCACCCACCTGCCACTGCTCGTGCTTAGGATTGGCAAAACCGCCCCATCCCCAGAAGTTGCAACCGGCAAAGTAACCGCCGGATGCAGCATTGTCGCCAACAAGACTGAACACATACTTATAATATCCATCACGTGCTTCTGTTGTAGAAGAAGTTGAGAAAGAGAAGCCATCACGAGGATAGCCGAACTCCTCCATCACCAATGGCTTCCTGATACGTCCGCATACCTCAAGATGTTCATCAATATACTCCTTTGTGTTCTTGCAGGAGATTCCCAAATCTTCCTGCAAATGGTCTTTTCTCGCCCAACTCCAGTTGTATGGCCAAAGATGAATGTTGCAATAATCCACATTCTTGTCGGCACAAATCCGCTCCCAGCAGTTCAGTTCACCTTCACATCCCCATTTGCCTTCGCTACCGATAGAAATCAGATGATTCTTGTCGAGCGAACGGATCAGCTTGCTCGCTTCACCCAGCCACTTTTCGAAAGCAGGCAACTGCTCTTTGCTGAAAGCACGAGGTTCATTACCTATCTGCCATGACATGATGGCTGGGTCGTCCTTATACTTCTTCTTTGTATATCTGTTGGTTCTCGTAAGTATGAATTTCACATAATCATAGAAAAGCTGATGCGCCTTTTCGCAGGATGCATATTTGGCAACGAAGTTCATGAAGGCAGGATAGCCATCTTCGTTAGGACGCGGAGCCTTACCCAGACCAGCCTGCTCCAGATAATAGCCATAACCGCCGCTCCATTCCCAGGAGTTGTTCAGATAGAGTACGGCAACCATCTTGCGTTTGCCCATCTCCATCAGCAGATAGTCGAGACCGGCAAGAATCGTATCATTATAAACGCCCGGAGCTTCCTGCAGCGTCGGCTCAACCTTGGTCTTCACTCCTCGCTTTCCATCAGAGCCCACCAGGATGCGGAGATTATCAATGCCCATCTCCTTCATCTTATCGAGTTCCTTGCAGAGACGCTCACGGTTGCCACCCTGACCTTCTGAACCGAGGATGGCACCATACCAGAAATTGGTACCTACATAATAATAAGGTTTACCGTCGCGAACGAAATGTCCGTCCTTCACCTGCACAAAGTTTGACTTCGCAGAGATATTGCATGTAGCCAATGCCATCATCAATAAAACAAATATCTTCTTCATTTATTATTTAAGTTTACAGTTTAAAGATTCATTTTCGGTTGCAAAGATACTAAATAAGGGCAAAAAAGCATGATACTTTTTTGCCCTTTCTACATATAAATCTAAACTATGCTTATTTATTATTGCTTTTTCTGCTATTTTTCTATGGTTTCGGATAGATTTTCCTGTAATCATCCATCCCTTCAGCTGCTCCCTGCATCACACCTTTAAATATATAGGAGTCGGAAACCACCTGCTTCTTTCTGTCGAAGATGGTCATGTGAGGAAGAGGCTGCACATTGATATCCCAGACATACGGGATAAGTCCTGCCTTCATCATTTCGGCAGTCACCGCTCCATACCATGCCATCATACTCTCATTATGCTTCTCCTGATTACCACCGAAGAGAGAGGCATCCTTACGGTTGGCACCATATTCGCCGATGACTACCGGATAGCCCCGGTCAACAAACTTCTGTTTCATCTTCATCACCTGATTGGTGATATGCTGGTAGGCATCCACATTCTTGTTATTATACCAGATGGTGTTCACGGTTCGTCCCTGGTCATCGGCAGGCGCATGTCCTGTCCAATAAAGAGCCACCTTGCCCCAATCGGCATCCTTGTCCATCAGGGTAAATGTATAAGGATCATAGAAATGAACCTCAGCCATCAGCCGGTTCTTTGCCTTATCCTTCAGACGGGTGATGTCATAGGAATCCATGACAGCCAAATCAATCTCGGTCTTCGGAGCCTGTACAATGAGCACACGGTTGGCATTATTACCACCGGCAGCACGGACGGCATCGATAAACACCTGTTCGTAAGCCAGGAGACGATCGGCAAACTCCTTGCTTTCGGGAGCCAGCATTTCACCCTGAGCCTGCGGACTGGCACCTCCCACTCCCGGTTCGTTGAGGGCAGCAAAGAGAACTCGCTGGTCGTAAGCCTTGAATTCCTTTGCGATATTCGTCCACAGTTTGCGGAACATCTCCTTATGCTCTGCCACATTCACCCCACTGGTAAAGGCATCATGCTCCATCCATCCGCCATCCCAGTGTTCGTTGATGATGACACAGAGACCGGCATTGAGACCATAGTTTACGATTTCCTTGATTCGTTTCATCCAGACCGGATCGATGCTCATATTCTCTTTATCCGTAAGATGACCAGCCACCCAGGATATTGGGATGCGAAGACTGTTGAATCCCTGCTGTTTCAAACTCCGGATATAACTTTCAGTAGTCTTGTCATTCTGCCATGAAGTTTCCGACTTCAAACCTGCATTATTGGTAAAGACATCGTTCCAGTCGCATGCCTCCATCGTATTCCCCAGGTTTACCCCTGGAGCCATATAGTGAGCCAGTTCGGTAGCCGTGAGTTTCATCTTCGAGATACGACCATCCACCGGTTTAACCTGTGCGCCAGCCCAAGCGAAATGAGCGGCAGCCCATATAATCATAACTATCTTCTTCATATATCAATCTAACGTATTATCGGGTTTTGAAGTTATCATGATGCAAAGATAGCGAAAAAGCTGTAGCCTGAATGTATACTTTTGATAAAAGGATAGGTATATTATGTTAGGATATACGATATTTGCACAAAAAAGGACGCACATCAGAGAAAGATTCCCCCGATATGCGTCCACACACTTTATATTAAACCTAAAGACTTAATATCCGTCTTTTACTTTGCAGGCCAGGTTGCCGTCTTCACAGCCTCCTGGATACTCTCCAACATATTGGCGTTGCTCACCTTAACTGTGGAACGGTTGAAGATGGTCATGCTAGGAAGACCGGCATTGGTATCCCAAGCCACAGGCACACAACCATTGTTGATGGCACTGGTAACAACAGCCTTGTAGTAATCCTTCACAGAATTATCATGCAAGGCATCGGTTCCGATGGCAGTACGCTGGTTAGCACCAAACTCACCAATCAAAACAGGATAACCCTTGTCGAAGAAGTTGGTCTTCATCTTCTTCATCTGAGCCTCTACATAATCTTCGTTGTATTTGCTGTCGGCTGTACGGTCGGCATCACCACCCTTATTGTTCTTACCCCAATAGAGCCAGTACTTGCCCCAATCCTTATCTTCGCTCAAATCAGTAAACTGATATGGATCGTAGAAGTGAACCTCTACCATCAATCGGTCGGTAGCTGAATCATGGATCTTATCCATATAATTATGAGCTACCGTATTGTCGATATTGGTATTAGGACCCTGAACTACAAGAACTCGCTTGGCATTGTTGCCACCTGTAGCACGAACCGCCTCGATGAAGGTCTGCTCATACTCAGCAATTCTATTTGCCATTTCTGCAGTACCCAACAAAGCATTGGCATCGCCGCCACCTACACCCGGCTCATTCATACCGGCAAAGATAAGACGCTCGTCATAAGTCTTGAAACTGTTGGCTATCTGAGTCCAGATCTTGGTAAGCTTTGCCTTGGTAGCATCCACATCAGTGGCGGCAGTCAAACCGTCGTGCTCAATCCATCCGCCATCCCAATGCTGGTTGATGATGACATAGAGATCGTTCTTGATACAGTAATCTACCACCTCATGAACACGAGCCAGCCAATCGGCATCGATGGTACAAGCCTCAGCGTCCGTGATGTGCCCCATTACCCAAGCACAAGGAATACGGACGCTCTTGAAACCGGAAGCCTTCACCAGGTCGATGAGCTGCTGGGTTGTCTTGGCAGACTGCCATGCTGTTTCAGAACCGATACCGGCATTCTTCCAGTTATTGGCAGAATTACCAGCCTCCAGCGTATTACCCAGATTCCATCCCGGATACATCAAGGCAGCTACATCCATAGCCGTCTTGCTCATATCAGCATCTGTAGCACCTGCTTTCTGGTTGATGGCAATAGCTTCGGTGATAGAAGTACTGTCGTTCACCACCATGGTATAACTGATAGTAGCAGTGCGGGCATTGCTGATGTTGGCAGCCACCGAATAGTTGCGGGTGTATTCCACCATGTTGGCACGGGAAGTGACCTCGCTTATCCAGTCATTGCTGATGACCTGAGAATAGCTAGCATTTGCCTTCAAGGTAACAGAAACCTGACCACCGGCAGCACCCACATTCACATTCTTACTGGATGTAATGAGAAGACCCTCAGTAGAGTTCTGGCTCACGGTGATGGTCTTGGTATCAGAACCTGCAGCCACGGTGATGGTAGCCGAACGATCATCGTTAGCGGTATTTGACTCTGCTTTGATGAGGAAATGGTGGGTAACACTAGAAGAACCTGCCACAGGAGTTATAGCCAACCAAGCTGCATCGCTGGAAACCGTAGGAACCTGAGCTGCCTTGACATACAAGTCGGTCTCACCGCCATTCTTCGTAAACGCCATATCAGAACGGGAAACCACGAAATCCTTAGAGAGTCCCTCACCGCCTCCGATGGTATCCTCATTAGAACAGGCTGAGAAACTGATCATGGCAAACGCCATGATCAGAAACGATAAAATTGTTATTTTCTTCATATTCATAGAATATCCAAATAATACGTATGATTACTTACCTGGAGTCAAGACACTGTTAATCTTGACCTGAACCTTCGCAGGATCTACCAAGTCTTTCCACAAATCGTAGAGTTCGATGGTCCAAACCACAGCACCAGAGCAATAATCTGCCAAGGAAGCTGAAACCTCGTAGGTGCCATCGCCCTTCACGTAAGTACGCCCGAATTCAGAACCGCCCCAGTAGTTAGGATTCCAGCTGGCTGCAGCATAAGAAAGTTCTGTCTTGTAATTCTTGGAAGCAGAATCCTTCAAGTTGCCGTCGATACCTGTAATGGTGAAGTTGACGATCATATTACCTGCGAATGCCAATGCAGAAGCATCAACACCATTTGCCTTGGTATTACCATACTCATTGTAGATTTCTATACGTCCATCAGTACCGTTGCCATCCTTGTTGTTGAACTCGGTCTTTGAGAAATCCATGGTGAATTCAGGATCTACATCAAACTTGATGCTCACAATCTCAGCCTTGATCTTGGATGCATCGATGGCATCTGCTGCCAGATTGTTGATATCCACGCAGAATACAGCTGCACCTTCAGCCACATTACCACCAGTCTCCATCCAAACTGTATAGAGGCCATCGCCAGTTACGTTGGCATCATACTTGGAATTATCAAATGCCGACCAGCGATTTGGATCCCAGGAAGCATCAGCATACTCCAGACCAGCCACATGACTGCCCGCACCTTCCTTCATGTTATCTGCCAAACCTGAAAGACGGAATGTAACCACCATGTTCTTGGTAAACTTAATCTGTTCAGGATTGATGCCAGGATTGCTGCCGGTAGAACCATACTGGTTGTAAATCTCGATACGGATTCTGCCGTTAGTCTCGAGGTCACCGACAACCAACTTGGAGTTATCCACCTTCAATTCAGGTGACATGCGAACAGGACGAATAGCCAAGCCCAGGTTACGGGCTGAAACGCCTGAAGCAGCTGTACCATTGGTCAGATTGAGTGTCTGGCTGTAATCTGTAGCAATGCTATAGTTATTGCCGCTCCAATACAAGCCCTGGTTGCCCTCGCCTACCTTGGCTGTTCCGTTGCGGTAACCAGTGTAAGGCATAAAGATACTGTTGCCATTGGCTGCAGTAAACTTGATACCCTTTACGCCCTTCACCTCAGCTTCAGTCTGAGTGGTATTGGCAATCAACTCACTGATCTGATCGGCTGTAGGTGTAGAACTGCGCATCAAAGCACCGGCATCTACATTCACCTTCTTCAAGATATCCTTATCTGTTCCGGCGATATTCTCTACCGTATTGTAATCGATGAGATAAGTACTCTGATTCACACCTGTCAGATCACCATAACCCAGAAGAGCACCTGTCTCTTCCTCTGATTCAGCACCCAGGTTGCACTTTGCCCAAAGGATGCTCAAGCCCAAGTCAACATATTCCATTGCCTGAGCCGGAGTGGTAAAGCTCTTGGTTTCACCATAAACAAAACCATCGCCCAACTCGAAGTATGATGTATAATAATAAGTAGTTCCTGGAAGCAAACCTTCCACACGTTGACTGATAGTCTTGGCACTGGCAGAGATAGGGTAATTGATACCGTTCTCTACATCCGCCTCAGAGGTAGAAATCTTGAAACCGTAGTTCATCTGGGTCTCTCCCTCTATCAGGATGCCTTCCAAGCCATTGGCTGTAGCACTCAGGGTAGCCTTGGTAGCCGTAACATCCGTGGCTCCGGCTGTAGCAATCTGGGCATCGGTAGCCACGAAGCTCTTCACCTCACCAAACTTGGTTACTATGCCCTGCAACTGTACGTAAGTGGCATAATAATAGGTATTGCCCTTGGTCAATCCCGAGAGAGTGGCGGTTACATTACCTTCGGCATCAATCACGCCTGGCTGCTTGGAGCCGGCTGTGGTAGGATCGGGGTTTGTACCGTAAACAACACCCACCGCATAGGCACCTGCATCCTGCTTACTCAAGTCCAAGACCTTGCCGCTGACTACTGCCGAAATAGCAGTAACAGAAGCATCACCCGTCTCAATGGTGCTAATTACATTTCCTGTGGCTGCAGAGTAGTCATCATCGCTACAGGAAGAGAGCGAGCAAAGACCGGCCATCAGCAGCATCACACCTGCTAAATATTTCATTTTCATAATCTAATCCACATTAAAGTTTCTAATCTTATTTACCCTCAGAAGGCGTCACTACAGGAGCACCTGTATCCATCTTCACGGTGATAACTACTTCGATGCTTGAAGAACACTTGAAGTCGGTAAACTCGTTTTTGCCGGAATCAAACTTGAAGCATGCGGCAGGTCCCCATGGGTTCAATACATAACGACGGAAGGAGTTGGTACTTGGGTCGTCATCTGTATATCCTCTTGGGATGAGAGTATCATCAAAATCAACACTCTTGCCATCTACCTTGATGCTCTTGATGGTGATATCGCAGTTTGGATTGTCCTTCAGAATCTTGTTGACGTCGATGTAGAGAAGATATGGATTGCTCTCTGCACCCTCAAACTTCAATGAATAGTCACCATCACCTGTAATGAATACATTAGAACTCCTATAGTTGGAGGTACCGCCATCGTGGGTCCAGCCCCAACCGGAATTGTTGAAGAAGAGGTTTGCCTTATACTTAGGACCTGATGCAGAACTTGCGCTCTGGGCTACCCAGTGGTATGCCTGATACTGATAGAGATTGCCCTGGTCATCAAGACAGTGGCTACCGAGCCACAAATCCTTCAGATGTCCAGTATAATCATCCTTGCTGACTTTCAGGATGCGCAGGGTGTTGTCCGCATTGGCATGCATGTTGTAATTGCCCGTAGCACAAAGCTGGGTATTACCGAAGCCTTTGTCGAAGGTGAACACACCATCATCGGTCAAGGTATATTTACCGGAAACCTGAGAACCATCAGGAGCGGTATAGATATAACTCTTTGCCTCACTGTTCATCACGAGGGTTGCATCTTCAATGCCACTTGCTGCTGTGAGTTTGATGCCCTTGGCACTACCGTCGAGGTTGCAATAGTCAAACTGCTGACCCTCGTCATTATCTGGATTAGCCAACTTGTAGGTGATTTCCTTATTGGTCTTCTGCTCTACCCAGTCGCGCCAGTCGGTCATCAGTGTTGGTTTCACCTGGGTGTTCTCTACCCCGGAAGGAGTCCAATTGTCCCAGTATTCCTCTGAAACGAAGTTATAGCAAAGCAAGCACTTGCCTTCATCAGAGTTATCACGAACAGTTGCAATCTGCAAACGGTCGTTTGCAAGTCCCATCAGCTTCAGTCCGCTACTCCAGTTGGTAGCGAGATTGTCATGTCCCGAATTATGGAGCAACTCCGCATCGGAGAAAGTGATGGTATGATTATCAGTATCCAACATATAAGTACCCTTGAAGGTCTCGCCAGTCTCAGCATTATATACGGTAACATGAGCACCGTCAATCAGGTCGAACTCCATATAACCATAGTCCATAGCCGACATCACCCAGGAGTTGTCTGCGATACCAGGAGTCCAGACCCAATGGTCGCCGGCTGCAGCGGTCTGTCCCATCATGCAGGTACTCCAGTCATCATCCATACCCCAGAATGAGAGCGGACCTTCCCAGAGGTCAGAATGCTTGGTGATGACATTAGCATCGATATCCAACTTCCATCTTTTGGATTTGCCTACGCCGCCACTCAGATAGGTCCACAAAGGATCTGTAACGAATTCGGCACAGAAATCATCCACCTTAAACTCAGCGTAAGGTCCCCAGAGGAAACCGCCTCGGGTTTCAACACCGATACGTGCCTGATAAGTACCATTGAAAGGAATCTTCAAGCTCACCTCATCCTGCTGGAAACGGCCCTGAGGTGTATCAAAGACCACAGAATAGCTCGATGGCAACAGACTCTTGAACTTGACGATATTAGGATTGCTTTCGTCGTGAGTAATCGTGAAGGCGATGTTCTCAGCCAAATCCTCAGAAGACAAGTTCTTATCGCCCAGACCAAACTCGTCTGGAGAGCAGCTCGCCATGACGAGAATCATGACAGCTGCCAATAGCGAATATATTTTATTTATAATCTTCATAAAACCAATACTTTAAAAAGTTAGAATTACCAACCTGGATTCTGTTTCAGGAGACCATGAGAAAGTCCGATCTCGGTGATAGGAATCTGAATCAAGCCACGTTTCTTGATGATATTCTCGGCACTGATGGATACGGTGGTCTTCTCGCCGCCATCCTTCACTTCCCAAGAACCGGCAATCTCCTTGGCTGCCTGCTCCACGCCCTGGCGGAGCTGATCCCAATAGCGGATACCTTCGAAGGCAAACTCCAGCTTGCGCTCTTTCAGGATATTCTCCTTGGTGGCTGTCTGCTGAGAATAGTTGCCGCTCAATGTGGTACCATCATCCTCGGTATAAGCACGCTTGCGCACCTGGTCGAAGTAAGACTGGGCATTAGGACTGCCCAACTCTGCTGCCATCAGCAAGACATCCGCATAACGTACGAGTACCCAATCCTGGAACTGACTGATCTGGAAATCACCTGCACCTACAGTTTCTGTATAATGCTGCAACTTGCCGTCGCCTGCCACTTCGTGCTTTGACAAGGTGGTATATTTCTTCACGAAATAACCGGTATATTCACGCTGGTCTGCCAGATAGGTACTCTCGTAATCCTTCAACTGCGAAGCATCGATGATAGAGGCTGAACGGCGGGTATCGCCTGTAGCATAGGCTGAAGCGATGGATGGTGTAACGGTACATGCACCCCAACCCTGACCATAGCCTTCATAGACCAGACTACCGGTACGCATACCTATCATCACCTGGAAACGGTTACCATCGTTGTTGCCGTTATAGTCGGCTGTATAGTTGAACTTCATGGAAAGTACGGTCTCCGGATTTCCGGCACCTGCCCAAGATGAGTTCTTATGTGCCCAAAGTCCTACGTGGTCACCACTCTTGTCATCAGAAGAAGCTGGCCACAGGTCTTTAAATCGTGGAACCAGACTGAACTCGCCACTGGTGATGATATCCTCGCAGGCTGCCAGTGCATCCGCCTTGGTCAAGCCCAGCTGATCAGGCTCCTTGCCATAATAGCCACTATAGAAGAGGTATGCACGAGCCAAGATAGCCTCGGCACCATACTTGGTGATATGTCCATCGTTGGTAGCTGCATCCTTCTTAGGATAGGCATTTGCCGGAATATGCTCGATGGCATATTTCAAATCTCTGAACACCAGACTATATACTGAATCAGGTTCTGCCTGAGGAACCACATCGCTGGTGGCATGCTCCAGCAACGGGATGTTCTCCCAAAGACGAAGCATATCGAAATAACACAAAGCACGAAGTGCATGGGTCTCACCCAAATAGGTATTCTTCGCATTCTCGTCATCCCAAGCGATACCCTCAGCCTTATCAATAAACTCATTGCAACGGAAGATGGCTGCATAATAGCTCGTCCACAGGGTTTCATGCATATCGGTATAAGATGGTGCCTGGCTCATGTCAAACCTATCAAGAATCTGAGTGTTACGTCCATCATTATTACCAGTACCACCGAAGCACTCATCACTCATGGTCTCCGTCAACTGATAGACAGTAAAAGTAGGACCATCAGAAACAGTACGCTGCCATCCGTCGTAGCAAGCATAAAGCGAGCGAAGACCATCCTCCTGGCTCTTATAGAAATTGCCAGAGTTGGACTCGGTCTTGGAAGACACATCCATCCAGCTGTCACTGCAAGATGCCAGACCTCCTATAGCCAAAATACCAACAGCGGCTATCATTAATTTATTTGTTTTCATAATTACGTCTCGTTAAAATTAGAACTTAAGATTCAAACCTACCATGAAGGTACGTGGACGTGGATAGTAACCCAAATCTACGCCTGATGCCCAACTGTTGACACCATAACCGATTTCTGGATCCATGCCGTCATACTTGGTAAAGGTAAACGCATTCTGAACCTGGAAGTACAAACGGGCCTGAGACACGAACTTCTGATGCAGAAGCTTGGCAAAATCATAACCTAAGGTGATGTTGCTGATTCTCAGGAAGTCACCATCCTGGATAAAGAGGTCGGAGAACTGATAGTTCACATTGGTCTCTGTTACACGTGGATACTTGTTGGAGGTTCCCTCACCTGTCCAGCGCTGCAGGATGGCTGATGTGTAGTTGGCTGTCTTGGCACCTACATTGCGATAGCTCTGAACGATGTCGTTGCCTACTGAACCGTTGGCGGTTACAGAGAAGTCGAGTCCCTTGTAGTCGAAGCCAAGTGAGAAACCGTAGGTAAAGTCTGGCATACCATTGCCCAGGTTTACCTTGTCAGCATCATTGATGGCACCATCGTGGTTGATATCGTAATACTTCACATCGCCAGGTTTTACAGAAGAACCCTGGAGTACACCATTGCCGGCTGCTACCCACTCGTCGATTTCTTTCTGGTTCTGGAAGATACCAGCAGTCTTGTAACCCCAGAAGTAACCGATTGGTTCGCCATTGCTGCAGCGGTAGAACTCAGTAGAGTTATCATAGAGCTGACCGTTACCATCGGTACCGTGGATGATACCATCAGATGTTGGGATGCTTCCCACCTTATTCTTATTATAAGCTCCGTTGACATTCACATAGTAGTTGAAATCTCTACCGATGTTGTCGTTCCAACCCAAACCGATTTCAATACCGGTATTCTCTACGTCACCTCCATTGAAATAAGGTGCTCCTGTACCGGCTGTGCCTGGAATAGGCTTAACCAGCAACCAGTCTTTGGTTGTCTTCTTATACCAGTCGATGTTTACATTCAACTTACCCAGGAGGCGCAGATCCAAACCGAAGTCCAACTGCTCTGAAGTTTCCCACTTCACCTTCTCGTTAGACAGACGGCTTTCGTAAGCACCATAGAAATTAGACTGTCCGGCAGCACCCAAGGCATTACCGAAGTTATAGTAAGCACCCGATGTTGAGATAGGAGAAATAAACATCAGGTCACCAATGTTCTGGTTACCTACCTGTCCCCAGCTTGCACGCACCTTAGCGTAATCAAGCACGGTGAGCAGAGGTTGCACCCATTTTTCATTGGTTACAATCCAACCGGCAGAAACCGATGGGAAGTAACCCCAGCGGTTGCCGCTGGCAAACTTAGAAGAAGCATCAGCACGCAGGGTAGCTGTAGCCATATAGGTTTCCTTCCAGTTCCAGCTTACACGACCGAAGTAGCTCACCATGCGCTGAGAGAGAGAAGGAGCACCGCTGGCACCCAGACCATCTGTTGCGGTAGCAGCAGTACCATTGCTTACATAAGCATGGTTCCAATCGGCAAAGCCACTCTTCAAGGTGGCATTAGATGCACCTACTCCAACGCCATCAAAACGCCAAGACTCCATACCAGCCAAAGCTGTGAAGCTATGCTCCTTCAACTTGAAGTCGTAAGACAGGGTATTGGTCCAGGTCAACTGCCAGTTATGTCCCATACTCTGGTTCACACTAGTACGGTTGGCTGTGTTATAACTATAGATAGAGAACTGATAGAGAGGAGTAAACGAACGGTAATCGTTAGCATAATATTCGTAACCTACTACGGTGCGATACTTCAAGTTCTTGATAGGCTCAATCTCCGCATAAACATTAGCAGTGAAACGAGCCGCATTGGTCTGATTGTTGTTGTTGGTCATCATCAAACCATAAGGGTTACCATCGGCATTATACCAGTCGCTGTTACTTGTGTCATTGTATGGTGAGCCATATTTATTGTTGTCACTATAAACAGGAGCTAATGGAGATGTATTGAAAGCACTTCGCAGAGAGTTGTTGTAAGCATTTCCCACACCGATACCCGTATTCTGGGTATAGATGAAACTGATCTGCTCACCCACCTTCAACCATTCTTTCACCTTCCAGTCGGAATTGACACGGAAGTTATAACGCTCATAATTGCTGACATCCTTGCCACCAACAATACCCTCCTGGTTCATATAACCAAGAGTCATAGCATAATTAGCAGTCTTGCTACCACCATTAACACCAATATTATAAGAAGATGTCTTGGCATTCTTCACGAACATCTGGTCCACCCAGTCAGTATCTATCAAATCACCATTGGCATCATAGATACTCTTGTACTTGCTCCAGTCGTATGCACTCTTGCCCGAATTGATGGCTGCTTCATCCAGGATAGCCATATACTCCTTGGCATTCAGCATATCAATGCTGCGTGTTTTGTTCTGCCAACCCACATAGCCATCGAAGCTAACCACGGCACGGCCTTCCTTACCACCCTTGGTAGTAATCAGAACCACACCATTGGCTGACTGTGAACCATAGATGGCAGCAGATGCAGCATCCTTCAACACATCGATGCTCTCGATGTCGGCAGGATTCAGAGAGGCGATATCACCACGTACACCATCAATGATGTAAAGCGGATCTGAACCACTCACGGTACCCATACCACGGATGTTTACCTTCAAACCAGAACCCGGTTGACCGGAAGTTGAGATGATGCTCATACCAGGTGTCTGTCCCTGAAGAGCCTGAAGAGGATTGGATGTGTTCAGTTTGGCGATGTCATCACCCTTCACGTTGATGTTAGCACCTGTCACCAGCTTTTTCTTCTGAACACCGTAACCTACTACGACAACTTCATCAAGTGACTGCTTGTCTTCGTTTAAGGTTACGTTGATTGTCGAACCTGTGACTTTAATCTTTTGGGTGATAAAGCCCAGATACGAAACTTCGAGTGTTTGTCCATTCTTTGCTTCAATGGTAAAGTTACCATCCAGGTCAGTTACGGCACCCGTCTTTGTACCCTGCACCATGACACTTGCACCAATCAATGGTTCATTGTCACTGCCAGAGATGACAGTACCCTTAACCGTCTGAGCATTGAGGACACCCGCTCCGATTCCTAACATTGCCTGGAACGCCAACATGATGGCTACCAGAGCAACTTTGCAGAGCATGTGGCTCTGCGAGAATTTCTGAGATGTTTTTCTCATAATTACTTTAGGTTTAAATTAATAATTGTTGCTTCTAGGTTTAATATAGGTCCTATGTAACATAGGTCGAATATTGCCTTTATATAAATAAGGTGTAAGCCTCGGTTATGAGGATTGCCTCGATTTATCATTGTTTACATTTACTTTTCGTTGGCAAAGATAGATAAAAAACAGACATATAGGTGTATGTTTTCGTTAATCCAATACGTATAAAATGTTACGCAACCTACATTTTTTAACGAAAAAGCACTAAAATGTAGCATACAATACATTTTAGTGCAAAAATAGTTTAATTAATATGATATTTTATCAACCCCGGCATCGGAGCTTTCAAAATCTGGGAAATCTTGAGATGAAACTCATCCTCCATCACATTTCTCAAAGGTGATTCAAAGTAATGAGCTATGCTTCCAACAAAACCAAGCATCGGGATTTCTTCTTCCAAAGATGAATGCCATGCCTTCATGCCTGGCTCCAACTGTGAGATATCCTCAGCACTCGCCTTTACATATTTAATATAAGGTGTGAGATTCTTTGCATAAAACTGGTTGAAGCTTTCCAAAACCAAACGGTAAAGAGACATGGCCTCATTCAGTTCGTCGGTCCCGTTCTCATGTTTTTCACCTTCTGCTATCTGCTCAGAGATAAAAGGACAGATGGAAGCCAGGAAACGATTGGCAAGCGGCTGCCTGTATACCTTATTAATAATAGTAGGATAATCCAATCCCGACCAGGCAAGATATTTATTCTTTAGCGATAAAGGCAATGTGCCCTTGAAGATACCATTGAGGAAAAGTTTGCCGATTACTGCCCCACTACCCTCATCGCCCAGGATATATCCCAACGGAGGCGTGTTCATCACAATCTTCTCTCCATCGTAAAGACAACTGTTGGCACCGGTACCCAAAATACAGGCGATACCCGGTTTCTTGCCAAAGAGGGCACGGGCTGCTCCCAGCATATCGCCTTCAGCCTCAACCCGGGCTTCGGGGAAAGACTGCTGCAAGAGTGATTTCATGCGAGACTTCATCGCCTCGGTTACTCCACTGCCATAAAAGAAAACCTCCTGAGGCTGCTCTGACAGAACAAGTTCCTTACACAATACATCCAATATCTCGGCATCACTCTGGTGAATCGGACTGATGCCCTGCGTCTTACAAGTAACCATCACGCTACCCTGTTCATCAACCAGAGCCCAATCGGTCTTGGTGCTGCCACTATCTGCTATGAGTATCTTCATATTCTTATCTGATTAATTAACGTATCCTTTGACGTTGCAAATGTAATCAATTTATATGAAAAATGCAAAAGATAAACCTAAAAATCGAACGTAAAGGTGCTAATATATCAAAAAAGGGGAATTTCTCTTTGCTTTTTCACGAATTATTAATAACTTTGCAGTCAAATTTACTAAATATGAAGAAGAGACTATACATCATAATTCTGTTGATGGTAGCTTTCGTGCTGCCAAGCAACGCTGTGCTCAAGGAGGCCAACCTGGACACAACGCTCTATATGCTGCGTACTGAATTGACCAACTATCACATAGACTTGGAGAAACAGAACCAAGCTGCCAAGGCGCAACAGTTGGCTGTGATTCAGGAACTCATCAGTATTGTAAAACAGGCTGACCAGAATTCCATCATGCTCTATTCGCAGCGCAATGGGTATATTTTCGATATGACGTATGCCTGTCATGAGGCTACGGAACAGTTTAAGAAGTTTAAGTCGAAGGCTGTTCCTTTCCGTCAGATGATCAAGAAGAACAATGTTGAGGTGGCGCGTTTCGATTCGCTCATCAATTATCTCTACGGCATGAACACCATGTTTCTCAGCGAAGAAGCACAGGTGAACCGAAACGTTGACCTGACTCTGGCTGTCAATATCCGCCGCCAGCTGGTAGAGAAACAGAAACAGCTGCAAGCCTATGTGCAGGCATACGACAGAACCGACCGTAAACTGCAGGCACTCAACGACTATGCCAACAGCAGATATGCAGATATCCAGAACAGCATCTTCAATAATGGAGGCGACAACTACCTGCGCATACTCCGTAACTTCAGCATGAATTATAAGGAGGCGAAGACTTCTGTAGCAGAGAAATACAAGCCCGTACCGGGCATGATGTCGCAATGGGATGTTCGTATCATCTTCATCCTCTTCAGCATCATCATCTTCTGGGGTCTCATCTCCATCTTCCTCAATCTCTTTACCATCCGCATCGTGATTACCCAACTCATGAAGCATGGTATGTTCGAGAACAGAAAGGAAAGCTTTATGGCTAAGCGTCCATGTCTTATCATGGCGATGACGGTAGTAACCTTCGCAGTCATTCTGGGAATCGTAAGAATGGCGGTTACCCAGAACTTCGTGATTATGGCGAGCCAGTTGCTGGTAGAATATTCCTGGCTGGTTGGCGTTATCCTGGTATCCATCCTGCTACGTGTAGACAACGATAAGATCAAGAATACCTTCCGTATCTATTCGCCATTGATGCTGGTAGGTTTCATCGTTATCGTGTTCCGTATCATCCTGATACCAAACGATTTGGTAAACCTTATCTTTCCTCCGGTCCTTCTGCTCTGCGCTCTCTGGCAGTGGAATGTGATAGGCCGAAAGCACAACCAGGTATTGCGCACCGATAAGACATACGCATTCATATCGCTTGCCGTATTCGGAGTAAGTACAATTTTTGCCTGGACAGGTTTCACACTGCTTGCCGTCCAGCTTATCATCTGGTGGACCATGCAGCTTACCTGCGTGCTTACCATCACATGCTGCGAGGGATGGCTCAGCGTATATGCCAAGCGTAAAAAACTGGCAGACAAGGCGATTACCGACAAATGGCTGTATCGCTTCATCTACAAGGTATTACTCCCTATTTCAGGCGTACTCTCGTTCATCATCTCTATCTACTGGGCAGCAGATGTATTCAACATGAGCGATACTACTTGGGAGATATTCAACAAGGATTACATCAAGACCAGCAACTTCACAGCATCGCTTTTCAGTATTTCAGAGGTAGCTTGTCTGTACTTCCTGTTCAACTACATCAACATTACCTCTGTAGATTTCATGCGTCATCACTTCGAGAAGGCAGACCCGACTTCTGCTGCATCAAAGATTGTGATGTTCAAGAACGTGATGCAGGTGATTATCTGGGGTATCTGGCTGATGATAGCCCTGAATGTGTTCCAGGTAGGAAAATCATGGCTGCTAGCTATCTTTGCCGGCTTATCAACCGGTCTGGGTTTTGCATCAAAGGATATTCTCGAAAACATCTACTACGGCATCTCTCTGATGATGGGCCGTGTGAAGGTGGGTGATTATATCATCTGTGACGGCACCCGTGGTAAGGTAAGCAGTATCAGTTATACCTCTACGATGCTGGAGGCTACCGACGGTTCGGTCATAGCCTTCCAGAACTCGCAGCTCTTCTCGAAGAACTACAAGAACATGACCAAGAATCATGGTTATGAGCTGGATATTCTGGAGGTAGGTATCGCTTATGGCAGCAATGTGAAGGAAGTGAAACAGATTCTGATTGATGCCCTCATGAAACTGGACTGTATCTATCAGGAAAAAGGCGTGAAGGTGTTATTGAAGAGTTTCGATGACAGCTGCATCACCCTTAGGATTGTCGTATGGGTGAACGTGCTTACCCAAGCCATCGACGATGCCACCATTATGGAGTGCATCTACGATACGCTCAACGATCACAACATCGAGATTCCGTTCCCACAGCGTGAAATTACAATTAAACAAGTTAACAATTAATAATTAACAGTTTATAGTTGATAGCAGGTTTACGCCCTATAAACTATAAACTATAAACTATAAACTAAAAAAAAATATGGCAACATTCATAGCAGGTCCTTGCGTCATTGAGTCGATGGAACTATTGGAAACAGTAGCTCAGGAACTCGTCCGCATCAACGAAAAGTTAGGAACCAAAATCATATTCAAGGCTTCATTCGATAAAGCCAACCGTACAAGTATCCACTCTTTCCGTGGTCCAGGACTGGAGAAAGGTCTCCAGATGCTGGGTGATATCAGGGAGAAGTACAACCTTCAGGTTACAACTGATATTCATGAGAGTTATCAGGCTTCAGCAGCAGGTGAAGTATGTGATATACTCCAGATTCCAGCCTTCCTCTGCCGTCAGACCGACCTTCTGGTTTCTGCAGCCAAGACTGGTAAAACCGTCAACATCAAGAAGGCACAGTTCCTGAGCGGTAGAGATATGAAATATCCTGTAGAAAAAGCATTGGAGAGCGGTGCCAAGGAAGTTTGGCTCACAGAACGCGGCAACTGTTTCGGCTATAACAATCTCGTGGTAGATTTCAGAAACATCCCTGACATGAAGGAGATTGTGCCAAATGTCATCATGGATTGTACCCATAGCGTTCAGCGCCCGAGTGCAGGTGACGGCAAGACGGTAGGCGACCGTAAGTTCGTTCCAGCAATGGCAAAGGCGGCTAAAGCTTTCGGAGCTACCGGCTACTTCTTTGAAGTACATCCAGACCCAGACCAGGGCAAGAGCGATGCAGCCAATATGCTGGAATTAAACAAGTTGGAATCACTTATAGAAGAACTCCTGTAAGTGAAGAACGAAGAAACAACGTTCGGCGTCCGAAGGGAAAGCCAATTCAAATGATTTAGAAATGACCGATAAAAATAATAATATAGATGATAAGGTGGTTCGCGGCTATGGCGAACAGGCTCTTAGAGACGAGGCGCAGGCCATCCTCGACCAGATACCTTATCTGGACGACAACTTTGAGAAAGCTGTAGACATGATGTATCATTGCCAAGGCAAGATTATCGTTACAGGTGTGGGAAAGAGTGGACATGTTGGTGCCAAGATTGCTGCCACCCTAGCCTCTACAGGCACACCTGCTTTCTACATCAACCCGCTGGACGTCTATCATGGCGACTTAGGTGTGATGACCGACAAGGATGTGGTTCTGGCACTGAGTAACAGCGGTCAGACCGATGAACTGCTTCGTTTCATCCCGATGGTACTCCACATGAATATTCCTATCATTTCCATCACCGGAAATCCTGATTCCCTGCTGGCAAAATACTCCAACCATCATATCACCGTAAAGGTAAAGAAGGAGGCTTGTCCGCTGAACCTCGCCCCTACCAGCAGTACTACTGCAGCATTGGCTATGGGTGATGCACTGGCTATCGCCCTGATGCAGGTACGCCACTTCAAGCCTCGTGACTTTGCACAGTTCCATCCTGGTGGAGAATTAGGCAAACGACTGCTGACCACAGCAGAAGATGTGATGCGCAGCGATGATATGCCTATCATTCCTAAGGAAATGCACCTGGGCGAGGCTATCATCCACGTAAGCAAGGGCAAACTGGGATTGGGTATCTCATTGGATGAAGACAACCACGTTATCGGACTTATTACCGATGGTGATATCCGACGCGCCATGGAGAAATGGCAGGCAGAATTCTTTAACAAGACTGTAAGCGACATCATGACCACCACTCCGAAAATGGTGACTCCGAAGACGAAGATTTCGGAGATTCAGCGCATCATGCACAAGTATAAGGTGCATACGGTACTGGTTGTAGACAAGGATAATCATCTGAAAGGTATCGTAGACCACTATGCATGTATGGTGTGATTTTAATTAATAATTTATAATTAATAATTTATAGCAAATAGATTATTAGGAGTTGACATGAGACTCAGAGAGATAATAACGACGATAACA
Organism: uncultured Prevotella sp.; assembly: GCA_934202525.1. Classification (GTDB taxonomy): domain Bacteria; phylum Bacteroidota; class Bacteroidia; order Bacteroidales; family Bacteroidaceae; genus Prevotella. Next base: position 56,403 of record CAKPYB010000006.1, read on the forward strand.
CTGATGCTTGCCAGTTCGCTGTGCAGCGCACAGACTAGCGATTCATTGATCGTTAATCAGCTTCGTGGGAAAGGTGTGAGTTTTTCTCACGATAATTCCGTGACCCTTCTGATGAACGGTCAGGAAAAGTTTGATGATATGTTCCAGGCAATCCGACAGGCTAAACATAGTGTACATCTGGAATACTTCAACTTTCGCAACGACAGCATCGCTTCGCTCCTCTTTGATATTCTTGCACAGAAGGTTAAGGAGGGTGTAAAGGTGAGAGCCCTATATGACGGATTCGGAAATGCCAGCAACAACAAGCCTCTGCGAAAGAAACATCTTAAAGAAATACGGGCAAAAGGCATAGAAATCTATGAATACAAGCCCATGAAATTTCCATGGATCAATGCTGTATTCAACCGTGATCACCGCAAAATCGTAGTCATTGACGGACAGATTGCATACACAGGCGGTATGAACGTAGCTGACTATTATATAAAAGGTACTAAGGTAGTAGGCGAATGGCACGATATGCACTGTCGCATCGATGGCAGTGAGGTGAATACCCTGCAGAAGATATTCCTCAAGATGTGGAACAAGGTGAGCGGACAGAATGTGCACGGCACAGAGTTCTGGAGATACAAGAAGAAGGATTATCTGGTAGAGAATCTCAAGCCAGATACAACAGCAACTGCCTACAAAAAGATGGTAGGCATCATCAACCGCGAGCCTCATGTAACAAAGGATATCATCCGATATTTCTATGTGAATGCCATCAATGATGCACAGGACAGTATCAAAATCATCAGCCCCTACTTCACCTTGAGTCATAAGCTCAAAAAAGCATTGAAGAATGCTGTGAAAAGAGGAGTAAAAGTAGAAATCATGCTCTCTACCAAGAGCGACATTCCTCTGACTCCTGACTGTGGTTTCTATAATGCCCACAAACTGATGAAGGCAGGATGCAATGTTTGGATGTATACGCCGGGCTTCCATCATACCAAGATTATCATGGTAGACGGCAAGTTCTGTACCGTGGGCAGTGCCAATCTCAATGCCCGAAGCCTGCGCTGGGACTATGAAGAGAATGCAGTGATTGTGGATTCTTGTACTACCCAACAACTGGTACGGCTCTTTGATGGGGAAAAGAAAGACAGTTTCTTACTCAATGAGAAGAACTGGAGAGAGTGGCGTACGGGCTGGCAAAGATTCAAAGGATGGTTTGCCGCAAAGGTACTCACTCCATTCTTGTAAAAACAAGATATAAGTATAACCCAACTATCACTAGCAGAAGTAAAATAAACAGAGATGAATGAAGAAATGATGAAAGCCATGGCTGGCAAACAGATGCCGGAAATGGCAATAGTAGAGAGCAATACACTCGCCGCAATGGGACTCAGACAACTGCTTGAGTCGGTGATGCCCATGATGAAAATCTCGACCTTCGGTTCGTTCCGTCAGTACGAGGCAAACAATCCAGACCACTTTGTTCATAGCTTTGTATCTATGCACATTGTACTGGAACACCGTTACTTCTTCACACAGGGCAACAGGAACCGCCACGTGATCGTTCTAACACCCAGCAACGATCCCAATTCGCAACTTGCAGAATTTCATTGTCTCTGCGTCAATGTACCAGAAGGATACCTGATAAAAGAGCTTCTCAACCTGCAGCATTCCGGTCATCCTCATGGCGAGCATATCCCTGCCATGCCCCCTGTCACTCAGGAAAAAGTTCTGTCGGATAGAGAAATAGAGGTATTATCTCTGGTAGCACAAGGGAAAATCAACAAAGAGATAGCCGACCAACTCTGTATCGGACTGACTACTGTGATTACCCACCGCAAGAAAATACAGGAAAAACTGGGATTAAAAAGTGTGTCTTCACTCACCATTTATGCTGTGATGCATGGTTTTGTTGACATCAATATGATCTAGCCTTCACCATAAATAGTGATGCAGAATCATCACATACCTAAATATAATGATAGCGCCTTCCCCTCATGTGAGAGGAAGGCGCTATCATTTTAGAAAAAATAACATTATTTAAACTGATATTCCACAGATAAACTACAGCTTTACAGAAGAAATATCAACCAAATTGTTCACGATGGCATAAATTGTAAGACCTGCAGGAGAGTGAATCTGAAGCTTTCGGGCGATGTTTCTGCGATGCGTAATGACCGTATTGATAGAGATAAACAGGTGGTCAGCAATCTCCTTGTTGGTCATTCCCTGAACCAAAGCAACAATCACATCTTTCTCACGGTCGCTCAACTGTTCGTCGCTCATCGGAGTCTGATTAATCATGCTCGAAATCTTGGCACTCACATCATTCTGCTTCAGTTTACGCTCAGCGTTTCTTACTGCAGGAATAAAAATTTCTTCCTCAACCTCAGAATGATGCCTCAGCCATTCCTCATTATTATATATATCATAAAGAGTAGCACTCAACTGATTGTTATGCAAACCATCTGAAGGCAAATACTTGATGATGATGCTCTTGAGTTCCTTCAGTTTCATATCTACCTGGGCATGATGCTTCGAGAAGGTTTCTATATCAAAGTTTGCATTGGCATTACCATCTATAAGTGCCTGAACATAAGGGAATACCATCTTTTCCTCATACCGCATGTGATTGGTAATGCTATGGGCATAATCATCATAAAGTTTGAGAATAAGGCGGGCCAGATTATCCGTTTCATCCAAAGCCTCAACGAGTTCCTTACGGATGAAAGGCAACTGGAAATCAATATAATAGACATGGGATGCCTTGAGATAATGCAACAAGGTTGGCAACGACAGGCGGTCGGCATTGTCGTATTCCTTGTAACCATTAATGGTATAGTTGACTACAGCCAAAAAAGTATAGGTATCCACCTGCTGTTCTTCGCAAACTTCGCGCACAGTCTTATCTCCAAAGCCCAGGTTGATGCCGAAGCTACCGAGGCTCTGCAAGATGTTATAATTGTCTCTAATGATGCTGATCATCTTGTCGTCAGCTTCATACATCTTCTGATTTTTCATCTTTCTTTATCCTTAAATGAAAACATCCTTGTAACAAGAACATTCATAATGTTTCTATTTCGGTTGCAAATATACAAAAAAGTTTCGAAACTCGCAATACCTAGAAATGAGGATGCGGCAGTTTACCGATTTTTAGGTATTGCAAGATTTTTTAAAACTCCGTACCTTTGCACCCGAAATCGAGAAAGAGCGCGGTGATGATTGCCACTCCCGAGCGGCAGAGCTGCGTAATTCCTTATTAAGTCTACAGGGCTTTAAGGAGATACTAGGCCTCTAAAGTGTCGAGAAAGCAAGCAGATATCTGCGCTCTTTTTTATTAACAAGGATAATAAACAGATAACATTTCAAAATAATAAAGATGAACAGTTTAAGAATTGGATTGATGTCCGCTGCCCTGGTTGCAGGTTTAGCATCGGCAAGTGCACAGACTGTGGCTGCCGATAGTGTGATGCAGCACGTGAATGGCAAGCGCCTCAGCGTAGGTGGTTATGGTGAGGTTGCCATGAGCCGCAACTTCTATAGCGACCACGTAAGCCGTTACAGTTTGGCTGACGAGCACAAGAATGACCCTAGCCATGGTCGTTTCGATATTCCTCATGCAGTAATTTACCTGGGTTATGACTTCGGAAAGGGTTGGACTATGGGTACCGAGATTGAGTTTGAGCATGGCGGCGTAGGAATGGCCTATGAAAAAGAAGATGAAGAAGGAGGCGAATGGGAACAGGAAGTTGAGAAAGGCGGTGAAGTCGAACTCGAACAGTTCTGGATTCAGAAGTCATTCGGCCGTTGGGCAAACATCAAGGCTGGTCACATTGTAGTGCCTGTAGGCTTGAACAACGCATACCATGAGCCATTGAATTTCTTCACTGTTTATCGTCCTGAAGGCGAGAATACGGTTCTCCCAAGCACTTGGCATCAGACAGGTATCAGTTTCTGGGGTAAGACAAAGGGCTGGAGATATGAATTGCAATTTCTGGCAGGATTGAACTCGGATAACTTTACTAATACAGGTTGGATCAACAAGGGTCCTGGTACTCCTACAGAGGAAGAGATTGCAACCAAATATGGTACAGCACTCCGTATTGACAACTATTGTATCAAGGGCTTACGCATCGGTCTGAGCGGATACTATGGTCATGCCATCGGCAACTCTTATCCAAACAACAAGGATGGAGCAGAATCTAAGTACAAAGGTGTGGTAGCTATCGGAGCCATCGACTTCACATACAATAATTATAACTGGATTGTACGCGGTCAGGCAGACTATGGTTACCTGAGTGATGCAAAACAGTTGAAGTACTTTACTAATCGTCTAAATGGTCTCTCTCCATTCCATCACTCAGCATTCGTCAGCAAGAATGCCTTTGCATACGGAATCGAGGCTGGCTACAATGTTTTCTCACAAATTGAGAAACTCCGTCAGTCCAACCAGAAGATGTATCTCTTTGGCCGTTATGAGCACTATAATCCATACGCTTCCAAGACCAAGAATACTTCATACGATTACACCAACGTACAGCGTATGGCAGTTGGTATCAATTACTATCCTGTAAAACAGATTGTAGTGAAGGCAGAATATTCACATCGCTTCCTGAAGAGCCAGTACAACAATGAGCCTGCCATCAACATCGGTGTGGCTTATGAAGGATGGTTTCTCTAAAGATTCTCACAGAAGAACTTAATATAAAGTGATTGAAACAAACATATCAATAACAAAATATTTATTTAAAATGAAAAAGGTTTTTAAAAGTGCAGTAATGCTCATGGCAGCTTTCATGTTGCCATTAGGTTTCACTTCATGCAGCAGTGATGATGATCCTGTAGAGAACAATGACTTTACAAACAAGGAGTATGGTCAGGATGCCATGGATGCCTGCGAAGAACTTTGCAATGCTCTCCGTGCAGCCTACAGCAAAGTAGACAACGCAAATTTGAGCGCAGATCAGGAAACATACCTGAAGAATGTATGTGCTAACGCTGTAGACAATACCATCCAGCCAACATACAAGTCACTGGCTGACGCTGTAGAGAAGTTGCACACAGCTCTTCCTAAGAGTGTAGATACCAACAACCTGACTCAGGAGAACATCAACAATGCCTGCACAGCTTTCAAGGAAGCACGTGCATTGTGGGAGAAGAGCGAGGCTTTCCTCGGTGGTGCAGCATCAGACTTTGATATTGACCCACACATCGACTCATGGCCATTGAACCGTACACTCCTCCACAGCTACTTTGCTACAGGTAAGTTTAGTGATGCTGCGCTTGAGGATGCTTCTATCCTTGGTTTCCATGCACTTGAGTTTATCCTCTTCCGTGATGGACAGCCACGTAAGGTTGCAGAGTTCAAGGGAAACGATACCTACAAAGGCTTCACAGACGTAAAGGGTTCTGAGGAATTGAAGTATGCCGAGGCAGTTATCGAGGACTTGGTAAACCACGTATATGAGCTGGAGGTAGCATGGTCTGAGAATCCTAACGAATCTCGCCTCGCAGCAGTTAAGGATGCTGGTCTTAAGTACTTGACAGACAAGGGTCAGTCATACGCTGCCAACATGAAGAATGCAGGTAACACTTCTGTTAGTAAGTTCGCTTCTTTGAAGGCAGCCGTTCAGCAGCTTCTCTCTATGGAGGAAGGTTCTTGCTGGGGTATCTCTAACGAGGTAGGTACAGCCAAGATTGCCAACCCATTCCAGACAGGTGATATCAGCTACGTAGAGTCTCCATATAGCTACAACTCTATCACCGACTTCCAGAACAACATCCGTTCTATCGAGAACTTGTGGTATGGTGGCACTAATGGTACAAGCTCTAATGCACAGTATAGCTTCCATCAGTTCTTCAAGGACAACTCATCAGCAGAAGGTCAGCGTGTAGAGACAGCTATCGCTAATGCTATCAGCAAGATTGGTGGTATGCCTTCCCCATTCGTTAAGTATGTAAGTACCATTTGGGGTAAGAAATTTGATGAAGTAAACCCAGAGTAATCTTGTGGTAAACTAACATACAGGAAGCATCTCACCATACTCTTTTTGGTGAGATGCTATTCTGCGCTAAACGAGAAAATAAAACATTATAAAACAGAATAACATTATGATTTATCAAAGAATTAGCAAAATGTTATTGCTCGGCTTGCTCGTATTGCCATTGGCATCCTGCTCTGACGATAACAGTGTTGTAAACAATGACAAGTTAAATGGTGACTCTCAGTTTGGTAAGGCAAACGATGTTTTTGAGGCATCAGAATGGTATCCAGGTGGCGAACTTGGAACTGACGAAGGTATGAGTTATTCGGCAGAAACACCAGCTACCACCAACCAGGGATTGTCAAACAGTTTCAACAAAGGTGAGGATTTCTTCGAGCACCTTTACACCATCACAGAGGCTCCACGTAAGGGTCTTGGCCCAGCTTGGGTTCGCAGCAGCTGTATTCACTGCCATCCAAACTATGGTCATGGAAAGTTCCAGAACCAGTATCAGGCAGACCAGTTTGGTAACGGCTACCTACTTGTTATTTATCACCCTACAGCAGGTACTACCGCTGACGGAAAGCCTTACGCAGCAAACAGCTACATATCTGAGGTTACAGGTATGCCACAGACCAAGGCAATGACTCCATTCTCTGCTCCTATCGACGAGAAGCAGATTAACATCCAGTGGAATGAGGTTACAACCATGCCTAGCGGTTTGGCTATGAAGTTCCCTAAGGATGGCGAGGCTTTCGCTCTGCAATATCCTGAGGTTACCATCCCACAGTCTGCATTCAACACCAATCCTAAGCCAAACAACTATGAGGTTCGCCTGGAATCAACCATCGGTATCTATGGTACAGGCTTGCTTGATGCCATCGACCAGGATGATATGAAGAAGGTTTATCAGAATGAGGCGAAATACGTAGAATTGAACCCAGGCATGTGGGACAAGGCAAAGAATGATTGGGCTGGAGACCCTAATGCGAAAACGTCAAATGGCGCTTGGTACAAACTTGCCGATGGCACAATGGCTGTGAAGAAGTTTACCTATGCCATGACCCGTGCTTCCTTGCAGGATGGTGCAGGTGCCAATGCCATCTGGAACATCACCAACGTAACACGTTCCGACCGTCATTATCTCTATACCACTCCAGCTTGGGCAAAGTATCAGAGCGAAGATTCAGAAGTAATCAGCTATATCAAGAAGCATGGTGCTGACGAGTCTTCTGTACTCCACCCATACTATGCTGATGGAACAGACGAAGGTATCAAGAAGAGAGTAAACGAAATCTTGAGCTGCAACAAGGCACCTCAAGATGGCGTAGAAAATGCCTTTGAAAAGTACCTCCTCAAGGGAGCGCCTTACAATGGCGAGGAAGAGATGAGCGACAAGGATTACTACGACTTCATGGTATGGCACCGTGGTCTGGCTGTTCCTGCAGCCCGTAACCTCGACAACGCACAGGTTCAGGAAGGTAAGAAGCTCTTCACCCAGTGGGGGTGCACTCAGTGCCACAAGCCATCTTGGAAAACAGGTTCAGACAACTATTGGGTAGATAATGCTATCAAGGCTTACGCCAAGAGCATAGGTCAGGATCCTAACACCATGTTGCCAAAGTATCCAAACCAGACCATCTATCCATACACCGACTTGGTACAGCACCGTCTGTTCATGGCTAACGACATCCGTACAGGATGGTGCCGCACTACTCCACTTTGGGGTCGTGGTTTATCAAGCATGCTGACTGGTCGCAGCGACCGTTTGCACGACTGTCGTGCACGCAATGTAGTAGAGGCTATCATGTGGCACTGCTATGACCAGCGCAGTGATGCATACAAATCAGCACTCAACTTCTACAATGCAACCAAGGAAGAGCGTGATGCTGTAGTGGCATTCATCAATGCTATCTAAGCCTTTACATGAAGAAACAAAAATAAGAAAAGCTGCCAGGCTATCAAAAGCATTTGGCAGCTTTTTTTATCAGAATCTACAAATATAAGGATTATCTCTTGCTCGTCTCCGAATAATATCGTATTTTTGCAACGGAAATTCTATCAAGATTCCAACTAAGTATGGTTAAAAAGATTATATTCATTCTTTACATTCTTGTGCTCGTATGCATGGCTGCCGCCACCATCGTGGAAAAAAGCCAGGGCACGGATTATGCCCATGCCCACTACTATGGGGCATGGTGGTTCATTCTTATCTGGGCAGTACTTGCTGCCCTCGGTGCTTTCTATATCATCAAAAGAAAAGTGAAGTGCGCTTCTACGTTGGCACTCCATCTCTCCTTCATCATCATCCTTGCCGGGGCATTGCTCACACATATATCGGCTAAACGGGGCATGATTCATCTGCGCATCGGTCAGCCTACGGATACTTATATGGCTCAGGATGAAGAGCAGGGTATGAAGGAAGAGAAACTCCCTTTCTCGCTCTGCCTGCAGAAGTTTGAAGCGAAGATGCACGATGGAACCAACGCCGTGGCTGACTATTCTTCAAAATTCACCGTAATAGACGGAGATGATAAGAGCGAAGGCGAAGTTTCGATGAACAACATATATTCCCACCGGTCTTACCGTCTTTATCAGTCATCTTACGATGAAGACGGCAAGGGAAGCGTGCTCGCTATCAATGCCGATCCATACGGCATACCAGTCACCTATACTGGCTATGCGCTGCTCTTCATCTCCCTCGTATGGATGCTCTTCGACCCTAAGGGCGGTTATCGCAAACAACTGAAGAGTCCTTTGCTCAAGAAGGGAGCCTTGATAACAGCACTCATCCTCAGCATGGGCAATATACAGACACTGCATGCAGAATCTGCAACAGGCAATCTCCAAAATGCTGTATTGCCAAAGGAAACTGCAGAGAAGTTTGGCGAGCTTCATATTCTCTACAACGACCGCATCTGTCCGGTACAGACCTTTGCCCTCGATTTCTGCAAGAAGATATATGGAGCCAGGAGCTATCAGGGATTGACTGCAGAACAGGTACTCTCTGGTTGGGTATTCTATGGAAATACTTGGGCAAACGAGCCTTTCATCAAGATCAAGAGCGGAGAAATGAAAACAGCGATGAATCTGCCAGACTATGCTTCGCTCAATACTTTCTTCAATCGTGAGATGGGTGGCTATACCATCGGACAGTATGTTCAGGAATACTACAATGGTCAGCAGGACAAGTTCCATCAGCAAGCCGCCGATATCGATGGCAAGATACAGATCATCATGGAATTGCGAGAAGGTATCTCATTGAAAGTTCTTCCTTACACCTTCACCAAGAACGTGAAAGCTACCAAGGAGCATTCATTCATCAAGGCTGGCACTACCACGTGGTTTTCACCTGTAGATAAGTTGCCACAGGCCGTGGAGCACCAGCATGCGCTCTATATCAGGAATGTATTCTCTCTGCTGAATGGTGATGTAAAGGCAGGCAATACGAGCCGTGTAAACGAGTTCTTCGCCAAGATGAAGAAATATCAGGAGGTAAGTAGCGGTAACTCGCTGCCAACAGCTACACAGTATAAGGCAGAACGCATCAATAATGCCTTTCCTTTTGCCACCATTCTCTTCATGGCAAACCTCACACTGGGTTTCATTGCCCTCTTCTACACCATCTATCGCATGATGAAGAAGAGAGAAATCAAGGTATTGAACATCGCTTTACCTATCCTGCTTGGCATATCCTTCCTTGCATTAACCTTCGGATTGGCATTGAGATGGATTATCAGCGGCAACATACCTATGTCTAACGGATATGAAAGTATGCTGACTGTAGCCTGGTTCGTGATGCTTATCAGTATTCTGATGCAGTTGCGCATCCGCATCGTGATGGTATTCGGCTTCCTGATTTCAGGATTCTTCCTTCTGGTAAGCCATATCAACCAGATGGATCCTGCTATCGGACAGATGATGCCGGTATTGAACAGTCCATTACTCAGCATCCATGTCAGCATCATCATGATGAGCTATGCCCTCCTATCGCTCACCTTTATCTGTGGCATCATGGGTATCTGCCTTCGCTCTCATGGCGAAGAGCTTCAGGCACTGAGCCGCATCTTCCTATACCCTGCCCTCACCACGATGGGATTCGGAATCTTCATCGGAGCCATCTGGGCTAACGTGAGCTGGGGTAATTACTGGAGTTGGGACAGCAAGGAAACATGGGCACTCATCACCTTTATGATTTATGCAGTGGTAGTGCATACGCAGAGTCTACCGGTCTTCCGCAAGCCGCTGGTATATCACATCTACATCACCCTAGCCTTCCTGAGTATCGCCATGACCTACTTCGGTGTGAACTATTTCCTCACGGGCATGCACTCGTATGCATAACCCATCAGAAGACAGACTATATTTAGTCTTAAGGCAAAATTTATTTTCCCTTAAGGATAATTTTATTTTCCCTTAAGGATAAATATATGATGGTGTTGACATCAATCTAATCATCATGCTCTTCAAGAAGGGAGAAATCCATTCCCCCACACTCTTTTTATGTTTTTTTAATATCCTACGGTCACAATTGTTACCGTAGGATTATTTTTTAAGCCGTAATTTTGCAGCCGGAAACCAGGAATGGCAGATTGCCGCCTGGAAGAAAACATTAAAATAACTCTTTAATTTATAGCAATATGGCAGAAAACAAGATGTTCTGTTTCCAGTGTCAGGAAACAGCTAAGGGTACAGGCTGTACCATCAAGGGTGTTTGCGGTAAGGAGGCTACAACTTCCAAGTGGCAGGATCTGCTGCTCAGCGTGGTTCGTGGCATAGGAACCATACAGCATAACATAGGCAAAGAGCCGGCACCAGAGGTAACCCATTTCCTTACGGATGCACTCTTCACCACCATCACCAACGCCAACTTCAACGACCAGGATATCCTGCAAAAGGTAGATAAGGGTATCGCACTGAAGAAACAGCTGCTGGAAAAGGCGGCAAGTATGAATATCCACCTCCCTGCCTATCAGGAGGTAATCTGGGGTGGCGAGAAGACAGACTATGAGGCAGAGGGCACCCGTGAATCCGTGCTCCGCCACGAGAATCAAGATATCCGCTCGCTCAAGGAACTCACCATGCTTGGTCTGAAGGGTATGGCGGCATACTACGAGCACGCAGCCCATCTGGGAGAAGAGAACAGCGAGATCATCAGCTTCATGTGCCGTGCACTCGCCACCATCAGCAACCCTGATGCTGATATGAACACGCTGCTGGGCGTGGTGCTCGAAACAGGAAAGTACGGCGTGGATGTGATGGCACTCCTCGACAAGGCCAACACCCAGGCATACGGTAATCCGGAACTCACCAGAGTGAACATCGGCACAGGCAGCAATCCGGGCATCCTCATCTCCGGTCACGACCTGAAGGATATCGAAGATCTCCTCATCCAGACCGAAGGCACGGGCATCGACGTCTATACACATGGCGAGATGCTTCCTGCCCACTACTATCCGCAGCTCAAGAAGTACAAGCATCTGGTGGGCAACTACGGCAATGCGTGGTGGAAACAGAAGGAGGAATTCGAGAGCTTCAACGGTCCTGTAGTCTTCACCACCAACTGCATCGTACCGCCATCGTCATCGGCAGGCTACAGGAACCGCGTCTTCACCACCAACTCTACCGGTTTCCCTGGCTGGAAGCATATCCAGGCGGGTGCCGACGGCCACAAGGACTTCTCCGAGGTGATTGCGCTTGCCAAGACCTGCCAGCCACCTAGGGAGATAGAGACAGGCGAGATCATCGGCGGTTTTGCGCATGCCCAGGTCTTTGCCCTGGCAGACAAGATAGTAGAGGCTATGAAGAGCGGAGCCATCCGCAAGTTTGTGGTGATGAGTGGCTGCGATGGCAGAATGAAGAGCCGCAACTACTACGAGGAGTTTGCCAAGGCGCTGCCTCAGGATGTAGTGATACTCACCAGCGGCTGTGCCAAGTTCAAGTACAACAAGCTCAATCTGGGCGACATCAACGGCATTCCTCGTGTGCTGGATGCAGGTCAGTGCAACGACTCCTATTCCTGGGCGGTTGTGGCATTGAAGCTGAAGGAGATCTTTGGAGCCAGCGACATCAACGAACTTCCTATCTTCTTCAATATTGCCTGGTACGAGCAGAAGGCAGTCATCGTACTTCTTGCCCTGCTGCATCTGGGCGTAAAGAACATCCATCTGGGTCCTACGCTCCCAGCCTTCTGTTCACCAGCCGTACTGAAGGTTCTGGTAGATACCTTTGGCATTGCCGGAAACGGAACGGTAGAAGAGGACATCAAAAAATATATAGGATAAGAACAGCAGCTACTGAGTTAAGGGAGAATCTGTAAAACTCGAGTAAAAAATCAAAAGATAAGTTTTCATGTTTAAAAGGCACTTTGCAATAACACTCTCGATAGTGTTGCAAAGTGCCTTATTTTTGGAGCGAACAATAAATCGGGGGAAAATGCGTTATTGAATATAAAACTTAAAAGTATGAAAGAATCAATATTCGTTACCTTGCAGAAATGCACAGTGTTTGAGGGGTTTACTCCAGAGGAAATCAGAGAGGCACTGTCGATGGTAAGCTACAGGATGGTGGAGCTTGCTGCCAGGGAAACCTATGTGCTGGCAGGAATGCCCTGCAGATATGCCGACATCATTGTCGAGGGGGAGATGATAGCCCGCATGTCGGGATTGTCGGGCAAGCAGGCTCAGATAGAGCGGTTGGGCGAATCGATGTTGATAGCCCCTGCCTATATCTTCGCACATAATAACGAGATGCCCGTAAGCGTGGAGACAAGCAAGAAGACCACCCTCCTGCGCATGAGGCCTTCGGAACTGAAACTGCTAATAGATACTGATGAGCGCATACGCTGGAACTTCATCCAGCACCTGTCAAGGATAGATATCTTCCTTTCGCAGAAAATGCGCATGCTCTCCCTTTTCTCCGTCAAGGAGAAGGTGGCGCAATACCTCATCAAGATGGCTACCGAACAGCAGAGCAGAACCATCCGGCTGGATGTCAGCCGACAGGAAATGGCAGATATCTTCGGCATCCAGAAGTTCTCGCTCCTCCGCTGCCTCTCCGAATTCGAGGAGAAGGGTGCCATCAGGATTGAGGGCAAGACCATCACCATACTCAACTCGGATGACATGAAATAAGAAGTAAGAATGAGAAAGCCTTGGAAATTGCTAAGAACATGCTTGCCGATGGTGTTGACATCAATCTAATCAAGAAGTATTCCGGTCTAACCCAGGAACAGATAGAAAAAATGAAATAACTAATAGAATAAAAAAATGAAGAAAAAAATCAAGTTGGTAGGCTGGAGCATCCTGGGAATCGTGCTTATCGAAACAATAATCGCCATATCGTGCTTGTTCCTTCTGGATTCAAAGGTTTTGAACTTCCCGACCATTCAGTACTGACAACAGATGCTTCACGTTTCTGGGCAGCTCCCCAAAATTAGTAACTGCCATTTACTAGATCTACCCCAGGAACAAATACAATAGGCTTCGATGGCAAATGAAGCCTATTTCATTGTCCAACGAAAGTACTTTCATGTGCTCATGAAAGTACTTTCGTTTTTTATTGCTTTTTCTACTATATTTTATTCCATAAAGACAGAGCGCCAAAGACTATAGCGCGCCTCTGGATTCAACTGCTCTAAATGATGGAAGACGGCTTGCATATCCGCACGGCGGGTAGTCTCTTCGTAAGGACACAACGTCTTCTGCTTAGTGAAATGCAACTCTTCTGCTACCTGCCGGATATCCGCCTCATGTACGAGACAGAGCGGACGGATGATGGTGAGGGGATAATGTTTTAAAGGAAGACTGGGCTGCATGGTGGAGTGAGAACCCTCAAAGGTGATATTCATCAGCAGGGTAACGAGGATATCATCCATATGATGGCCCAAGGCTATCTTGTTAAAACCATTATTTACCGCAAACTCGAAGAGCGTCTTGCGGCGGTTCCAGGCACAAAGGAAGCAACGGGTCTTACGGGGATCGGTGGATTCATCAAACGAACTATGAAGGATATGAAGCTTGATGCCATTCTCTGCACAGAAATCCTGCAGATAAGAGCGGTCGGTCTCGTAAGGAATGTTATCCATGATGATATGGGCCGCCTCCACCTCGATATGCGGCTTATAGATGCGGGCACGCTGAGCCAGCAAACGGACAAGTTCCAAAGAATCCTTGCCTCCACTCAAGGCAATAAGAATCCGGTCACCATCCTCCAAAAGGTGATAATCCACACATCCTTTATTGAATCGCTTTAATACTTTCTGTTCTGCTTTCATCATATTCTGAAAAGGGAAAAGAAAAGCCGCACCCTATAAACACAGAGTACGGCTTTATCAAGATACATCTCTCTACCTTGCAGAAGAGAAACGACAATTTAAACTTCAAATATAATTCTATCTTACTTAGCGTAAGCTACACTACGAGTCTCACGAATCACAGTAATCTTAACCTGACCAGGATAAGTCATCTCATTCTGAATCTTGGTTGCGATTTCATCAGAAAGCTTGATGCTCTCTTCATCGTTCATCTTATCCGCACCCACGATGACACGGAGTTCACGACCTGCCTGGATAGCGTAAGTCTTGGTTACGCCAGGATAACTCATGGCGATAGCTTCAAGATCGTTCAAACGCTTGATATAAGCCTCTACAATCTCACGACGGGCACCAGGACGAGCACCAGAGATAGCATCACAAACCTGTACGATAGGAGCCAATAATGTGTTCATCTCCATCTCATCATGGTGAGCACCGATGGCATTGCAGATATCTGGTTTCTCCTTATACTTCTCTGCAATCTTGGCACCATACAATGCGTGTGGCAATTCACTCTCCTCATCAGGCACTTTACCAATATCGTGCAAAAGGCCGGCACGCTTAGCCTTCTTAGGATTCAATCCCAATTCAGAAGCCATGACAGCACAGAGATTAGCTGTTTCACGGGCATGCTGCAAGAGGTTCTGACCATAAGAAGAACGATACTTCATCTTACCGATGATACGAATCAACTCTGGGTGCAGACCATGAATACCGAGGTCGATAGCTGTACGCTTACCAGTTTCGATAATTTCATTATCCAACTGCTTCTTCACCTTGGCTACCACCTCCTCAATACGGGCTGGGTGGATACGGCCGTCAGCAACCAACTGATGGAGAGCCAGACGGCAAACCTCACGACGAACAGGGTCGAAGGCTGAGATAACAATTGCCTCAGGAGTATCATCCACGACGATTTCTACACCAGTTGCAGCTTCCAAAGCACGGATGTTACGACCTTCACGACCGATAATACGTCCCTTCACCTCATCATTATCGATATGGAAAACGCTGACAGAGTTCTCAATAGCTGTTTCAGTAGCAACACGCTGGATTGTCTGAATCACAATCTTCTTAGCCTGCTGGTTAGCATTGAGTTTGGCATCATCCATAATTTCGTTCACATAGCTTGCAGCATCAAGCTTAGCCTGATCTTTCAGACTCTCAATCAATCTCTGCTTAGCCTCTTCAGCGCTCAGACCAGAAAGTTCTTCCAGTTTAGCCTGCTCCTGCTTCTGCATCTTTTCGAGGTCTTGCTGCTTGACAGACAAGAGTTTCTTCTCGTTGTCAACACGCTGCTGATACTGATCAATCTCCATCTTGCGTCGACCGAGGTCTTCCTGACGCTGATTGAGAGAAATCTCACGCTGCTTCAACTTATTCTCATTCTGCTGTATACGAGAATTACGCTGCTGCACTTCTTTTTCAAGTTCCGCCTTCTTGTTGAGGAATTTCTCCTTCACTTCCAAAAGCTTCTTCTCTTTTACTACTTCTGCCTCTTTATTGGCAGCTTCTATCATTTCGTTATATTTTCCCTTAATGACATAACGGAAAATGAAATACCCTGCAGCACCGCCGATAACGAGCGCCACCAAGGCTGCTATAATAGTTACTATCATTATTATATATATTTATTAATATTCTTATTTCAAAGCGTCTTCAATCTCGGAGGTAAGCTTCTCAAGAATATCATCATAAGGTTTCGTATCATTCCGATCCGATTCCTTCTCATATCTCAATGCCACATCAATGAGCGCCATATACAGGATTTCCTTATCGCTCTTTCTGCCTTTGAAAATCTTGGTATATGAGTTTACAATATCATCTATCAGCTTAGCTGATTTACGATAATACTCCTCGTCTTCCCTAGGTATTCTTACCGAAAGATCTGTATCATAGACGTGTAATCGTATGAGTAATTTATCTTGTTCTTGTTCTGCCATCGTTCCGATTTTTACTTTTCACCCAATAGTGTGATACACTTATTGACATCTCTTATGAGCTTGGCGATGCGCTTCTGAGTAGCTTCCATATCATTGTCAGAAATCGTCATCATCTTCGCCATTTTCAAGCTGTCGTAATCACTCTGCGCTTGAGCCAACTTTTCCTCCAATGCCTTGATTTTTGCATCGCGCTCATCCACCATCGCATAGAGTTCAGCATTCTCCTGCTTGACCTCGTCAAACTTGAGAATCATCTGCCTTACTCTTGTGGCAAACGTATTGATTGTTTTCTCATTTGCACTCATGACTATTATTTTTTGGCTACAAATTTAAGAGAATTATTTGAATAAAACAAATATTCTGCTATTTTTTTTCATTTTGGGCGCAACATTTGTTACTTTCCCATCTTCTGCTTTGCCTTTTCTACGTCTTCATCTGATGGACGTGGCTCTTTTTTGGCAAGCATCAATACCTGGAAGGTAAAGTCGGTTACCCATTGCTGGCTGAATGCCAAGCGCTTGTTGAACTGGCGCAACTGAAGCACGGTTTTCAGCACACTGGCATCAGAGAAATCATTCTTAGTGAAGATATCTTCTACAGTTTTAGCAGTCAGCTTGTAAAGTGAATTCTTCATGAAGCTAGGCAAACGGAGCTTAAACTTCATCAGATTACCCATCAGCATCATCAGATCCTGCGTAAAGTTCTGGAACTGGATGAGATATACATTGACATCCTGCAGTTTGTGGCAGTTCTTACGGATACTGGAATCTATTTCCTTGAAGAAGGCATCATCCGTATCATAGATATTCTTCATCATTTTCTTCACCTGTGCTTTTTCGCCAATACCCAGACGATTGTTGACCGTCGGAACATGCAGACTTGTCTTGAAGACACGCAAGTCTGGCAACATGGCCAAATTGGTGATACCTAACTGAGAAGCAAGTGCTGCCTGAAAGTATACACGGACCAAGGTCATGTAATCTTCCATTCCACCTACCTTTTTATCGTCGTCCTTACGACCGAATAGTTTAGCAAAAATTCCCATTCCTTTATTATTTTATTTTCTATATCTATTTAATTGTTCTGCAAAAATACAATAAAATCAGTAAATACCCAAATCAAAGCGACGTTTTTTATATAAAAAGGTGCTTTTTTTATCAAAAAATGCATTTTTATGGCTTATGATTTCACTCATTCAACTTTTTTTAGTAACTTTGCCGCGTTTTTAAGACAAGACTATTCAACTTTATTATATTAGAAATAGAGAAGATATGAAAGGAATCGTATTAGCGGGAGGTTCGGGTACAAGACTTTACCCTATTACCAAAGGTATCAGTAAGCAATTGATACCAATTTTTGATAAGCCAATGATATACTACCCTGTTTCCGTGCTAATGTTGGCAGGAATCAAGGAGATTTTGATTATATCTACCCCATTCGACTTGCCTGGTTTCAAACGTCTGTTAGGCGACGGCAGCGAATTGGGTGTACACTTCGAATATGCAGAACAGCCATCACCCGATGGTCTGGCTCAAGCCTTCATCATTGGCGAGAAGTTTATCGGTAATGATACAGTCTGTCTGGTTTTGGGTGACAACATTTTCTATGGAGCTGGCTTTACCGGTTTACTCAAGGATAGCGTGAAAGCTGCAGAAGAAGGGGTGGCAAGCGTATTTGGCTATTATGTCAACGACCCAGAGAGATATGGTGTGGCTGAGTTTGATGAAAACGGCAACTGCCTGAGCATCGAAGAGAAACCTGAAAAGCCTAAGAGCAACTATGCTGTTGTAGGACTCTATTTCTATCCTAACAGCGTGGTGGATGTGGCAAAGAACATCAAGCCTAGCGCTAGAGGGGAACTGGAGATAACGACAGTAAACCAGTACTATCTGAAAGAAAAGACACTGAAGGTAAGAACCTTACAGCGCGGTTTTGCCTGGCTTGACACCGGCACCCACGACAGTCTTTCGGAAGCAAGTACCTTTATAGAAGTCATCGAAAAGAGACAAGGTCTGAAAGTGGCATGTCTGGAAGAAATCGCATTCAAACAAGGATGGATTGATAAGGAACAGTTGCTGAAACTTGCCCAACCGATGCTTAAAAACGGTTACGGGCAATATCTGAAAGAACTTGCAGCAAGCAGATAGCACAGCGTCTATCATTTATCTTATACAAATATAATAGAGGTGTAAACACAATAGAATATAAAATAATGGAAGAAACAAAGAACTTTGATTTGGGACGTGATCAAGAGCAGGAAGAGAAGTCATCTATTGACTTCCAGCTGATTTATTCTACTCTTATCCTCAACTGGAAATGGTTCGTTCTATCACTCATTGTATGTTTGGGATTGGGATATCTCTACATACGCCATGCGAGACCGCAATACCAGGCTACCGCCAAGGTACTGATTAAGGATGACGACCAGAGAAAGAACAGAGGTATGGGTAACAGCATGATTCAGAATGCTGCAAACCTCGGTTTTATTTCAAACTCAAACGGTATAGACAATGAGATTGAAATTCTTTCGGCTCAAGACCTGGCTAACCAGGCTGTAGTAGACATGAAATGCTACGTGAACTATTACCATAAAGGAACCTTCAGAGACCAGTTAGTCTACAAAGAGCAGGAAGTAAGCGTTGACTTAGACCTGGCTCATCTCAAGAAGTTGAATGCTCCTATCAGACTTCTTATCGAGAAAACCGGCAACCAGTATCAGGTTACAGGTTCATACTATATACCTGTAGACGCTTTCTCCTATCAGAAGGATCCTGTCAAGATAGAAAAGACGTTAGCTGGTCTGCCAGCAAGCATCAATACCCGTGTAGGAACCCTCCACTTCACCCAGAACGGCAAATACGCTTTAAAAGATGGTGAAAGTCTGAAGGTGATTATCGTATCACCGGAGATGGCGGCTAAGGGCTATACAAAAGCTTTGACTGTAAGCCAGACTTCAAAGACGACAACTATTGCCGAACTGGTGATGAAAGATGAGGATCCTCAGCGCAGCATCGACTATCTGAGAACCTTGGTCAATGTTTACAACCGTCAGGCCAACGAGGACAAGAATGAAATTTCTTTCCGTACAGAACAGTTCATCAACCAGCGTCTGGAGAAAATCAACAACGAGCTGGGCAATACAGAAGGCCAACTCGAAAACTACAAGAAGCGTAACAATGTAGTAGAGATGAAACTCAATGCAACAGCTGCCATCGCTAACTCAGACACTTACGCCCAGAAACTTCAGGAGGCCAATACACAGGTTGAACTTCTGAACGAACTTGGCAAATACATGAACGAACCTGGCAACAGATATCAGCCTATCCCATCAAACGTGGGTCTGACAGATGAGAGCTCAACAGAGTTGATTAACGAATACAACAAGATTGCTCTGAACCGCAACCAGCTGTTGCATTCTGCCAGCGAGAGTTCTCCAACCGTAACACCATTGTCAGCCCAGTTGGATGACCTCACAAAATCCATCAAGCGTGCTATGCGCCAGGCAAAACTGGGTATGGAGATTCAGCGTAACAGCATTGCCAGACAGGCTGCCATGTATGCCAACCAGATAGGAAACTCGCCTGAGCAAGAGCGAGTTCTGACTCAGATTGGTCGTCAGCAGGAAGTAAAATCCGGTCTTTACCTGATGCTTCTTCAAAAACGTGAAGAGAACTCTATTTCGCTTGCAGCAACGGCAGACAAGGGTAAGGTTATCGATGCTCCTTCATTGGAAGGAAAGGTCAGTCCTAAGAGTCCTATCATTATGCTGATTGCCTTGGTACTGGGTATTGCAATCCCTGCCGGCATTCTCTTCCTGAGAGAATTCTTCAAGTACAAGATAGAGGGACATGAAGACGTGATGAAACTTACCCAGATACCTGTCATTGCCGACATTCCTGTAGCAAGCGATGCCGCCAAGAAGGAAGGAAAGGCTGATATTGTGGTTCACCAGAACGTAAACAACCTGATGGAGGAGATCTTCCGCGGCTTGCGTACCAACATTCAGTTTATGCTGAAGGAAGGTGAAAAGGTCATGATGTTTACCTCTTCTACATCAGGTGAAGGTAAAACCTTCGTGGCTTCCAATATCGGTATCTCGCTCGCCTTACTGGGCAAGAAGGTTATCATGGTAGGTCTGGATATCCGTAAGCCTCGTCTGGCAGAGCTCTTCGAGATTGACAACCACCATAATGGCATCACCAATCTGATTGTACACGACCATAACACATGGGATGATATACAGAAACAGATTCTCTCTTCGGGCGTCAACAGTAAACTCGACCTTCTGATGGCTGGTCCTGTTCCTCCTAACCCAGGAGAGTTGGTAACCAGAGCAAGTCTTGACGACATTATCAGCCAGTTGAAGGAACATTACGACTACGTCATTCTCGATACGGCTCCAGTAGGTCTTGTGAACGATAGTTTGCAGCTTGGACGTCTGGCTAATCTCTGTGTATATGTCTGCCGCGCAGATTATACTCCAAAGGCAAGTTTCGGCATGATCAACGGTTTGAAAGCCGAAAACAAATTGCCTAACATGTGCTTAGTACTCAATGGTGTCGACCTCTCCAAGAAGAAGCATAGCTTCTACTATGGTGTTGGTAAGTACGGCAAATATGGAAAATATGGCAACTATGGTTCTTATGGTTCATACGGCAAATACGGCAAGTATGGAACTTACGGACAGTATGGAAGCTATGGCAACTATAGCAACAGCCACTATGGCAATGCCAACGACAACAGTATCAAGAAGTAATCAAAAACATACATACAACAAAGAAAAGAGTCTTTCTATCCAGATAGGAAGACTCTTTTAGATTTAAAAACATTAAGACAATATGGCAACAATTGCAGTAGATTTCGATGGTACAATCGTAACCCACGAGTACCCGAAGATTGGTACAGAACTACCTTTCGCCACAGAAACATTAAAGATGTTGATTAGAGACCACCACAAGCTTATTCTATGGAGCGTACGCGAAGGGAAGCTCCTGGACGAGGCAGTAGAATGGTGTAGAGAAAGAGGAGTTGAATTCTGGGCTGTGAACAAGGATTATCCTGAAGAGAGTTTGGAGAACAACAATCACTTTTCACGCAAGCTCAAAGCCGACTGGTTCATCGACGACAGAGGTATCGGCGGTTTGCCTGATTGGGGGGAGATTTACCAAATTATCACCAACCATACAAGCTATCGCAGAGTACTGAAGCAGAAGTTCGGCGAGCAGCAGGAAGCCCCTAAGAAGAAGCATTGGTGGAGCCGCGGATAAAGTGTTTCTTCAAAAGGATATCCTAGTAAATACGATAAAAGATATCCTGATAGATACAATAAAAGATATCACAATAAATAAAAAAGGTGTATTGCTCATTGGCAATACACCTTTTTTATTTATTGGATAAAATCTAATAGTCTAATTAGAAGAACAAGTAGCGGTTATCAACTACATGAGCGTTCAGATAAAGCTCGTTCATGAAGTTACCTGCATACTGCATAGCCTTCTGGCGGCACTTCTGCTCGTATGTCTTAGCATCGAACTTAACAGGACGATTAGTCTTGTTAGCTACCTGGAAGAGATAAACACCAGCGTTACCCTTCACAGCATGAGCAGAGAAAGCACCCTTCTTAGTACCTGCAACAGCACCAGAGAGAGCTGGCTCGCTAGCGCCAGTAGCTGCGATGAATACAGGAGCAGCGAAAGTAATCTGGTTTACAGAAGAAACCTTACCACCCTTAGCCTTAGCTGCTGCGATGTTCTTAACACCATTCAACTTAGCCTCAATCATCTCAGCCTTCTTATCCTTGAGCACCTCTGCCTTAACAGTCTCCTTGACAACTGCATCGTTCAAATCACGATAACCGATGCGATGAATCTTATCAAGAACTACAACCAACAGGTGGTTGTTGTCACCACACTCATAGAGAGGTGAAATCTCACCCTCCTTGCTATCGAAGATCCACTTCAAAGCCTCGCGTGTAGAATGGATGTTTGCTACATAGTGAACAGAAGTTGTAATATCCTTCAAGTCCTGAACCTTGTAACCTTCCTTAGCTGCATTCTTCAAGAGATCCTCTGACTTAGGATTAGCACTTACGAAACTAGAGAACTTGTTGTAAGCTGTACGGTAAGTACCCTGAGAGAAGTCGATAGGCTTCTTGATAACGGCAGCAGTATACTTGCTTACCATTGCCTTGCGGTCGAGAACCTGAAGAACTACATAACCCTGCCCCAACTGAAGCTGGTTCAAAGAATTGACAGCTGCAGTGTTCAATGTATTGATGAATGTCTTATTGTCCTTATCCATAGACTGAGCATACTCATACTGCTTAGTAGTCATCCAAGCCTTGTCACCAGTCTGACCATACTTCTTAGCAATAGCCTCGAAATCTGCACCACCGGCAAGAGCACCCTGGATAGAATCTGCCTTAGTCTTAGCCTCAGCTACTGAGTTTGCAGCAACCTGGATAACACGATACTGTACTGAATCTGGCAATTCCTGCTTAGCTACCAACTTAACGATGTTCAATGTATTGTCACCGGCATTAGCCTTTACAGTAGAGGTAGAACCTACAGCCATAGAATCGAGCTGAGCAGCGATATCACGTGGGAAAGCATCCTTTGAAACAGGAATACCGAGGTAAGCTACAGTAGAAGCAGACTTACGAACAACCTCTGTAGGATCTGCTGCAGCAGCCAACTGTGTGTGATAGCCTGCAAACTCCTTGTTAAGAGCAGCACGGTCTGCATTAGAAGCCTGAACCTCAATGTCAACGAACTTGATGTCGCGGCTCTCAACAGGCTGCTTGAAGCGTGCCTTGATTTCATCATACTTAGCCTTCAGATCGCTTTCAGAAATCTTCACCTTATCATCCTGGATGTCAGAGTAAGGGAAAGCAGCCAACTGAATCTGGCTCTCTTCGTTCTCCTCCTTGAAAGCCATCTTAGCCTCTACAGGGTTTGACAGGAAGCAACCGGCAAGAAGAGCCTGATACTTCTGAGCCAAAGTCTGCTGGCGGAGAGTTTTCTCGATGAATGACCAGTAGTTGTAAATCTTGGTATACTGATCCATCATCTGTGCGTTAGCAGATGGGTTAGCCTTCTGTGCCTTGTAATCTGCCAAGAACTTCTGAAGAGAAGATGCGTCGAAACGACCTGTCTGCTGATTAACGAAAGGAGTCTGCTGAAGCATAGGGTTGGTACCTGTCTTCAAGATGTCCTGAAGCTCAGCGTCGGTCACAGTAAGACCCAACTTGCTAGCTTCCTTTGCAATAATCTGGTTCTGGATGTAGGTATTCCATACCATGTCCTTCACCTGATTCATCTGCTCTTCAGGAAGATTTTCCTGACCCTGTTGCATTTTAATAACTTCTGAATACTCATCAACGAGCTTCTGGAAATCCTGCACGCTGATTTTTTCGCCCAAAACCTCACCAATCTGCTGGCGCTCATTATTCTTTGCAGAATCGCAAGAGCGGAAAGCTTCTTCGGCAATAAAGGCGAAAAGGCCGAAACTGATGATACAAACCAGTATCACGCCTCTTTTTCTAATTGTTCCTAATGCTGCCATTACGTTTTAATTATTATTATTATTTTTATTTTTTCCTAAGTTTAGATTGAACCACTTTTGATGCTAGTAGCCAATTGTCTGCAAAAATACAAAAATAATACGAGAAAAGGGAATTTTTTGCTATCTTTTTTGGTTATTACCTCAAAAAAAGCAAAAAAATCCCTTTTCTCACTCAGCTATTTGATGATGTGGAGTTTAACAAGCTCTATTTTACGGGATGTTGACTTGATAATCTTGAACTCGAAGTTATCAAACTTAATCACCTCGTTGAGTTTAGGAAAACTCTGATATTCATGCAATATCAAACCGCCTACAGTCATATATTCATCACTTTCCGGCAGTTCAAGACCAAACATATCGTTCACCTTGTCAATCTCCAGTCGTGCAGAAAGGAGATAGTCACCATCATCTGTCTTCTTTGCCACATACTTGGCTGCATCGTGCTCATCTTCAATATCTCCGAAGATTTCCTCTACGATATCTTCCAGACTCACCAAACCGCTGGTACCGCCAAACTCATCTACAACGATACCCAATGACTTCTTCTGCTGCAAGAAAGTCTGCATCAGTTTCTGCGCCTGCATGGTTTCCGGCACAAAAGGAAGTGTACGGATGTGATCCTGCCAACGGGAAGGATGATGGAACAGTTCGGAACTGTGAATATATCCCGCAATATGGTCTATATCCTCTTCATATACAATAATTTTCGAATTACCGCTCTCTATGAATTTCTGCTGCAGTTCTTCGAGAGAAGTATCCATTTCAACTGCCTGAATCTCTGTACGGGGCACCATACAGTCGCGTACTTTAGTATCGGAGAAATCAAGGGCATTCTGGAATATCTTCACCTCATCATTAATTTCATCTTCATTGGTAGCATTGTCGATACTTGACTGCACAAGGTAATCTAGGTCTACCTTAGAAAAGCCTTCATCAGCCCCCTCAGTATCCATCTTCATACCCACCAGACGCAGCAGACACTTACTCAAGAAAGTACTGAACTTGCTGATAGGCCACAATACCACATAGCACAGATAAGCTATCGGACTGAAGATAGAAAGCAAGCGGTTCGGGTTAGACTTGAAAAGCGTCTTTGGCAGAAACTCACCTGTAAAGAGTACTATCAGCGTAGACAGAATGGTATCTGCAGGCACCGTAAATGCTGCATCAAAACCTGCGAAAATCGTATTGTCGAAAAGACGGGCTATCAGAATACCATAAACTACAAGGGCTATATTGTTGCCCACGAGCATGGTACTGACAAAGCCATTAGGGTGATTATAAAACAAAGATAACAGTCGTTGCGTAAGGCCGTTTTTCTCCTTATCCATCTCCGCCAACATACGGTTGGAAGAGACGAAGGCAATCTCCATTCCGCTGAAGAATGCTGAGAAGACCATCGTAATGAGAATGCCTACGACTAAACTCATATCCACCTGTTCATTCATTATATCTTTTTCTTTTTAATTAGTGCATGATAGGAATCGTAGTGGCTCTGACTGGTGTAGCCGGCTGACGGAAGTTATTCTTGACAGAATCAGGCTGGCTGCTCAACGTATCGGCACCGCCACCGCCTCCTGTCAGGTCTCCCTTTTCAAAGCTACCCTTCGAATTGCTCACATAATAGCGCGTCATCTTTTCATCACTCCAGAAATGAGAACCCTGAAGCGTTCTTTCCGGAGTAACAAGTTTACTGAATACGTTACTTGACAATTCGTGCTTGTTCTGGTCCCAGGTAAGCTGCTCACTATTGAAGCGCAAACCATCCTTGGTCAGGATACTCACCCTACCATAGAGTTTCCATATCTTCTGCTGATCATAATAATAAGCTGTATCACACTGGATATAGCTGTTAATATGGAATTTCTCATCAAACTGCTCCAGCAAAAGTCCCTTATCAAAAATCCACAAAGATGGATTCTTGCTGGTATTCACCTCCCACCGTTCTGTAACGATGCGATATTTCATAACTCCCGAGTCGCTGACCAATGTATTTACGCCATACGATGTCATCATCGCCACCGAGTCTTGCGGGCGGATGGCGGGCGCAGTATGTTCTACCTGGTTCTGGCAACCAGCCAAAATCAGGAACATCAGGATACCGACAACATAAGAGCCTTTTATTCTATACATTATTATATAGAGATTCTATACATTATTATATATAAGCGGAAGATTAATCCATCTTCCACTTCTTAAACCAATCCTCGTTGAATGTGAATCCGATATTGATACGGAAAGAATTTTCCTTAATCAGATCCTTAGCCGAACTCTTCACCCACTGACCGCTGATATTCAGCATAGAGCGGTTGTTGTAAGAGTTCATGATAGGAATACCGAAACCGGCACTTACTGAGATTTCCTTCGGACCATCAACTCCATTCATCTTATAATAAGGTGTGGCGTAGCTGGCACCTACACGATACTGAACACGCTTGAAGAAAGCACGGCTGCGCTCTCCATAGCAATACTGGGCACCGAGATTGAACTTGCTTCTATCCTTGTAGATACCATCTTTCAATGCATAGTTGGTTCCATCGAAACTAGGATAACCTAAGCTACCCCACTTCTGCAAAGTATAATCAAAGCCAACCTTCCACTGGTTATTATGATTCCACATTACGCCCGCACCAATCATGGTAGGCAACTTATAAGCCTTGTCGATAGAGTAAGCGGTGGTATCGGTTACACCATTCTGAGTATCATTTGAAATGATTTTCATATCAGCAGAAGCCCCCAGACCATGTCCAGGCGAGAAGGTAACACCCACGGTAGCCCAATCTTTCTTTGAGAACTGATGGGTATACTGTACACCGAAATCTACCTTATAGCTGTTCACCTGCATAGAATAATAGCGGGTGAGGGTCTTGTAATAAGAATTACTGTAGCTGTTAGATACGCTTCTGTCAATACTGCCCCAGAGATATGAGAAGTTGGCACCTACAGACAAGCCCTTGAGCGGTTCCCAACCAGCACCGATGTATGCCTGATGCAAACCGCCATCACCGGAATAGGTGTTGGTATAGTAAGCCTCCTTGTCAGCATTCACCCATTCTGATGCAGAATAATTATAGCCCACATTGGTAAAAGGGATGATACCGAAGCTCATACCTACATGTGGCAGCAAGCGGAAGCCTGCAACAACATACTCGAAATTTGAGTTGTTGGCATTCTTCTTCACACCATTCTCTTCAAAATTTGTCACCTGACCAGAGATGCCGGCATCAAGGATGAAAGTCATAGAATCGAGCGAAGCATAAGATGCAGGGTTGAGATAGTTTACCTGATTATGCTCATGAAAGCCGAGACCGACTCCATTCATACCGCGATTAAAACCAGAAGTCTGGTCCGACAAGATGCCGAGACCATACTGGCTGTATGGCGAATTAGTACCACTTTGGGCATTAACCATAAGGGCTGAACCCAACAATAGGGTTGCTAAAAAAAGCTTTCTCATTCTTTAATAATCATTCAAAATTATATTCAGAGTGCAAAAGTATTAAAAAAAATCTAGAAAAAAGAAGGATAATTGAAAATAATAAGGTATTTTTGCATCGTGAAACGTTTTAAGCATATTTTTAGTGCCATTTTAGCAGTAATTTTAATCAATTTAACTACTGAAGTGGCTGCACAGGATTTTTCAAGAGACAAGGACTCTGATATTTCTGTGCAGAACAGTCGTGTCAATGAAGAAGCTACTGCGTGGCTCGATTCTGTTGACATCTCTCTCCTGACTTGCGGACCAGGCCAGGAGGTGTGGTCGTATTATGGACATACCGCTCTCCGCATACAGAACAAAGCTATGGGAACCGACGTTGCCGTCAACTGGGGTATGTTCAGTTTTAACCAAAGTTGCTTTGTGCTCCGCTTTGTTTTCGGACTCACCGATTATCAGATCGGCATCTACCCAATGAGCGACTTCATTGCCGAATATGCACATGAAGGCAGATGGGTAAGACAGCAGCGCCTCCGTCTCTCCCGCACAGAGAAGCTGGGAATCCTGAGAAGCATCGACAAGAATGCACAGCCGGAGAACCGCATATACCGTTACAATTTCTTCTATGACAACTGTACAACTCGGGCACGCGAGATGATTCTCTCCAACATAGGAACCCAGAGTACCAACTTTAAAGATACTCCTACCACTTCTACCTACAGGGAAGAGATTCACAAGCTCAACGGACAGCACCGCTGGGCAAGATTCGGCAATGACCTTCTTTTGGGTTGTCAGGCAGACCGCCCTATCACACAAAGAGAATGGGAATTCTTGCCAGACAATCTGAGCAAAGACTTTGCCACAGAAGGAAGAACCGACTTTATTGATGCATCTCAGACTACAGACGGCAAAACCAATGCAACAAGTGCCAGCGGCTATATCACTCTGGTAGATGAAACATCCGATATTATCCCAGCCCAGGCACAAATAACAGACGATGCTCCTGTCACACCACAAATGATAGCCATCGCCCTGGCGCTCATCATCATAGGAACAACGGTAAGAGAATGCGTGAAAAAGAAAAACTACTGGTGGTTTGATGCCATCCTACTTGTTCTGACGGGATTACCGGGACTGATTCTCTTCACCATGATCTTCTCGCAGCATCCTACTGTACAGATAAATTTCCAGATTCTGATATTGAATCCGCTCAACCTCATCTTTGCATGGAAGACCATCAAGAGGATGAAAGCAGGTCAACAGTATTGGTATTACGAACTCCTGGGATGGTTTCTGCTCATTGCTCTGTTCATGCAGATATGGCAGAACTATGCAGAGGGAATGAGTATTTTGGCACTTTCTTTGCTAGCGAGATACTGCGTCAAGTCGACCATGATGGATTTAAACCCAAACAAATATGGTTTACAGAAGCATATCGTAAAGAAATTCAGAAAGAACAAACAGACATTAAGATCTAAGTAAGGAAACGATTGGCACAACATCGTTTCCGGAACAGAAGAAGATAAACAACAATGATGGTAAACAGATATATCACAGCCCTTTTAGTTGTCTTGGCGGCAACCGGCATGGAGGCACAGACTTATCAGCAGGCGCTGAAGTTTGCGCTCACGGATATATCCTACGATGAATTCATCCAGCAACCGGAGGCGAAGGCATTGGAGGAGGACATCCTCTGCGTGCTCAAAGCCATCAAGGCGGCATCAGAAGATGAAAGCATCGCAGCGCACCATCCTACCTTGTCGGCAACACTTGCTGCCCATTCTTCTGACATTCTGACAGACATTCATTCACATATTTATTATGAATCCCCTACGGAGCACAGATACAAAGTTCCGTATGGGAGTATTGTTATTCGAGGTCCAGACTGCTGATTTTGCGCTTTTTGTAAGCAAAACTCAGAAGATTTGCCATAAAAACAGGTAATAATTGGCAATTCCTTGCAGATTTACGGATATTTTTAGTAAATTTGCAAGCTAGTAAACAAACAACAGGAAAAAGCAGAAGAGGAAAAAGGACTGACAGAACAGCATTTGTCTTAACTTCTTTAACTCCTTAACTTCTTTAACTCCTATATTTCGAATAATAATAAAAAATAAATATACAATGAACTTTAACAAAATTCTTCAGTCATTGTTTGGCAACAAGTCAACTCGCGATATGAAGTTGATTCAGCCAATCGTAGAAAAGATCAAGGCAGAGTATCCTAAGATGCAGGCCTTAAGCAATGACGAACTTCGTGCAAAAACAAAGGAAATCCAGAAGTACGTAAAAGAGTATGCCAACGAGGAAAAGGCAAAGATTGCTGAACTCAAGGCTAAAATCGAAGACACTCCTATTGATGAGCGTGAAGGTATCTTCAACCAGATCGATAAGTTGGAGCAGGAAGCACTCGACAAGTATGAGGTTGTCCTCAACGAGGTATTGCCTCAGGTTTTTGCCATCGTAAAGGATACAGCTCGCCGTTTCGCAGAAAACGAGGAGACAGTAGTTACAGCTACCGACTTCGACCGCGAGTTGGCTTCAAACCCAGCTAACGACTTCGTAACCATCGATGGCGACAAGGCTATCTATCACAACCACTGGACAGCAGGTGGTAATGATATGAAGTGGGAAATGATCCACTATGATGTACAGCTCTTCGGTGGTGTTGTTCTCCATCAGGGTAAGATTGCCGAGATGGCTACCGGTGAGGGTAAGACCCTTGTAGGTACAACACCTATCTTCCTGAATGCCTTGACTGGTAATGGTGTTCACGTCGTTACCGTGAACGACTACTTGGCTAAGCGTGACTCTGAGTGGATGGGACCTCTCTATATGTTCCACGGTCTCTCTGTAGATTGTATCGACAAGCACCGTCCAAATTCCGACGAGCGTCGCAAGGCATACCTGGCAGATATCACCTTCGGTACCAACAACGAGTTCGGTTTCGATTATCTTCGTGATAACATGGCTACCAACCCAGCCGACCTGGTACAGCGCCAGCACAACTACGCCATCGTCGATGAGGTCGACTCTGTGCTGATTGATGATGCCCGTACCCCATTGATTATCTCTGGTCCTATTCCAAAGGGCGACGACCAGATGTTCGAGCAGTATCAGCCATTGGTTGAGAAACTTTACGAGGTACAGCGCAAACAGGCTACAGAATTGCTCGCCGAGGCTAAGCAGAAGATTAACGAAGGTACAAAGGCCAAGAATCAGGAACTCCTCGATGAAGGTTTCCTCGCACTCTTCCGTTCTTACAAGGCATTGCCTAAGAACAAGCCATTGATCAAGTATCTTTCTGAGGAAGGTATCAAGGCTGGTCTGCTGAAGACTGAAGAGTACTACATGGCAAACAACAACCGTGAGATGCCTAAGGCTACTGAGCCATTGTACTTCGTAGTAGACGAGAAACTGAATTCTGCCGACCTGACCGATAAGGGTACAGACTGGTTGGCTAAGCAGGTAAACGATAAGGAACTCTTCGTATTGCCTGATATCACAACAGAAATGAGCGAACTCGAGGCTCGTACAGACCTTTCAGACCAGGAGCGTCTTGACAAGAAAGACGAGATGCTGGCTCACTATGGTGTACAGAGCGAGCGTGTTCACACCTTGCAGCAGCTCCTGAAGGGTTACACCATGTTCAATAAGGATGACGAATATGTTGTCATGGACGGACAGGTGAAGATTGTGGATGAGCAGACAGGACGTATCATGGAAGGCCGTCGCTGGAGCGATGGTTTGCACCAGGCTATTGAGGCTAAGGAGCATGTAAAGGTAGAGGCTGCTACACAGACCTTCGCTACCATCACACTTCAGAACTACTTCCGTATGTACCACAAACTCGCAGGTATGACCGGTACAGCAAGTACAGAGTCAGGTGAGTTCTGGGATATCTACAAACTCGATGTTGTTGAGATTCCAACCAACCGCCCTATCCAGCGTAAGGACTTGGATGACCGTGTATACAAGACAGCCCGCGAGAAGTATCGTGCAGTTATCGACGAAATCGAGGAGACACGTAATGCAGGCCGCCCAGTCTTGGTAGGTACAACATCTGTCGAGATTTCTGAGTTGTTGAGCAAGATGTTGAAGATGCGCAACATTCCTCATAATGTATTGAACGCTAAGCTGCACCAGCAGGAGGCTCAGATTGTAGCCGAGGCAGGTCGCTCAGTAAACGGTAAGGGTGCCGTAACCATCGCTACCAACATGGCAGGTCGTGGTACCGATATCAAGCTGACTCCTGAGGTAAAGGCTGCAGGTGGTCTTGCCATCATCGGTACAGAACGTCATGAGAGCCGCCGTGTAGACCGTCAGCTCCGTGGTCGTGCCGGTCGTCAGGGTGACCCAGGTTCTTCTGTATTCTATGTATCATTGGAGGATAAGCTGATGCGTCTGTTCGCTTCTGAGCGTATCGCCAAGGTAATGGACCGTCTCGGTTTCGAGGATGGCGAGCGTATCGAGAGCCCAATGATCAGCAAGAGTATCGAGCGTGCTCAGCGCAAGGTTGAGGAAAACAACTTCGGTATCCGTAAACACCTCTTGGAGTATGATGACGTGATGAACCGTCAGCGTACCGTTATCTACGAGAAGCGTCGCCACGCCCTCATGGGTGAGCGTATCGGTATGGATATTGCCAACATCATCTGGGACCGCGTATTGAACATCGTTAACAACAACGACTTCTTCGGTGCCAAGGAAGAGTTCCTGAAAGTTCTCGCTATGGAGATTCCATTCAACGAGGATGAGTATGAGAACGGCAGACGTGAGGATTTGGCAGAACGTGCTTTCCAGGAGGCTATGGCTACATTCAAGCGTAAGACAGACCGCATCCAGGCTACAGCTATGCCTATCATCAAGCAGGTATACGAAAACCAGGGTGCTATATACGAGCGCATCATGGTGCCTATCACAGACGGCAAGCGCATGTACAATATTCCTTGCAACCTCAAGGAGGCATACGAGAGCGAGGCTAAGAACGTAGTGAAGGAATTTGAGAAGAGCGTTGTTCTCCAGATTATCGATGACGACTGGAAGGAGAACCTCCGCAAGCTCGACGAACTGAAGCACTCTGTACAGAATGCAAGCTACGAGCAGAAGGATCCTCTCCTCATCTTTAAGTTGGAGAGTGCCAAGGTTTGGGATGCCATGATTAATGACATGTACGACCGTATTGCAAGTATCCTGATGCGTGGTCAGATTCCAGTAATGGAGCAAGAGCAGCCAGTTCAGGAGGCAGCACCAGAGCAGCACACTCAGCAGAACTATGTAGAGAGCAAGGTAGATTTGGATGCAGAGCGTGAGGCACAGGAGGCAGCTGCTAACCAGGATACCCGAGAGGGCGCACAGGTAAACCGCACTCCTTACCGTGCAGAGCACATGCCACGTCCTAACGACCCATGTCCATGCGGAAGTGGCAAGAAGTTTAAGAACTGCCACGGCAGAAACCTGTAATCACAGAAAATGATGATGCTCTTATATATATAATAAGGTATAAGAACATTCATCATCAGAAATAATGATAAGAATACCTAGATTTGATGACACTCTCATCATTTCTAGGTATTTTTTTTATAAAACCACATCATTGCTACTGAGTTGCAAAGTTTTATTAGTAACTTTGCAGCCAAAAAGAAAAAAAAAGCAGACCATAAGGCCGTGCTCAAGGAAAAGAACAAGATTAAAACAAGGAAAGATATATGAAATTATCAGAACTTAAAACAGGTGAAAGTGGCGTTATCGTCAAGGTATCCGGTCACGGTGGCTTCCGCAAGAGAGTCATCGAGATGGGATTCATCAAGGGCAAGAAGGTTGATGTACTTCTCAACGCTCCACTCCAGGACCCTGTAAAATACAAAATCATGGGCTATGAAGTTTCTCTTCGTCATAGCGAAGCTGACCATATCGAGGTGGTTTCCATCGAAGAGGCCAAACATGATGCCCAACTGAATAAAGCTGACGAAGTAGACCGCCAGCAGGTAATTGACTCACAAGTAACAGATACAACTGATAACGACGGGAATGCACTCGGCGACAAAATGCTCGTAGCTGAAAGAAAAGACAATGCCAGCAATGAGGCTTTGGCTGAGCAGGAAGCTGAACGACTCCACCGCGTCATCAATGTAGCACTGGTCGGTAACCCAAACTGTGGAAAGACTTCCCTCTTCAACTTTGCTTCGGGTGCTCACGAACGTGTGGGCAACTATAGTGGTGTAACCGTGGATGCAAAAGTAGGTGAAGCCGATTTCAACGGCTACCACTTCAATCTGGTAGATTTGCCAGGCACCTATTCGCTTTCAGCCTATTCTCCGGAAGAGCTTTATGTGCGCAAGCAGCTTATCGAGCATACGCCGGACATCGTCATCAACGTCATCGACACCAGCAATCTGGAGCGCAACCTCTATCTCACTACCCAGTTGATAGACATGCACATCCGTATGGTCTGCGCCCTCAACATGTTTGATGAAACAGAAAAACGCGGCGATAACATCGACTACGATAAACTGGGTGAACTCTTCGGTATCTCGATGATTCCTACCGTCTTTACCAATGGCCGAGGCGTAGATAAACTCTTCGAGACCATCATCGAACTTTACGAAGGCAAGGAGGATTCCAGCGCTCACTATCGCCATATCCATATCAACCACGGACATGAGATAGAACATGGTATCGAGCATATCCAGAAGTATCTGAAGGCAGATGATTCCATCCGCCAGCGCTACTCTACCCGATATCTCTCCATCAAATTGCTGGAGAATGATAAGCACGCCGAAGAATACGTAAGCCATCTGAAATCGGCAAAGGAGATCTTCGCAGCCCGTGATGAGGCAGCCAAGCGTGTGAAGGAAGAGACCCTGGAAGATAGCGAAACCGCCATCATGGATGCCAAATACGGTTTTATCCATGGAGCATTGCAGGAAGCGGGCTATGAACCGGGCAAGGCGAAGGATACCTATCAGGTAACCCATCTTATTGACAGCATCCTGACCAATAAATATGTAGGATTCCCTATCTTCATCCTCCTGCTGTTCATCATGTTCTCAGCCACCTTCGTTCTGGGCGAGATTCCTAAGGGATGGATTGAGGACGGCGTGGCATGGCTGGGCGAGTTCATCAGCAATACGATGCCAGACGGACCTGTAAAGGATATGCTGGTAGATGGTGTGATTGGTGGTGTAGGTGCCGTGATCGTGTTCCTGCCACAGATTCTGATTCTGTATTTCTTCATCTCCTATATGGAGGATTCGGGATATATGGCTCGTGCAGCCTTCATCATGGATAAGCTGATGCACAAGATGGGCTTGCATGGCAAATCATTCATTCCGCTGATTATGGGATTCGGATGTAACGTACCTGCCGTGATGGCAACAAGAACCATCGAGAGTCACCGGTCGCGTCTGATTACGATGCTGATATTGCCATTGATGAGTTGTTCGGCTCGTCTGCCAATCTACATCATGGTCATCGGAACGTTCTTTGCCATCCAATACCGTTCACTCATCATGGTATCGCTCTATCTCATCGGCATCTTCCTAGCCGTGATTCTGAGCCGCATCTTTGCCAGTTTCGTGGTGAAGGGCGAAGATACCCCGTTCGTAATGGAGCTGCCTCCTTACCGCTTCCCTACCTGGAAGGCGATAGGCAGACATACCTGGGAAAAGGGTAAGCAGTACTTGAAGAAGATGGGTGGTATCATCCTCGTGGCAAGTATCATCGTCTGGGCTTTGGGCTACTTCCCTCACAATGAGGAGCTTGACAACCAGGCACAGCAGGAACAGAGCTATATCGGCAGAATCGGTAAGACCATCGAGCCAATCTTCACCCCACAGGGTTTCGACTGGAAACTGGATGTGGGTCTGGTTTCCGGTGTAGGTGCCAAGGAGATTGTAGCCTCAACGATGGGTGTGCTCTACAGCAACAACGACAGTTTCTCTGACGATCAGGATTACAACGATGAAGACGGAAAATACGAGGTCTTGAAGAAGCAGATGACTTCAGATTTGAAGAAGACCTACGGTTACAGCGATGCCGAGGCGGAATCCAAGGCAACGCTCACCGCCTACTGTTTCCTCCTCTTCGTATTGCTCTACTTCCCTTGCATCGCCACGATAGCAGCCATCAAGGGCGAGACGGGCAGTTGGAAATGGGCAGGCTTCGCCGCCGGCTACACCACGCTATTGGCATGGGTAGTATCAGCCCTGGTCTTCCAGATAGGAAGTTTGTTTATATAAGAAATATAGTTCACGACGCAAGCAGAATACGTCGCCCCCCAAAAGCCCCTAGACTTTGCAGAAAGTCTAGGGGCTTCTTTATATCTTCTATCCATTAGTTAAAAAGGATATTAAGAAGGAAGCAAGCTGATGACCAAGAAGTAAAAACGAACAAAAAAACAGCATGATTCCTTGCTTATTCCAAATATTTGTGCTAACTTTGCAAAAAATAATAAGATATTCATTTAACGACTCTATAAAACCAAAGAAGATGGAAATGAACAATCTGAAGATAAAAGATGGATTTAAGGGGGAACGTTCCCTCATCATGCCCGAAATGATATTGAATTTAGCCAAGGAAGATCCAGTGCTTCGAAACTTGCACATCACCGACATCGGCTATTATCCTCATGCCACCTACCATTATAGAGAACGCACAGAACCTATAGACCAGTGCGTGCTCATCTATTGCGTAAAAGGAAGTGGGAAATACAGCATCAATGGCAAGCAATACGAAGTAAAGGCAAACCAATACTTCATCCTGCCTGCCATGACACCCCATGCCTATGCGTCCAACAACAACGATCCGTGGACCATCTACTGGATACATTTCCGTGGAAATCTTGCCGATTACTATGCAGAAGGAGCGGAAAAGCCTATAACTGTATCACCAAACCTGAGTTCACGAATAGCCGACCGCAACAACATCTTCGAGGATATTTTCTTAACTCTATCAGATGGTTACACGATAGAAAACCTGAGATATACAGCCTCGATGCTGCACTTCTATTTGGGTTCATTGCGATACTTGCCGCTTTACAGAAAATACCACAAGAAGGAGCAGCAAAACGACAAAGAAATTGATACCGTCATCAATGCCTCATTGAAGTTCATGGAAGAGAACATAGAGCGACAGGTTACCCTGCAAGATATCTCACAATACACAGGTTATTCCATCTCCCATTTCTCTGCCATATTCAAGAGTCACACTGGTCATAGCCCTCTCAGTTACTTCAATCAACTGAAAATAAAAAAAGCCTGTGAGTTATTGGACACCACAGACATGAAGATCAACCAGATAAGCTATAAAATAGGTATAGATGACTCTTACTACTTCTCTCGCCTATTTACAAAAACTGTAGGCATATCACCGAAGAAGTATCGCGAGAAGAATATGACAGCAAATACTGAGCAATAACATGAAACGGCGAAATAAGCAATAACCGTGAAAAAATCCAAGGAAGCATAACAAACCTTCCTCGGATTTTTTATTTAATCTTCATCCCACAAACTTTTAAAACCGTTTTTACGCGATAAAGCTGAGGCATCCGTATATTCATCATAAACTTCCTTAATCTGAGGATTAGATTCAGCAAGCAATGTAGAAGAAGTCTCTATCGAGACAACCTTCATCTCCGGTCTAACATACTTTTTCATTTTCTTACTACTTTTTTACCATTAACAATATAAATACCTTTTGGCAAAGAAGACAAACTCTGAGTTACCTTCATACCAGAAATCGTGTAGATTTCGTTTGCTTTATCACTTGTAGTCTTTACATTAAAGATACCTGTGCTGGTTGAATTGAGACCGATGAATCGTGCAGTAGTCACGCTTTGAAGCAACACAAGATATGCTTTGTTGACAGCCAACTCAAACACGCCACCTTCTGTTGCACCCCAGTAGAAGCCAAGACCCTTATCACCCTTGGCCAACTTATAGTAATAGTAGTTACCATCTTCTGCCGTAATAGTTCCAGCATCATGCAAACCCTTCAGAAGATTGCCAGCAGGTGCTGCAGCAGTTGCAAAAGGCAGCAACTCAAAGGTATAAGTCTCATTAGGAGTACCCTTCAGTACTAATCCTGCATTCTTTGCAACTTCCTCTCCTTCACTGTAAGCCTGCTGCAATGTTACCTTGCCTTCAGCACCTGCAGTTACAGAATAAGCAGAAACTCCAGCAGGAAGCTGATAGCCATAATAATTGAAATAAGTAGCATAACCATCCTCACCTATAGTCACTGTAGCTGGCTCCAAGACATTATAGAAAGAGGCCCAATAAGTCCATGATTTATCATTTTCTTCATAGTGAGCTCTCTTATAGTTAGAAGCAGAACCTGTAGGAACATAGAGTGCACAATGCTGACCGATATGATCCCATTTCATACCATCGGTAATTGTTTTGAAAACATCAGCACCAAGCGTAGGAGCCGTATCAGCGGCAGAATGAATGGAAGTCAAACCTGTACAGTTCTGGAACGCATAACCACCGATCTTTGTCAGTGTAGATGGCAATTTCAAAGAAACAATGCTGGTTTGTCCCCAAAATGCACTTTGTCCAATAGTCTTGATATCCTCTGAAATCGTCAAGCTCGTTATCTTATTCTCATTATCAATAGCAGAGCCATTACCCACAGCCGAAACCTGATAAGTTCCTGTAGAAGCCTCAGCATTATCTGTTACCTCTGAAGGGATAGTAACATCGCCTGACTTATAATTCCAAGTAATGGCAACTGTACCACCGTCCAAAACTACAGCTTTGAAGCCATCTGTTGTATAAAATTCTGTACCTGCAGGAGCAGTACCTGCCCAAGAGGAGATGCCACCTACGAGCATCATTCCCAAAAGTAATAGTTTCTTCATATTATTTTAAATTTATAATTAAAAAAAGTTGTTTATGTAATGATTAAAAAATAACTTGATACATTTTTGTGTCCTTTCTTGGAAGTAACACATTGTAAACCTTCTTATTTTCTTTACTTTTTTATAACCTTCAGAACCTGTTCAGCAATACTCTTCATTCCCTTGATAGAAGGGTGACCGTTTTTCTTGTCAATATCATGAAGGGTAATGACAGGAACCTGATATTTGTTGCAGATCTTTTTAAC
The DNA here is from genome assembly GCA_934202525.1 of uncultured Prevotella sp. Taxonomy (GTDB): domain Bacteria; phylum Bacteroidota; class Bacteroidia; order Bacteroidales; family Bacteroidaceae; genus Prevotella. The sequence goes on from CAKPYB010000006.1 coordinate 94,740, forward strand.
TGACTCATTGATAACATCCTTGAGTTCAGAGTTTAAGATGAAATATACCTCTACATTTGGATAATGCTGGTGGATATCGGAAAGCAACTTTGCCATGGCAGGGCGGAAACAGTACAAATCTGCGCGCTTCCAGCCGCTATACTGATAGTTGCCGAGCGGGACATCAGCCCAGTGGTCATTCGTAGCACCGCAAATCAGGATGATATCCGGATTGCCAAGAAGAGAACTTCGGGTGATGAAAGAACGGTCGGTATAATCTGTGTCATTATAGCCAGAGTTGCAGATGGTAGAACCAGAATAGGAATTGATATTTCCCATCTTATAATCTCCTTCCTTGATAACCTGCCACCACCAGGTTTGCTCTACCTTGTTTACATCTGTAGTTTCTGGTGGAGTAGTAGGTGAGTACCAGGTTGCATAACCCTTAGGAATGAATCCCTCGAAAGTGGAATACGAGTCACCGAGAACGGCAACGGTCTGCTTCACCTGTGCCATGAGCGGCATGAAGGTGAGCATAATGAAGGAAATGATAATCGTAAATCTTTTCATGATGCTTATATTTTAAAAAAAGTTGTTTATGGTTGCAAAAATAAGGAAAAATCTACATACCGAAAATAGAAAAAGCCCATCAGGAAAATAGATTATTTTCCGATGGGCCAAAGTATGAATAGTTGATACTCTAAAATGAGTCTTATAATAGTTGAAGAGGAGACTTGCTTACTTCAGTTTCACCTGATACTGAGGAACAATCGTCACACTCTTCAAGTCAAGTACCTGATCACCTTTACTGAAATCAGGCTGCGCCTCGCGTGGCAAGTCCTGCAGGCATTCATGTCCCTTATTGATAGGACGGAAATAGAAAGACATATCATCCTTCTTCATGGCTTCCTGATGACGGTTCAAGCCAATCATCCAAGGAGTACCATGCCAGAACTCATCCTGCACCATCTTACCATTCAGGAAAGCCATAGCCACATCGCCAACATAGTCCACCTTCATGAAATACTCATGCACCTGTGGAGCCTGGATGCTATCACCACGGAAATGAACACTCAAGCGACGAGTACCCACACGAGTGACATCACACTGAGGATTCACAGCCTCCACACTCTTCTTCTGTTCCTTCCAGCCCTTAGATGAAGGATAAAGCACATAAGAGAATACAGGTTCAGCCAACTGCTGCAGGGTAACGCCCTCCTTAGTAGGCAACACCGTAGCCTTGGTGATAAGCAGTTTACCATCCACCTTCATGGCATCCAGAGCCTGCGCATGGGTAAGTGTAGTAACCTTAATCTTCTTTCCACCCTTTGCAGTTACAGCAAAGGTACTTGCCAGTCCGCTCTTCACTCTCTTCAAGGCAGCACCCTTCACGGTAGCTGCATCAAACAGATACTCTGGCTGCATGCCATCTGGAGCAAAGAAGATATAATGATCCACGCCACCATCCTTGATTTTCATCAGTGGCTGGGCTGTGGCATACTTCAGGTTGATGCTTCCCATCGGCATATTGAATGGCAAGATCATACTCTCATCCTTCGGCAAGGTGAATGTACCTTTGGCAGGAATACGGAGGTTGTCTATTTCCACCGCAATATCCTTCATGTCGTGGCGAGTGGTATCATGATCCTGGAAGTTGACCAGGAACAGGAATCCCTTGCCATCCTTCATTCTTGCAGCATAGCGCAAATCTTCCTTGTTATCCGGAGTCATCTGTTTCCAGTTATCAGGAAGAACTACCTCCATCGGAGCAAGTTGGTCTCCAAAGTCTGCAAGGAAAGAATGGATGGTGCGAAGATAGCGATAAGAACCATGCTCCAAGCCAAATTCTCCAAGTGGTGCCTGAAAATCGTAAGAAATCTTAGGCATACCCATTGGTTCATCTTGATAACTACCGATACCATCCTGGCGGAGAGGAGTGCTGCCACCATGATACATGTAATAACCGATACCATTACAGCCTGAACCCAATGTACGAGTCATCAAAGCCTGGGCAGCACGAGTTGTCACGATAGGACGGCGACGATAAATCATCTGGATGCCTGCACCCATCTCCGCACAGAAAGAAGGGAAATCCTCAGGATTATAGCGTACAGGCGAATAGTCTGGATCCTTGTGTACATCCTTGAACATACAGAACTGAGACATTCGTGGCGTTTCCCAGAAAGGATAAGTATAGGCAGAGGTTACTGGAATGCCCTCGTTGCCCAACACAGCAGCATTTCCCCAACCAGTAGCGGTATAGAAAGGGGTAACGATGCCTGCGTCCTTAGCCATCTGAAGGAGCGTCTGCATGTGCTCATTACCCAAGTCGGCTGTGGTAATTTTCTTGTCTTGCACACCTACTCCTATCAACGTGAAGTCCTTGTCATAGTCGGCAGCGGTAAAATCCAAAGGCTCTCCTGGATAGTTCACTCCCCAAGGAGCCGCAGAATGCTGCATCTCATTCTCTATCTGGCAACCGATGATCGGACCGCCATCCTTGTAATACAAGCCCTTGAGCTGCTGACCAATCTCATGATACAGACGCTTGACGTAAGAGAGATACAACTTATCGTTGCTTCTCACTACCAAAGGTTTGGCAAAGAGCCAGTCTGGGAAAGAACCCTGACGGATCTCACCATGGCAGAAAGGACCGATACGCACGATGACCGGCATGTCGTGTTTCTTGCAAAGTTCGATGAAATAGCGCAAGTCCTTGCTGCCAGTCCATTGGAATTTACCTTCCTCTTCCTCATGGAGTCCCCAGAAGATATAAGTAGGCAGCACGGTTACGCCACCGGCTTTCATCTTGATGATTTCCTCTTCCCACTGGGCACGAGGATAACGGGTGAAATGGAACTCGCCCAGCACAGGCACGGCAGGCTTGCCGTCTATGCTCATATAGTAATTGTTTACCTTGATACTTCCACCCTGTGGTGATGTTCCTCCCATCTTCAGCTTGCCTTCCACGATTTTCATCGGGGTGGCAGGAGAAGTCAACTTATATACTTTCTGAGACGAAGCCGATACCAACCCGAGACAAAGGGCTGCGGTAAGCAAATAATATTTCTTCATTGTTTTTCTTTTTGAGTTGAATTAAATGGTGTGGAGACAGCAATGTCTCCACACTCGAAACCGAACATTTCTAACTAATAACCTATATTCTGCTTAATATTACTCTTTGATTCATCTATGAATGTCTGAGGTATCCAAAAACGGTTATGACTGTCATCTACCTTAAAGTATGACTTGCCGTTCTTGTTAGCCTCTTCAATGCGCTTATTGGCAAATTCCACATACTTACCAAAGCGAATCAAGTCCTGGCGACGCAAACCTTCCATATAGAATTCATGACCACGTTCTGTAAGCAGAGCCTCGTTAAAGGCATCGTAAGAAGCAGTAGCTTCAGCAGGCAAATCCTGCAGACCAGCACGTTGACGAACACGGTTGACCAACTGGATAGCCTCTGCTGTAGGCTGGCGCTGATTACGGTTGATACACTCGGCAAGGGTAAGAAGCACGTCTGAATAGCGATAGATAATCAGATCGATTCCGCTATAGGAACCACTCATCGTATCATCCTTGCCATACTTCAACGGTAATGGTCCATAAGACAACTGTGTACTATTGTCCTTGGTCATCAACACACCGCTCTTATTTGTATATTGGGTAACAATGTTCTTGGTACGGGCATCGCCAGCCTCGAAGGTGTTGTAGAAAGCCCAAGGCATTACGTAACCACCCCAACCTTCACTCTTTTCAGTCCAAGGCATATCAGCTGGAAGAACCTCTGCCGTCATATAGTTGGCTACCCAGGAAGATGAACTTGCACATCCCACCTGCAGAATAATCTCGTTATTACCTACACCTTCCTTGGAGAACACATGGTTATAATCAGACTGCAAACCGTAAACCGAGCCTTCCATTGCCATCAGCTCACGAGCCAGCGTCTCGGCTTTGTCATACTTACCTCTTATCATATAATACTTCAGGAGTATCATACGTGCAGCACCCTTGGTCATACGTCCACGGGCACTTGCCTTCTCCGGCAGCACGTCAATGGCATCACGCAGGTCGTTCTCCATCATGTTGTCATATTCCTCATCCGTGGCACGACTCAGATAATTAAACTCCTGAGGATTGTCGAGCACCTCATCAGATGCCACCGGCACAGGTCCGAACATATCATAGAGATACAAGCCCATCCAACCACGCAGTGCCTCTACTTCACCGGCATACAAACGCTTTGCACTCTCAGGAGCCTTGGAGTTCTGAATGCGGCGAATGGTGTTGCGAGCTTTTGACAAGAACTGATAGTGAGCAAAGTTCTGGTAACAATGATTCTGAATATCTCCCGTTACCGTGGCAAACCACTGATGGTAATAGAGATTATCGCTTTCCCATCCCCAGCAGCTCCAAAGATTATCTGTACTCATATCGCTGATTACCTGATAGCCGCCACAATTAGGCGAATAGATACTTTCACCATTCCAGTAGCCCGTACCAAACTCATACATGAGTGCATTTACAGCCAAACGCAAGTCTTGCTCAGTGGTAGGAAACTTATCTGGTGAAATCTCCGTATAATCTTCTCTTTCAAGCTGGCAGCCTGTCAAGCCCAAGAGCGACAGAGCCACCAACATCATTTTTATCTTTTTCATAATCCAAGCCTTTCTATTAGAATTTACAACTTAAACCAATGGCTATCGAACCCTGGTTAGGATAAGCACCGATGCCGTTTCCAGTCTCTGGGTCCATACCCTTGTATGGAGTAAACACGCAAAGGTTGCGGGCTGCTACATACATACGGGCCGATTTGATATATCCACCAAACCACTTGGTTGGGAAGGAATAACCTATAGACACATTATCCAGACGCAAGTACCATGCCTTCTCAAGGAAGAAGTCGCTGCTCTTTGGGTCGATACCCGAATTAGCCTCAGCTACACCTGGCATGGCTCCCTCAGGATTGCTATATGACCAACGGTTCTTAACATCCGTCAAGGCATTGACACCGTAAGTCAAATCCTGAACACCATACACCGACTGGTACTTCACGTCATTGATTTTCCAACCATTCAAGCTACCATAGAGATAAATATTGGCATCCCAGTTCTTCCATCTGAACGTATTATTGATACTGAAAGGAATAGGTGTAGAGTTATGCAGCAAAACCATATCTGCTACATCAAGCGTACCATCGGCACCCTCAGTAAGGATATATCTTCCCTCAGAGTCACGCATCTTCTCTCCATTCTCATCGAGTTTGTAACCATTCAGGTCAACATACTTGATGGCACCTGCTGTAGAGTTTGGCAAATGCTTATACGATTCGCCTGGTTTTACCAATCCATCTGTCTTGTAGCCATAAACGTTGTTCCAGGTTTCTTTCCAGTCCTGATAAGGCTGAGGTATGAACTCGGCATCACGCTTGATGGTCTTGTTGCGGTAATAAGAGAAGTTGATGTCGGTATCCCACTCAAAATTCTTATTGACCATGTTCACGGTATGGATAGACAAGTCTAAACCACGTGAGCGATAAACGGCTGCAGAGTTATAGTCGATGGTGTTGATTTCGTGATAGCTCATCAGCTGACGGCTCATGATGACATCCTTGCGGTCACGCTGATAGAAATCCAGGTTACCAGAGATGCGGTCCTTGAAGAAACCGAAGTCCAAACCCACGTTCATGTCGGTCAAGGTCTCCCATTTCAAATCATCGTTACCCAACTTGGAAAGAGCAATGCCATTGACCAAGCTACCATCCAATACTGCCGATCCACGATTCACCTTATAATACGTATTGATACCTGTCAGGTTACCCGCATTACCCGTCTGGCCATATCCTACACGCAATTTCAGGTTGCTCAGCGCCTTCATGTTCTTCATGAAATTCTCCTCATTGATGCGCCATGCCAAGGACACTCCAGGGAATGTACCCCACTGATGATTCTCGGAGAAATTGGAAGAACCATCCACACGCACATTTAAAGTCAAGATGTATCGCTGCATCAGGGCATAGTTGACACGACCGATAAACGAAGCCATCTCGTTACTACCTTTATAGGAACTGATGTTTGGATTTTCCAACTGACTCGTACCGATGTTATTCATCAGAGAACCATCATAAGGGAACTGTGAAGCCACAATGCCCATACCTTCCCAAGTGTTCTTCTTGTACTCCCAACCTGCCATTACGCTGAGGTCATGCTTTTCTGCAAAAGTCTTGCTAAAAGTACCAATCACATTGATGAGGTTCATCTGAGCCTTGCCATTCTGCTTGGAAGCCTGTCCGTTCACACTATATCCCTTCTTGGTTGTGGTTGGAATATACTGGTCTGCCTGGGTGTCCTTGATGTCAACACCAGCTGTGGCACGCAGCGTAAACTCCTTGATAGGCTTGTACTCCAAGTAGCCACTCATAAACAGATCCTTGCTTACCGTCTGGTCTGTAATATCGAGCAATGATACCGGGTTCGGATAGATGTTGCGAATCGGGTTGTCTGAATACTTTCCGTTCTCATCATACACCGGAACAGTAGGGATGAAAGTCATTGCCGAATAGAACAAAGCAGCATTGTCTTGGCGTGAATCACCCAGTGGCACATCATTATACTTGATTTGTGCGAAAGAGGTGTTGATGCCCGCCTTCACTTTCTTGCCGAAGTTCTGGTCAAGATTGACACGTCCCGTGATACGGTTCATGCTGTTATTCTTGGCAATACCTTTCTGGTCGTAGAGACCGAAAGAAACCAGATAGCGGGTATCTCCTGCGCCACCGTTTACCGAAAGATTATGCTCGTTGACAATACCCGTGCGGGTTACCTCCTTCATCCAGTCGGTTCCCTTGCCCACAAAATTGTCTATCTGACCTTGCGTCCACTTCTTCTCATCGCCACGTCCCAGTTCATCAAACACCTTATTCTGCTCTATCATGAAGTCTTTGGCATCCATAAAGTCTGGAGCATCCTTGATATATTGGAATGCAAGCGAACCAGAATAAGAGATTTCAGGTTTTCCGCTCTTGCCCCGCTTGGTGGTAATCAAGATGACGCCACCCGAAGCATCACTACCATATATAGATGCAGCCGAGGCATCCTTCAGCACGTTGATGGTCTCAATATCGTCTGGATTCAAGTTAATCAGGTTGTTGTCCTTATCGCCACCACTATAGGAAGTACCGGCAGACACCGTCTTTGTTGACAACTGTGGTACACCATCAATGACCACCAGCGGATTCTGACCAGAGAGTCCGCCACGAATGGAGATATTCATAGAACCGCCAGGCGAAGCACTGTTAGAGGTGATGTTCATACCTGAAGAACGGCCACGAAGCATCGTTCCGATAGACGCCGTAGCAGCCTTAGGCAACTCATCCGCCTTTACCACCGACACTGCACCCGTGATGTTAGTCTTCTTCTGGGTACCATAACCCACTACCACCACCTCGTTCAAGGTCTTGTTATCTGTTTTCAAAGTAATCTTAAGTGGGGTGCCATTGGCTATCTTAACATCTTGCGTAGTATAGCCGATATACGAGATTGTTACCGTCTGTCCTACCTTTACGCCAGTCAACTGGAAATTACCATCCAGGTCGGTGACTGTGCCTATATTGGTACCATTCACCTTGATGGTTGCACCAATGGTAGGTTCACCCGTATCATCCTTGACGTTTCCCTTCAGGGTGATGGTCTGTGCCATCACCACCGAAGCAGAAGCAGCGAAGAGAGCCGTTGCAAGCACCCTCTTGCCCGTATTGAATATTGTATAGTTCATATTGAATTGTCTTTAATTATTCCACAATCTTCATGGTAGACCACAACTCTGCCGTATCGAAGGTTATCAGCACCTTCTTGGCATTACCTGGCTTAAAGGTTGCCACCGAACCGCCACCGTTGGCATTGTCAAGCCACCACCATTTGCCTTCACTCATTCGCCAAACCTGGCTCCATGCTGCTGTTCCATCCGTTACGCAATAAGAATAACTTGAAGAACTGCTGTTGATACCGAGTTCGATACTCTTGCGATAGTCGCTGCCCGCAGACTTCATGGAAGAAGAGAAAGACCAGTCGCCCATACTTGAGAAACCTTCACCTGTTACAACCAAATCTCCCTTCCAGATGGTGTTCTCCACCTCGTATGGAGTGATTGAGTAGCGATGATTCTGCAGGTCGAGCCAAACATAATAATAACCCTTCTTCTCTACTACTACCGGTACTACATAACCATTCTTGTTCATCAGCTTAGAACTGATATACGGACTTGTACCGAACTTATCACCTGTCTGACTCTCGGTTGGAACGAAATAGAACTTTGCTCCATCCTTCTCTGCATAAATCTTGCAGGAATACTGATAAGCATTCTTTCTGTCCATATAGCGATAATAACCGTAAACATAGTCAGAAGCATTCTCCTCGGCATTGTACATATACATCTGAGGATAATCAGCAATGGCATCCTCACTCTCTGCCAACATCGAAATCAGGTTGCAAGAACGTTCCATCTTGTTGCCGCTCTCATCTTCGATGGTTAAGGTCATCGGAAAACTACCTACCTGTGCAATCTCGATATGCTTGGAGATAGTAGCCGTTCTGCCTTTCAGTTCGCCTACTTCATGGATATTCAAGTCAGGAACATCTATCTCGTAGCTCTTCAATGCACGGTCATCACTTACGGCAAGATTCAAGTTCCAATCAGCCTTGCTGGTATTGGTATCGAAATCTACACTGATGTCACCCGTCATGTCTTCTGCTACGGTTGGAGCTTCTGTATCTGGCAAATACTTCAACACGACAGTACGCTTATTCTCGCTTCCATTCTTGTCGCTTACACAGATATGCAGCTCCTGGTCAAATGCGGCATCAGCAGGAACAATCAGCTGGTAATTATAGTTGAACACTTTAGGTTTCTGCTTTGACAAGTCATAAACCTTATTGATATTCCAGGCATCGCATGAGATGCTGACACTCGACATGCCTACATAGTTAGATACCTGTCCTTTCACCAAGACCGTATCACCCGGGAAAGTTTCTATGACATCACCATCATTCCAGAGTCCCGGGCGCATATCCTCACCCTCTTCGCTACATGCAGAGAAAGCAAGAACCGATGCCAAAAGAATTGTATAATATAAAAATCGTTTCATGATTGATAGCTGTTAATTGTTATATTTCAGGGCGTCACAAGCCTCGATTCTGTTGCCTCCGAAATCAAAGAGCGTCGTGTTGCTGACAAAGTTCTTACCTCCCAGAATCCAACCTGTCGGTTTTGGAGTTTCAATGAAGATAGGATCCCAATAGACATAACCCAAAACTCGCTGATTGGATACACTCTTGATACCGTTGCTCAGTTCGAGCAGGAAGTTCTTCTGTCCAGCCTTGCTCATATCTTTATAAGGATCATTGTTGCTCAACTGTCCAGGTGTTCCATCCGGTAAGGTAGGATTCCAGGCATATCCTGTCTCCATGAAGAGAAGGTCTTTGTCAAACTTATCGGTCACATACTCAGCCCAGTTGCAAACACTCTTCACGTCGCGATGTACCCAGAACGGATAATACGAAGAGCCGATGATGTCGTAATCTACCTGATAATTCTTCATCAATCCCAGGAACCAGTTATATACATCCCTATCACCTGCTCCAGTGAGATGGAGAATAATCTTGCTGTCTGGAGTTGCCTCTCTCACGCCCTTGGAAGCGGCAGAGAACAAGCTACACATGTCAATTTCGTTACTCGTACCATCCGCATTTTTACAACAGCCAAAAGGATAAAGTAGTCCAGCCTGTATCTCATTGCCGATAGCCACATATTCAGGAGCCGTTCCCTGAGCCTTCATCTGCTCCAAGAAATCTTTGGTAAAAGTATAGACACTGTTTTGCAACTGCTGGAGGTCTTGTCCTACCCATTCGTGAGGAATGTGCTGGTCTTCGCCGTTCGTCCAATAGTCGCTATAATGGAAAGAAAGTAAAATCTGCATTCCCTTCTCCTTAGCTCGCTTGGCAAGTCGCAAAATGTCTTCCTTGTCTTGAATGCCTTTAGGCAGCTTATTGGAATATTCATAATCTGGGTTTCCTGGGTCGTTGTAGAGACGGAGACGAACAAGATTCATGCCATTGGCTTTCAATATATCAAGGCAATCTGCTGCCTCTCCATTTTCATAATACTTGCCGCCGTTCTGCTCCACCCAGGTCAGTTCCGAAATGTCGCCACCCTTCAGAAATACCTGATCATTTTTACGGGAAATCAGTTTCAAGCCATCAAACTCGCTCTGGGCAGCCCCATTACTCTGCATGCGAATATTCAAGTCAAGTTTGCCGTCCGTAACGTTGATACCTCTAATATAGAGACGTTTCCAGGCATTAGGAGAGTTTTCTACAGCTGTCATTCTGCCATTGGCAGAGATGTAGCTTATATGATTACCGCCACCATCCTTGGCATAAAATTCCAAGTCATAGTAGCCATTTTCCAGTTGGCTAACCAACTGGTTTACAGACACCGTTTTATTTCCGTCTGCCGACAATTTCAATGCCTTACTGCCCAGGCATCCATCATTGGCAATACTTGCCATTGATTCAGAGCCTTCGCTCAGAGTCCACCCCTCTAACGACTTTTCAAAATCGCCATTAGGAATCGAAGTGAGACCAAACGTAGGAGTTGGCGTATCCATACTTCCAGGCTTATCACTGGAACAGGCCGTAAAAGGCATTGCCAAGAATGTTCCAATCAACAAGGGATTGGCTAAAAGATTCTTACTTTTCATCTTATATTCTGGTTTAAATTGTTATTGTTATTATTTCTGGTGCAAAGGAACAAAAAAATCCGCAACTACAAAATAGAATAGACACCAAAAAAGATGGATTATTTTATGATGAGAGATAAAAGATACTTGTAAGCCCCAAAATAAGCAAAAAGTTAAGCCCCAAAAGAGCAAAAAGGGGAGGCTGTCATCGACAACCTCCCCGATCCTACAAAACAATCCAAAATACCTATCTCTCTTTTTATAAACCTAAATCTATCAAGGTCTGGAACGATAGGATGCCCAGATGATTCTTGTCCAACAGAGAAGCCTCAGCCAGATAACGCTCTGCATGACGCTTGTCGCCCAGGCCATAGAAGCCAAGAGCCAACATATACTTGCAGTGAATCTTGTTGGAGAGATTCAAATCACCTTCCCAAATCTGGAGGTCAGGCAATGAAACGGCAAAGTAATCCATCACCACATTCTCGAACAGATGATTCTTGCCATAGTTCACCAACTTATAGAATCTGCCATGAGCCTCGCCCACTCTGCCGAGTTTCAACAATGCCAATCCCTGATAGAAAATCTTATCTGGCTTAGCATCATTGTAATACATGGCAGCAGCTGGTTCCTGAGGTCCCTTGGTTGCCTCTTCCCAACATTCCTTAGCCTTATCGCTCATACCCTTTGCAGCGTATGCGCAACCGAGGAAGTAGTAGAAATCATTCTCCTGTGCTCCATAAAGCTTTCCTTCACCAAGATGATGAGGATATACCAGGCACTCCTCAAGCAGCTGGATAGCCTTGTCATAATCCTTAGCTACCAAAGCCTTCTTCGCCAATTCCAGACGGCAGAGCTGATACTGTCCGCTCACCTTGCCTTCGCCGCCTTCCCATGGATGGAACTGGTGGGCATCGAGCTTCTTCATCGCCTCTTCATACTGTCCTGTCTGGTTGAGCAGAGTGATTTCCTCCAAGAGCAGGTCATCACGCTTAGCTATCAGTTCAGGATACTTCTGCAAGAGCTGCAGGCGGGTAGCATGCGGATGACCCATACGCTTGTAAAGCTGGTCAAGCTCCATCAGGATGCGGGCATCTGTGGTATCGAGAGCAAATGCCTTCTCCATATATTCAATAGTCTGATCCTCATTATGTTCCTTGTTGAACATAGCCAATGCAAGATTTCTCCATACAGTAGGGAACTCCGGACAAGCTTCTGCCGAACGGTTCCAATAACGTTCAGCCAAATCGTACTGACGCTTGTCATAATACAGACAACCCAGATAGTAGCAAGCCTTGGCATCATCAGCATGATGACTCAAAGCTGCCTGCAAAGCCAGGGCTGCTTCTGCACAGTTAGGGAAGCAATAGTCTGAAGGATATTTCTCAGCCTCCTTGAATGCGTCGGTAGCACCCATCCATCCCATATAATAATAGGTCATTGGGGTAACAGCCTTTTCCTCCACAGCCACACCGAGTACCTTCAATGCTTCAGCATAAAGACCTGCTGCCTGATAGTCGAGTGCCAACTCATCATAGTTGTTCGACATACCATGCATCATCTCCTTCAACTGGGCGAGATACTGTGCATTCTCTGTAAGGATATAGAGTTCAAACAGACAGCCATAGTTGAACAAGTCTATCTTCAAAGACTCCTTGCACCATGCGATGGCCTCATCCTTCTTGCCGGTCAAACGGAGAATCATAGCCTTCAAGGCACGTGCCTTATGATTGTGGGTATTGCGAATCAGGCAGTTCTCAATTTCCTCCTTGGCATCCTCCAGGCGATGCTGCATCACGGAAATCTGCGCACACTCAAAGAAGCCGGCATCCTGCCAACCGCCATTCCATGTTGACTTGTAGAACATGTCGTATGCCTCATCCATCTTATACTGATATTTCAGAGCAAGACCGAGATTGTAGATAGGCTCGCCATCGTATGGATTAGGATTGCGCTTCATCAAAACCTTTACGGCACGACGCAGATACTGCTCTGCCTTATCGAAACAGCACTTGCGGATATACCACAAACCAAGAGCATTGTTGCATCGGTAATCCATAGGGTCACGACGCAAAGCCTCCTCGTAATAATCTACAGGACTGTAAGTAGCATGACGATACTGTTCCAAGTGAAGACCGGTGAGGAAGAGCTGGTCGTTTGTCTTGATCTGCTCAGGCAAGAGCGCAGCCTCTGCTGGATCAGGAATAGGACGGATTTCGTCTGGATCTGCATGCCAGGTCATCAGATGGTTGCCATCCTGTGACTCGATTTCAAAAGTCAAATCCTCGATACGGCAATCACCCACAGCAACGGTTTCATCCAACACGTTCGTTGGGTCAATGCTAACCGTCTTTTCGTAATATACCTCACCCTTGTCGCTCTTCAAGACAACCTTAACATCCTGCTGAGAAGTAGCAAATACCTTGAAGTTTGCCTTGCCCGTAGCTTCACTGACTGCACTTGGAGAAACCAGCTTTCCGTCAGCATCTACCATGTTGATGTTCATAATCAGGTCCTTGGTGGCATTCTTCACCACGCCCAACTCTCTGTAAGGCATGAAATACTGGGTGAATCGCTTCTCCTCGTATGGCATCAACCAGGTGAAATCTGGCTGGTTCTCGGTGAATACGCCTGCCATCAGCTCGATGTATGGACCATCGGCATCAGTAAGATTGCGGTCCCATGCCTGTCCGAAATCACCATTACCCCAAGTCCACTGCTTCTTACCTGGTGATACATGGTGGTTGGCAACATGAAGCATACCTGCCTCTGTATCATTCTCATAACCACCCTCAAAGTTGAACTTAGAGTTCACACCCATATAAGATGTAGGCACCTTGATGTTCTTATAGTTGGAAATATCTACACCAGCAGAGTAGTCCATCTTATAATAAGTGCCCGTAGCGATAGGGAAACTGCTTACAGCACGCTTGCCATGATCGAACACGGCATTGATGTCCTGTGGGAATACACTCTGGTAATAATCATTCACAGCCACGGCTGGGTTCGCCCACCAGAGGAAAGTCTGAGGCACGTTGGTGCGGTTGTAGAGCTGACCCTTGATTTCGAGATAAGCCTTGCCTGGACGCAGGGTAAAGCCAGCCATACCCTTCTGATGGAACATTTTTTCTGTTTCGCTCACCCATACAGTAACAGAACCATCCTCATTCTCCTCGATGGTGCTATCCACTGGGAGATAGGTACTTGGACGATGGTGCTGAGGCCAGTTGAACTCGATACCACCACTGATCCAAGGTCCGGTCAAACCCACCAATGCAGGCTTGATGACATGATTGTAATAAACGAAGTGGCGCTGCTTGATCTTATCGTAAGCCATCTGCACGCGACCGCCCAACTCTGGCAGAATCATCACCTTGATGTATTCATTCTCAATCCACACGGCATGCCACTCCTTGTCCTGAGGCTCATCGCTGATACTCTCAATGACAGGATAAGGATATACCACTCCACTTGAACCCTGATAAACTCGTTTCTCCAAGAAAATAGGATTCTTCTCTGGTGCTCCAATCTCATAGGTTGGAATCACCACTGTTTCTCTCCAAGCTTTTACCATAATATCTTATTGTTTTTGTATTAATTCTTTTTCCAATTCTTCGAGTGATTTGCCTTTGGTCTCAGGTAACAGTAAAGAGACGAAGAGGAAACCACCCAGACATACTGCACTATAAATCCAGAAGGTACCATAACTGCCCAATGCCACATTGAGCAAAGGGAATGTATAGGTAAGCGTAGAACTTCCCACCCAGAGGGCAAAGGTACTGGTAGCTACCGCCACGGCACGCACCCTGTTAGGGAAGATTTCTGCCAGAAGAACCCAGGTTACAGGTCCCAAAGTCATGGCATAGCAGGCGATTGCTGCCACCACCAGCACAATCATAAACCATCCCGTAATCTGGAAGAAATAACAGATACCCAGGATGAGATAGATGCCGCAAAGTCCGCCGGCACCCAGTTTCATCAAGGCCTTTCTTCCCCATTTATCTACCGTGAAGATGGCAACAAATGTAAAGATGACATTGGCTATTCCCGTTACCACGATATTGAAAAGCACATCACCAATGGCATAACCTGCCGACTGGAATATCTCCTGTGCATAATTGAAAATGACATTTGTGCCACACCATTGCTGGAAGAAGGCAACCACCACACCCAGCAGGAGCACCTTGCGATAAGGCTTACTGAACAAAGTCTTCAATCCAGCCTGCGAGGAGTCCTTTTCGTTAGCCTCTCTCACGGCCTGCAACTCTGCCTGCGCATAGCTGTTTCCACCTATCTTATTCAATGTAACAAAAGCTTTCTTGTCTCTATTCTTCATAGCAAGCCAACGGGGACTTTCGGGAATGAAGCAAGCCATCACACAGAACACTGCAGCCGGAAAAGCTGCCGCCCAGAACATCCATCGCCAAGCCATCTGCCCATTCCAGGATGCAGCCATATCAGCTGAGGAGAAAGAAGCCGGGATAGGTTCTGCTATCAGCCAGTTGGTTATCTGGGCCGCCAGAATACCAAGCACGATGGTCAATTGGTTCAAAGAAACCAGTTTTCCTCTAATAGAGGTAGGTGCCACCTCTGCAATATACATAGGTGAAAGTCCTGAAGCCACTCCGATGCCGATGCCTCCGAAGAAACGGGCTACCAGAAAAGAGCTGAAGGTATCAGCCAATCCCGTTGCTATCGCCGAGATGAAAAAGATCAGGGCGGCAACAATCAGGAGTTTCTTTCTTCCGATGCGGTCGGCAAGCGAACCGCAGAGCATCGCTCCTATCAGGCATCCTATCAAGGCGATAGTCATCGCCAAGCCCTGGTTAGAAGGACTGTCGGCTATCTGATAATACAGTTCGTAGAAGGGTTTGGCACCGCCAATCACTACCCAATCGTAACCGAACAGCAAGCCACCCATCGCAGATACCAGACAGATGAAATACACAAATTTTTTGTTTATTGTTTCCATGTCAGTTGTTATTTGTTATTTGATTTTTCTGGGTGCAAAGGTACAGCTTTTATCGGAAAGATGAAATAGAATAAAAGCGGGAAATAATGGAGAATCTTACGATTGCTATTCTGATATTCATAAAAATCAGCGATATTCCTTGCTTATTCCAAATATTTATGCTAACTTTGCCACAAAATATAAATCATAAGGAGTATCGCTCATGGATAGTATTATCACAAAGAAGAAATTTGCCAAGCGCGAATACATTTATCGCAAGCGCATCCCTTACGGAATGATGAACTTCGTTACCGTGAGAGAGAGGAATTGTTATTACGTAGACAAGACCCCATTTATTGAAGAAATTGAAAATTCAAACATGTATTTCTTCTATATCCGCCCTCGCCGTTTCGGCAAGAGCCTTACCCTCTCCATGCTCAAACAGTATTACGACATCAACATGGCTGATAGGTTTGAGGAACTGTTTGGGGGATTGTATATCGGCGAGAATCCAACACCTGAGCACAATACCTATCTGATTATCTCGCTCAACTTTGCCGTGGTAGATGCCAATCTTGAGAATTACAAGAAGGGACTTGATGCACATTGCAACACAGAGTTTAACTACTTCTGCGATGTGTATGCACGTTATCTGCCTGCCAATTTGAAGGAGGAAATGAACAAGAAGGATGGTGCAGCTGAGCAGCTGGACTATCTCTGCAAGGAATGCAAGAAGACTGGACAGAAGGTGTATCTCTTCATCGATGAGTATGATCATTTCACGAATACCATCCTGGCAGAACCGGATTGCCTCAACAGCTATCAGGCTGAAACTCATGGAACGGGTTATCTCCGTAAGTTCTTCGATACCATCAAGTCGGCTACTGATTCTACTCTGGAGCGAGTCTTCGTAACGGGCGTTAGTCCTGTTACCATGGATGACTTGACCAGCGGTTTCAACATCGGTACCAACTACTCCTTGGCATACGAGTTTAACGAGATGACGGGTTTCACGGAAGAAGAGGTACGCGAAATGCTCACTTACTATACCGACACGCTCAATCTCCACAACTACACCGTGGATGAATTGATAGAACTGATGAAGCCATGGTACGATAACTATTGCTTTACTGCGGATTCTTATGGCGAAACCACCATGTACAACTCCAACATGGTGCTCTATTTCATAGATAATTATATCAGAAATAGAGGAAGACTGCCGGAAAATATGATAGAGGAAAATATCCGACTGGATTACAATAAACTCCGCATGCTTATCCGCAAGGACAAGGAGTTTGCCCACGATGCCTCTATCATCCAACAATTGGTAGAAAACGGCTTTGTGGCTGGTGAACTCAAGACAGGCTTCCCTGCCGAGCAGATAGGCGACCCGGATAATTTCGTGAGTCTGCTCTACTATTTCGGCATGGTTACCATCGCCGGAACTCATCAGGGAAAGACCAAGTTCGTAATACCAAATGAAGTAGTGCGGGAGCAGTTGTTCAGATATCTCCTTGACACATACAAGGAGAACGATCTGAAATATGATTCATACGAAAAGGGAAACCTGGAAAGTGCCTTGGCATATCGTGGAGAATGGAAGCCGTATTTTGAATACATCGCAGACAGTCTGCATAAATATTCATCCCAAAGAGACCATCAGAAGGGTGAATATTTCGTACATGGATTCACGCTTGCCATGACCTGCGACAACAAGTTCTATCGCCCGATATCCGAAAAGGATACACAGGAAGGATATGCCGATATCTTCCTCTGTCCATTGGTTGATAATTTCAGCGATATGCTGCATTCCTACATCGTAGAGCTCAAGTATGCCAAGTCGAAAGATACCGATGCGCATGTGGAACAACTCAGACAGGAAGCCATCAGCCAGGTGAATAGATATGCAGAAAGTGAAGTAGTAACGTCTTCCATCAAGACTACGCAGCTGCATAAGATCATCGTGGTGTATAAAGGCACAGAAATGGTGGTTTGCGAAGAAGTATAAATTCCACAAGCGAGGAATAGGATGTAAAAAAGGCGCACAACACCTGAACGACAGCCGCACAACAGCTGAGCGACGTTTGCACAACACCTGTTGTGCAAGCGCACATCAGCTGTTGTGCGGTTTACTATATAATATGTCCAGAAGACTTATTCTATATAACTGAAAGACTTCAAGTAACTGTTCGGAAAACTTATGTCATATCCTTAAACGTCATCAACCATATCATTAAACGTCATCAATCATATCATTAGAAGACATCAACCGATTCCTTATTCAGGATAATCTCTTTCCTACCTTAGCGGCAACAAACGCTATCATCAGACCCAGGCAGGCGGCAATGCTGATGGCAATGCGGAGACCGGTAGCCTCAGCAAGCCATCCGATAACCGGAGGTCCTACCAGGAAACCGAAGAAACTGATGCTCGAAACGATGGTAATGGCGATGCTCGCCTTGATGGTTCCCAATTTTCCGGCGATACTGTAACAGATAGGAACCGACGAAGAGATGCCGAAACCTACCAGCAGGAAACCCAAGGTGGCAGGAATGAGATAAGGCAAGGCAGCAGCCAGCCACAAACCGCCCAATATCAAACCACCACAAACCTTCAATACTCTGGCTGGGCCGTATTTCGTAACAAACCCATCAGCCATGAATCTACCCAACGTCATCGCACCCATACCAGCCACATAGCCCGCACGGATAAAAGCCTCATCGGGTTTTACTACTGATGAAAAATACACACCACTCCAATCATAAACAGTACCTTCACAGAACATGCCGGCAAATCCCATCAATCCTAAGAGAAACAGAATCGGGTCGATGGTCTTGAAAGAGAACTTCGGAACATCCTCCTCTTCTGCTTTCGCCATGGCATCATTAACAAGAAAGCGGAAACCGACAGCAACGATGAGAATACTCAGAGCCAGAATAGTTCCAAAGTGGACATCTATCGGGAGTAAAGTATTGGCAAAGATGGCACCGATGATACCACCGGAGAATCCACCCAGACTCCACAGACCATGAAACGATGACATGATGTTGCGCCCATACATCTTCTCTACCAGACATGCCTGCGTATTGGTGGCAATGTTCATCAGATTCGCCATCATTCCGAAAGTAATAAGACTCAAAATCAGATGAAAAACCGTAGTACTGCTACCGATGCAGAAAAGAACCAGGACATAGAGCACCTCAGACAGAACCAGCATCTTCTTGCTGCCAAATCTACTCACCAGGATACCCGAGAAAGCCATCATCAGAAGTTGGCCGATAGGAATGGCGAAAAGCACCGTTCCCAACTGGCCGTTGCTCAGATGCAACATCTGTTTTACATCCGGAATACGGCTTGCCCAACTGGCAAACACTACTCCCGGAACAAAATAATAAGCCGCAACCGCCACTCGCTTGCGCGCCAAATCACTTAAATTACTCAAATTACTCAAACTGACTGTCATCCTTAATAATATACCTATTATAAATACTCATTTCTATTAGCGGCTGCAAAATTACAAAAAAAAACAGAAAAAGACTGATATTTGAACAATAAATGTTGCGCCGTTTGAGATTTTTGCCGTACCTTTGCACTCAGAAAAAAAATAAAAACAAACTAGCAATGAAGAAACAAACAATGATTACCCTGGCACTCGCCTTGACTTTGGCGATGCCAACCCTACCCGCCTTCGCCCAGAAGGCGATGAGCAAGAAAGAAATTGCCGAAAAAGAAAAGGCATTCAAGAACCTTCAGCATCCCTGGAAGGGAAAGAAAGTAGCTTACTTCGGCGACTCCATCACAGACCCTAACATCAAGGCATCAAAAGTAAAATACTGGGGATTCCTGCAGGATTGGCTCGGCATCACCCCTTACGTTTATGGTGTGAGCGGCAGACAGTGGAACGATATTCCCCGTCAGGCAGACCAACTGCAGAAGGAACATGGTGATGATTTCGATGCCATCCTCATCTTTATGGGTACCAACGATTACAACAATGGTGTGCCTGTAGGCGAATGGTACACGGAGACTTTCGACAGCGTGAGAGTAGCCCGCCACAAGCCAAGCGAAATGGTACAGCGCCGCCACCGCCACTTCTGTATGGACAAGAATACATTAAAAGGCCGCATCAACATCGCCATGTCGAAGCTGAAGCAGATGTATCCTACCAAGCAAATCGTGGTGATGACTCCTGTGCATCGTGCTCTCTTTGCCAGTGGTGACAAGAACATCCAGCCAGATGAGATGTACGAGAATGCCCGCGGCATCTTCTTCGATGAATACGTAAAAGCTATCAAGGAAACAGGCAATGTCTGGGCAGTTCCGGTCATCGACCTCAACTCCCTTTCCGGTCTCTTCCCTCTTTACGATGCTGGTGCGCAGATGTTTAACAAACCGGATACCGACCGTCTTCATCCAAACGATGCCGGCCATTCCCGTATGGCAAAGACCATCATGCAGCAGCTCTCCTCCCTGCCTTGCGACTTCTAGAGAAGGGGCAGCGGATATAGAAAAGTGTATTATTTCACCCCTATTTTATATTAAAAAGTGTAATTTTTCGCAGGAGTTTGCCTATGTTTTAGGTAAGCTCCTGCGTTTTTTGCCTATGTTTTAGGAAGATTTTTATATAAGTTGCCTATGTTTTAGGAAAGTTTCACTATATTTTTGCCTATGTTTTAGGAAAAAAGAGTAACTTTGCAGCATAACTTAAAGAGAAGGAAAAGTTATGATATATAGACAATTAACAGAAGAACTCCAGAAATGGAGTGAAAGAGACAACAGGAAGCCATTGGTTTTACGAGGCGCAAGACAAGTTGGAAAGACAACATTGGTCAATGAATTGGGTAAGAAATACGATGTATATATCAAACTGAATCTAGAACAAAGCTCAGATGCAGAAATCTTTACCAAATCAGACAATGTAAAAGAGATATATCAATACATCTGCCTCAAGAAGAAAATCAAGGTAGATGAAGGTAAGCGTACTCTACTTTTTATTGATGAGATACAAAACGAGCCAAAAGCAGTTGGTCTGCTGAGATACTTCTATGAAGAGATGCCATGGTTGCACATCATAGCAGCAGGTTCCAGACTTCAAACCCTCATCAAGCAGCGCATTTCTTTCCCTGTGGGAAGAGTGGATTATCTATCCCTCCGTCCGTGCTCCTTCTTGGAATATCTCGATGCTATAGGTGAAGACCAATTGGTACAAATGGTGAAAGAAGTCAGTGTATCACCTCTATATCACGAGATGTTACTGAACCATTTCAATCATTACACTTTGATAGGTGGTATGCCTGAAGCCTTAGTGGAATATGCCAAGACTCATAACCTAACCAAGTTAGCCCCTATCTATCGTTCACTGCTTGATGGCTACAATGAAGATGTAGAAAAATATGCTCGTAATGAAAACCAAGTAAAGGTTATCCGCCATCTGCTTACACATGGCTGGGCAGAGGCAGGACAATCCATTACTTTCGCCCGATTTGGAGGTAGCAACTACACAAGCAAGGAGGTACATGAGGCATTGGAAGTGATGCAGAAAGCATTCTTGCTCAATTTGGACTATCCCGTCACATCAGTGAAAGCCCCAGCTGTACCAGCCATAGCAAGACAACCCAAGCTAGTTTGGGTAGATACGGGCATCATGAATTTCTCCGTTGACATTCAGGCAGAATATCTGCAAGGCAATTCTCTCTTGGATGTATGGAAGGGACATGCTGCGGAACAAATCATAGCCCAAGAGCTGCGCATTGTTTTGGATCGCAACTTCCGCAACGAGCAATATTACTGGGTAAGAGACAAAAAGGGTTCTTCAGCAGAGGTAGATTTCGTTTGGCAACATCACTCACAGATTCTCCCGATAGAAGTGAAGTCTGGCACAAATGCCCATCTTCGATCCCTCCACTCCTTCATGTCTCAGCCTGATGCCCCAAGCATTGCCATCCGCATTTGGCCAGGAGAATATAGCATAGACGAAGTGGTATCCCCTACAGGTCATCCCTTCCGCCTTATCAATCTTCCCTTCTATTATGTGGGGATACTGGATAAAATATTGGAAATAGTATAATCCAAGGCTATAAAACCAGAAGAAGCCACATGATTAGCCATAAGATAGCCGTCCATCAGCTGATTGACGTGTGCACAACACGTGTTGTGCATGTGCACATCAGCTGTTGAACGAGCGCACAACAGCTGTTGTGCGACCGACGAACCTATATCTTCTGAAGACATCTCCTAAATATTCCAACGACTTCTATTATATCTTTCGAGGACTTCTATTGGTTACCAGAGGTTCCGTTCCTATATGCATCAACATCGTAAGTACTTAAGAGAAGCATCACAAATATTTGCCCGTCGCTACGGGGAAACATGCCCATAAGTACGAGGAAACATGCCCGTAACTACGAGGAAACACAATGTTTCGGGGCACATTCCTCTAGCTTTGGGGACAGGATCAAAATAGAAGAGGATTGTGCTTCTTCCTTTTGCATCAAAATCAGCAAACCGAGATAAAATATTGATTTATGAGAGAAAAAGTTAAAGACAAAGGAAGGCTTGAACATATTCTCCAAACTTGCAATGATTTACTTGCCTCAAAAGACAAGTACACATTTGATGCAGTTAAGGACAATCCAATTATCTTTTATGGTTTCGTCAAGTTATCAGAAATCATAGGTAAAGCCTCTTATATGCTTACCAAGGAATTTCGAGCAGAACATACAGAGATTCCATGGGAGCAAATGATAGGTTTAAGGCATGTTTTGGTGCATGGATACTATACAATAAAGCCAAAACAGCTTTGGAACATCATAGAGAAGGATATACCTATTTTACTACCACAAATTGTAAGCGTCTCCGCGTTTATACCTTGCATAATTCAAAAAAAGCAGTAACAGCTGATTAAACTAATGCTGTTACTG
>CAKPYB010000007.1 GCA_934202525.1 uncultured Prevotella sp.
GTAGGCTTCCACACTGGCAACATCAAATCCCCATTGGGCGAATGTTTTAGAGGGGAGGGCGAGGAGCAAGATTGCTACCAGCAATGTTCTCACAATATCCATTCGTCGCTTCTTGCTCACTGACCCTGCAACCCTCTCCGCTGCATCAGCCTTGTATTCTTTTCTATTTCTCATTTTCATTGTCTTCATCATTAAACTTGCCGTGATAGTCATCCGAGTGTTTGGTGTCGGCAGCTTTCCTTAACCAACGTTTCTTGCATTTCTCCACCAGTGTCAACCGTCGTCCTTCGTCAGCATTGATATGTGGAGCGATGTCCATCAGCACGTCGATGATGTTGCGCTTGTAGTGCATCATCTTCTCCAACGATACCAAGTCTGCGTATATCTTGGTGATTCTGCTGTCCACCTCTCTGGCTATCTCTAACCTATCGCTCGACCATAGCAGATGAAAGGTATCATCGGTGTTATTGTCATCGGCAGGTGCGCTCTTAGCATATTCGGTGGTTATCTTGCACGATGGATATTCCTGTGCGATTTCCGAGATGCGCTTGTTTACTTCGTCCGCCTTTTCCTGCTCGGTCTTGCTTGGGTCAAGCGTTATCACATCCACTACCGAGGTGTTGGTGTATTCCGATGTCAGCTCCCAACTGATCTGCAGGATGGCTCTGTGTATCTTGATGCCCAAGAAATATTTCGGCTTTCGGGCTATCTTCAATGTTGCCTTGAAGGTGATGATGCCGTTGATGTTGGGCATGGTGGCTTTTCGAATGTAAGTATAGCCGCTCCATGTTCCTTCCCCTTGCCAAGTCAGGTTGTAGGCACTCTTGCAGTCGTTCATAATGGCTGGTATGCGATAGTAGTCATCCGTCGCCACGTCATTGTCCTTTCCTGCCTCTGCCTTGGCTTCCTCTATTTCCCTTTGTTTCTGTTGCCATGTGGCAAGTTCTTTGTTCAGTTGTTCGATGGAAGCCTTGTTCTTGTTGTATTGCTCCCGATACTTGGCTGCATCGTCCACACTCGCATTGGCGATTTGCTTGACAAGTGACTTGTTCTCAGCTTCCAACTGATTGATTTGAGATTGCAGAGAGACTACTTTGGCATTGGCTTCCTGCTCCTGCTTATACAAATCTGAGAGGTCAAGGTTGTTTTCTGCCACCGATGTTGTCATGGCGCATTTCTTGCTGTGGTCATTCAGCGAACCGCCACAACTCTTGCATTTGTATTGTGTGGTGCCTTGCCCCAACTGCACACCGTCGCTGCATGTCACACTGATGGTCACGCTCTCGCATCCCTTCAGTTTGGCGGCATCGGTTGCCTGATAGTAGTTGCGTGCATCACTGCCTATATAATAGGTATAGCCTTCCTCGTTGTCATTCCATTCGCTCAACCGGGCTTGCAGTTGTGCCTTGAAGGTGTTCAAGTCCATCGAATAGGAGTCAAAGACTGCCTCATACACTTCTTCTGTCCTGTTCCAACTCTTGTACACCTGTATCTCGTAGGCGTATGCCTTCTGTTTCTGTCCTTTTTTCTTGCTACTGATGATGTAGCTGTTCAACCAATAGCTGATACTGTAAGTAAAGCCATCATTCTGGTTGTTGAGCTGTTGCACCCTTGTTCTTGACCATCCTGCATGATTCTCCGAGTTTTGCAGGATGGATTCCTTTTGGCTATTGTTGGGATAGAAGTTGGCATCCTTGGTGTTGATTCTGTACCAGTGGTCGCCTTTCAAGATGCTGTTGTCATCGGTGGGCGGTACATAGTCGCACAGTTTTTCTCGTCCTTGGTCTCGTCGGGCGATATACCATCTTTGCGTGTAGTAGTTTCCTGCCGTCTCATCCAGATAGTCCGTCATCCATGAGGTGAGGTTATAGTTGGCAAGAGAGAAAAGTCCTGCCACGTTGTCCTTGCCTCCAATCATGCCCAAGAGGGTGTTGCCTACGCTCTTGTCGAGACTTTTGAACAGCGAGGAATAGTTATCCACAATGTCGATGGCTGCACTGAGCTTGCCTTGGAAGAGGTCGTTGAACTGGCTGCTCTGCAAAAGGGCATTGCCGATATTGTTCATTCCTGCTCCTGCAAGGTTGGCTCCTGCCTTATACAGATTGTCGATGTCGGCTTTCAGATTGTCCACAGTAAAGTTGCCTGGCACCTTTGACAGGTCATCCAGCATCTTCTTCCAATCCACGTTGCCAATCTCTGAAAGTTTCAAGATGGCCGCTATCTCCTGGTTGATTTGTAGAAAGGCGATGTCCGAGAATGTAAGGGTGCTGTTTGTCACCACACTCTCAAACTGCATACACAGGTTCTTGGTGTCATCACATATCTTCACGAGATAACTTCCCCAATAGAGGGCAGTCTGCGGACTTTTCAGCATCATTCCTGCCACCGTCCATATCTTCGGCATGATTTTGCCCGACACCATGTTGTAGATACGGCGGTAATAGTAGTTCTCTGTGCTACTGTTCCAGATGCCCAACTCCGTCATTGCCTTGCGTTCCAAGAATTTTGAGGCGAAGATGCCGGCACTTGCCACTTCTGCTGCATTATAGTGCTTCAATATGTTCTGCACCTGCTCGTTATAGTATGCCTCTGCCACGGCTTCCGTTCCGTATGCAGCTGCCATAGCAGCCACCGTCTGCTTGTCATAGTTCACGCTGTAGTACTGTGCGTCAGCCTTTGCCAACACACAGACTATCAGCATTATGATGGATAGAAGTCGTTTCATCTTTGATTACTTTTTATTTTTGTTCCCTAAATTCAGTACTTTTCCTGCCTGATTTACCTTTTGAGCAAAAGCGAGGCTCTTGCTGATACCACTTGCATCCCAATCCCTGCAATAGGCTTCGATAGCTTGCTGATGATTGCATTTCAACTCTCGCTTGTAGAGTTTTAATGCTTCCTTCTCCGCTCGTTCCGTGGTGTAGGTCATATAGCACTCATGCGGTTCTTCCACACCATACACATTGCTTGTCTGTCCTCGCCTGATAAAAACTTCACGGAAGAAACTGCGTCCTTCCTTATTCTCCAAACGGTTGATGGTGAATATTTTCTTGCAGTCCACATCGGTCAAACCGAGTATCGCCTTGATGGTGTCGAATCGTTCCTTGAACTTGCTCTGGTCGAGCAGCATCACCACATCCGAGTTGTTGATGATGGCTTCCTTCACTATCTCACTGCCGATGATGTCCTGTATCTCCTGTGTCACCACACCCACGCTTGCCCAGAATTTTCTGGCGGTCTTATACAGATATTTTATGTATTCCGCCATCATGGGCGAGGCGATGGCTTTCCATGCCTCCTCGATGATGAGCATCTTTCGGTTCTTTTTGATGCGCATCTTCTGCAGGAACACGTCCATGATGATGAGTGTCACCAGTGGAAAGAGCAGTGGATCATCCTTGATACTGTCGATTTCGAAGACGATGAAGGTCTCATCAAACAGACTGCTGTCCATATTCTCATTCAGTGTCACATCGTGGCTGCCTCCTTTATAGAAGTCCTTCAACAGATAGTTGTAGGATGACAGGTCTATGCCATGCAGACCGTTCTCCTCGCATATCTTCGGCAGTCGCTCCGTACTGAACTCATAGAAGGTGTTGAAACAGAGGTTGCTCACTCTCTTGGTGGTAAAATAGGCATCGTAGTACTCGTTGATGACTTGCTCTATCAGTCTGTCTTCGGTCTTGCTCACTGTGCCTTGACTTCCTTTCCATATCAGCATCACCAGGTTCTTCAGGAATCCCAACTTCTCGATGTTCCATTCCTCTCGCTTGATTTTGAAAGGGTTCATCGTGATAGGATGCTCTTCTGTGTAGGATATGTATTTGCCTCCAAAGTATTCACACAGTCCCTCATACGAGTTACCTGTATCTACCAGCACGATGTCGGTGTCCTGCTCATGGGCTTGGCGCACCATGGAGTTAACATAAAAGCTCTTGCCGCTTCCAGAAGGACCGAGGACAAAGAAGTTGCTGTTGTCAGTCAGCTTATTTCGTCCCTCTTTCCCTGATATGTCGATGGCCACAGGCACTCCTTGACGGTCGGTATAATAGACCTTGAATGGCGTGTCCTCGCTATGCACAATCTTTTCCTTGTACATCAGGCAGGTGGCGGCATCGCCCAAGGTCAAGAATCGGTCGTAGTCGGCATTCATCCCATAGCAGTTGCCGGGGAAAGAGTTGACAAACAGTTCCAACTGGTTGTAGGCTCGCTTCGAGATATGGATGCCCATTCTGCCAAAGGCATTCTCCAGATGGTTGGTACATTTCTGTATGTCCGTCTCTGGCTTCACCGTCACTATCATATTATAGTGGGTATATACCAGTTGCTTGTTTTCTCTCGCTATCACCTCCTGCACTCGCTTGATGTCCTCTACGGCTATCAGATTGCTTGGGTTTGGCATACTGGCATGGCGGTTCTTCTTTTTGTCGAGCAGGGCAAGCTCACGCTTCTGATTCGGCACAAAGATGATTTGGTTATACACCACACTCTCCACTCCTGGTATGCTGTCCACCAAGGCTACCAAATCCACTGGCATGCTGGTGTTGTTCACCTCGATGTTGGTGAAGGGGCGTATCTGCGTCGGCAGATTGGCGCTATCGACATCCACCAGACTATACACCTTGCAGCGTCTGTCACCCATACCTATCATCTCGTCATCCACCTTGAAACCAGTCATGCTCACCATCTTGTCACGGAAGTTCATGGCAAAGAAGCGGTCAACATACACACTTGCTTCTTGCTTGTTCAAGAACTCCGACTTGATACCGGCATCCTTCAGCTGGTCTTGCACCTTTCTGATTTTCACTAAGAAATCTCGCCATTTCTTGTTGTCGAAAGACATCAGACGACTCTTCTTGTTCTCCTGCGTAATGGTCAGATAGGTCATGCTGTCCGTATATTCTCTTCCGTTGAAATAGCGGAAGTAGGATTCGGAAAGGAACTCGTGTCCCTTGCCACTCTCATCCTTGAACTGTTTTCTGGTAAAGATGTCCTGCTTGTGCAGGGCATAGCCTTCACCCAGAGTCTGTGCGATGGCAGCAAACAGATTGGTGAACTCATAATAGCTGTCTATATTGGCAGAATATTTCTGCACTGGGTTCTCCATTCTCAGGATGGCAGAATACTCTCCAGTCTTTGTATAGAGCACACCGATACCGTCCGTGTCTTCCACGGAGAAGTAGATGTCCTGAAAGATTTTCTTCCGCTTGCCACCAGTACCAAAGGCATAGACCGATATGGCCATGCCAATGCAGATTGCCACGAAAAATAAGATTACATATAGTACCATATTCGTTTATTCTTCTGTTTCTTCGGATGATTGATGATTTTCTCCCATACTGGATGATTTGTTGTCATTCTCTTGATAAGAGGTATTGTAGCTTTCTTCGCCATAAAGGGTTGATACACTATCCTTTGCAGTGGAATCCATCCTGCTTGTTTGTGTTTCCACGGTCGCAGGATGTTCTTCTGCCTCTCTCGCCCAAGTAGCTCTTGCCTTGTCAGCACTCCTCATGGCATCCAATGTGGGTGGCTTGTAGGTCTTGTCCTTGCATGCGGTCAGCAATATGCCAGCCAATGCCATAATGATAATGTTCTTTGCTTTCATGCTCATAACCATTCTTTTATGTCAAAGATGCGATACTTTCGCTGAAACAAATAAAGGTAGACCCACACCCTTGGGGGAGAATGAGCCTACCAGTCGTTCACTTTCTACTTGTCATCCACATCTTGGTCATGTCGATACTTTTTTGTTTCACATTTTTATATGCGCTTGCTGTAGGCATAGATAAACACTCCTTGGTCGTTCTTCTTGGTATGCAGTCCCTTCCGTTGCTTGAACATGATGAGACCTACACCCGTAGTGATTGCCACGACCAACACTATCAGTCCTGCAATAATACCCATCAGACAGTAGGCGGCAATGAAGCCGATGATGGCTCCTCCTGCCGTGGCTGCTGCCCAATAGATATACCGCCCTTGTATTCCCATGAATTCAAGGGGCTTCTGGAGTCCCTTGAACAGTGGGTAGTCGGGGTAGCGGATTTCCTGCTCTTCTCTTGCCATTCTTCACGTCGTTTCTCACTTACTGAATATGCACGGAATAACTCTCACTCGTTAGTTGGTCACACCGAAGAACAATGGCAATGCCTGTGCTGCTGCCACGAGGAAGATACATGCTCCTACAATCATCATGATCTTCTTCTTGACATCCTGCTCCTCGTTGTTCATGGCGATGTAAACGCTGATAGCACCCACTACGGCTACAACACCTGCAATGGCATAGCAGAGTTTGACCACGATAGGCACATACTTGGCAATTTCCTCCGTCACTGTTGTAAGTGCGGTGGTACCTGCCGTGTAGTCACCAGCCGAGTTCTGCGCCATGGCAATGCCACCGCCCACAAGGAGCATCAATGCCAATGTCTTCAAGCGTCCTGAAGAGAGAACGCTCTTGGCGGTCTTCTTCAAATAGTTCGTTGTTTTCTTAAACATTCTTTCTTGTTTTACTTGTTAATGATTCGTTTGGAAACACCTTATTATAATTATATAGAAAGGTGTTTTCGCTTTCACATGATATACTCTTCTGCAGTTGAGTCTTAAATCTGGTAGCCAAAGAATGCTGGGAACAGTATGGATGCACCTATCATAAACAGACTGGCTCCTATCAGCGTCAGTATGGACTTGGTAACTCCATCTTCCCCTGTGTTCATCTTGATGTATATCTGCAAAGCGGATATAATCACCATCACAGCAGCAACAGCGTATGTCAGATACAGCACATACAGCATCATCGTCACCACATAGTCGTGCATCCCTGCCAGTGCGTCTGCTCCCCAGCTGTAGTCCACATTGCCACATTTGGCTGATGCTGACAGGGGGAGCAGCGCAAAGACAAAGGAACTTACTACATTCTTTATGATATGGCTAAATTTCATCCTTGACTGGTATTGTTTTGATGTTTGGTTGTCCTGGCTTTGTCTCGCCTTGTCTCAATAGGCTCTCCGTGAAGTCGTCCTGCCATAGTCCGTCTATCCATATGGGAGAAGTGGACTCCATCTGTCCATCCATCTTTTCCTGCAACGACTCGGCTGCGTTCTTCGGCTTCTGTTGGTTGACATCATTTCCTTCGTCTTCATCAACATCATCTTCTCTGCCGGAAGAATCCGTTTCTGGAGAATAACCACTCATTCCGTTGTTCTCTGTTCCCATACCATAGCCCTCATCGTATGATGTGCCGTCTTGGAAACTCGTGTCGTATTGCTTGTCGGCAACGCTAAAGCCACCATCGCTTTCATTGACGGCTACTGCGGCTTCCTCTTCCGTTATGTTGCTGATGTCAAACATTTCCTCGTTGCTCTTGGCTTCTTCCTTCTTACCATACAGGTCTCTGGTTATCATCACCGCATAGTAGATGGCGTATGCAATGGTAAGGCTGATTGCGAATATCAAAAATGGACTCATATAATACTTTGTTTTATTGATGATTTATACTCTATGCAGTGGCAAAAGTGCCAGTTGCGAGTGCAAAGTAAAGAGTAAAATCCGACATAAAAGAATTTTGTAAAGTATGGCCATCAAAGTTTAAGATATATTCAAATTATAATCATATATCATACTCTCAATCATACTTTAATCAGCTTTTTCTGTTAGTTTTCGCATGTTTGGGAAAAGGGCATAAAAAAAGCCCTCCGAATGGGAGAGCTTGATAAGGTATATCGTAATACCTTTATTTTTCCATGTATTGTTTCAGTTCCTGTGTGATATATGTCCAAACTTCTTGGAAGGTTAGTGGCTCCTTGAATTTGATTTTCTTCAAATAACTATTCCACATAATATTTCGTTTGGCATCTGTCGCAAAAGAATCCTCGAAAAGGCTATATTCCGTAGAGATGGCGGTGCCTCTATTCTCAAACGTGGCTGTGATGGCTTCTTGCAATGTGTTCAAGTCAATATTTCCTGCTTTGAGTATTCTGTACACATCAAAGAAGTCTTTCATGCGGCTGTTCTCTGTCGCATGGTCTATCATTGCCTGATACTTTTCAGCCACCACGGTCTCTAAAGAGTAAGCCAAGATGTCAACTTCTGGTAATGTGTCCAGCAACACCGGATAAGAAAGATCAACAGGCGCAGGAGTTATGATGTCGCCAAAGCCTACATCCATGGAAATAACTTGGCTTGCCGTGTCAAGTCCTACCTTGACATGCACTCGCACACCATTATATTCTTTTTTGAGCGTGATTTCTTCTACACTAATGCTGTCCTTGTCAAAGACAACTCCGTCTTCCAGACATTCTATGTCGCATAAATTTCTGAATGTCTCCTTGATATTGTCCAACTCACGGCTAATCTGTTGACCAAGGAAGTCTATGTCCAATGTTGGTCTTGCTTTCAAATGCTCATGGGCATACAGTAATGCACCACCTTTCAATATAAAGCGTTCTTTGTATGGACTTACCGACAGACGGTACAACAGACGCTCCTGAAAGTATCGTGTCAATATCGATTGGTAGAAGACATTCTCTTCTTTCGATATATTAAGCAGTTTCGCTCTTACCGAGCGAGCATAATTCTTCGTTGTCATATTTATTATTTTATAGTTCCATTTGTAGATATGTTCCCAATGTTTTGGCAACTCTCAGTTGTGAGGCATATTTCATCAGTTTGCTGACATTACGATCTCTGCGTTTCAGATATTCCTTTATAATCTCCGTACAGACATCTATGCCGATTTTGTTTCTATACTTTACTGCATCACAGACACATTTCTCCACGTCATATATCCTCACCTTGAAACCCTCAATCTCTGTATTCGTAATTCCAAGGTTAAAGGCGGTATCACTCCAATGGTATAGTGTAATTGGGGGATAATCTGGAAGGGTGATTTTTCGGCCTCTTTTTATTGCAAGACAATATTCTTGTGGTACCTGTGTAGTCAACTGATAATGTGACCAAGCGGAATACAGACACAACACACCACCAGGAACAACCTTTTCCACATCAAGCATTTGACTTGCCAAATGGTCATCGGTTGCATACACACCTCTTTTTATTCTGGTGAGTTCGCCATTCTTGGCGGCTTGCAATACTTTATAGTATGCAGCTCTTCCTGCCATATCTTTTGCAGAGATATAGCCTTCAGATTTTGGATTTGTCATACGCTTTTCCATGATTTGCATCTTTAATTCTGTACAAAGTTACTACATATTTTCAAAAATGTAGTATGTTTGTACGGAAATCTACGCAAAAATCACGCAAAAGATAGTTTTCTACGGAGAATATTGACTTTCTCCGTAGAAAATTATCGCTTTATACATCCTCTTTATGCGGAATAATGGATTTTCTGCCGATAAGATAATCATTGACATCCTTGTATTCTGCATATCTTATGGATTCGTTGATTGCCCTGTTTTGATAACAGTCCATGATTGTATGGGCAGCCACCGTTCCTGCTTGGTCATTATCAAGATAACAATGGATAGCAGTGTAACACGCCAATCGTTCCATGCATTTCCCAAGGCTACTGATGGAGTTCAGTACAATATAATCACATGGCTCTTGTATGCAAATCACATTGTCGCCTCGCTTTTCCAAAGTCTTGTACGAAAGAAAGTCCATAAACCCCTCGAAGATGCAGCATCTGTCCTGCACTCCAACTTGCTGTGAATGTATCAAGGATATGTCTTTCTCGCCCAAACAACCTTTATAATATGGGTTACGCAGTTCATACCCATCCCGGTTATTTGGAAAGGCTATACCAAAATACCGCTTGCCCTTAAACGTGTACCAGATCTCCTTGCAATAGCGTTTACCTATGTCCGCATCCACATGGCGTGAACGCAGATACGACATAAGCACAGGGTAGGACAATTCTTGGATATGTACCTTGTCCATCTTGCCTGTCTCTACTTGTGTCAGAATGGGAGGTTTTGCCATTGTGGGCTTTGGGTTGTTCATGTCCGCTGCTATATGCTGCAATGCTGTACCCACATCATCCGTATTGTAGAGAAGTTGAGCAAGAGCAATGATGTTACCACCTTTACCAAGAGCAAAGTCATACCATTGGTTTCGGCTGAAGTTCACCTTGAACGATGGCTTTGTCTCCGCATGCAATGGCGACAGATAATAAGATGTGGACTTGCTGCATCGTTTGGGCTGATGTCCCAATGCGCTCAGATAGTCCGTGAGTTTGATTTCCTTTGCTTGTTGTATGTTCATCTTTCATTCATTTTTTGTTCATTCGTGCGCTTATTATATATACACCAGAGTGAATGAACGGTTTTGTGAAGTCATTTTGTCGTATGTCCATGTAGTTAAATATGATGCCACTTCACAAAATCCGTCCGTTCTACTATTATATATACACCGAGGTGAATGAAGTGGTTTTTGAAGTGATTTTCGCTTCATCCTCACTTCTTCACCTCCTGCTCTTCAAGCAGCGGAAGCGAAGGATAATCCTTCACCCTGCAATACTCGTTGTTGCCACACTTCACCACCAGTTTGCTCTTCAATAGGAAGGTCAGCAACTTTGACATCACTGTTCTACCTCTGGCAAAACCAATAGTTGTATATCCTTTCGTCAATGCGTTTATCACATTCTCATAACCTGACACCACTTTCTTGCCGAAAGCCATTCCAAGTGCCTTGTCATGCTGCTCATCGGTAATGTCGGCTATTGTCATCTTCGGCTGTTTGGCTGTGGTGGAGTCAACCACATAGTCCTTGGCAATCTCTGGAAATCCCTCCTTGTTTATTTGGAACGCAAAAGGGACAAAGTCCTTGTCTCGGATGTTGAGCGGTTTCACTTCACTCACATTCGCCATCGAATTGCTCTTGCTAATCACCAGTACCGTCTCTGCCTTGTTACTGAGTTCCGTGCCTATGTGACCTCTTACATTGTCATCGCCCTTGTTCAAGTGTAGGACGCAATGGATGTGCAGGTCATAACGGCTTGACCACTGCATCAGTTTGTTGATGATATGGACAGACTCGCTCGGATTGTTGATGTCGAGCATCAAGTCCCTTATGCCGTCAATGATGACCAAGCCAAAACCCTTTTGTGTCTGCAAGGCATATTCTATCAACCGCAGTCTGAGGTTGGGACTGTACTCTCGCAGTCCGAAGAACACAAGGTTCTCGCTGTTCATGTTGTCGGGTAATCCTGCAAGCCGCAGGATGCGCTGCATCACGCTGTGGCAGTGAAAACGGCTCTGCTCCGTATCAACGTAGAGTATCTTACGCTTGTCATCGGGTAGTTTTGCCGTATATTGCAGCACCTTTCCGTTAGCAAGCGAGGCAGCTACCAAAGCGGACACGTTGAACGTCTTTCGGCTCTTCGCCTTGCCTGTGGAGGCACTGAAGTTGCCAAGCGTGGCTATGGTCGAGTTGTCCACCCATATTATCTGTGGCGGTGTCTGGTAGGTCTCGTCCGCATGGATAAGCGATGCCTTCAGCAACTTTTCCAACAAATCAGCATTGTCCGCTGCGCCTTCAAAGAGGCTCATGTCGTTCATTTCTTCCATCGTCATCTGCTCTTCAAGGGTTTGTTCATCACATAGCGTATGGCATCCTGCTCATACACCTCTTTTGTTTTCACAGGGTGCTTCTTGATCCATTCCACCAGTTCTTCCTTGCTGAAATAGATGGTCTTGCCGTTTGGCTTGTAATGGGGAATGGCAAAGGTGCGTGTCAGTTTGTAAAGCTGACTCTTTGAAGCGTCAAGGAATACGCTTGCCTCGTCAAGGGTGAGCACGTCTTTTCCTGCAAAGAGCCATTTCTCCAAGCACTTGATGCGGTTCAACACATCCTCCACTGGTCCAAGCAGCTTGAATGCTTCTTCCATTTGTTGAATGCGCTCGGCAAGTCTCATTGGTGTCATATCTGCCAGTTCTTGTTCTGTCAACTCGTGTTTATCCACGTCTATCGTTGGCGGTAGGATAGTGCCATCCTTTGGTGGATTGTTTGCCTGATTTGTTGTCTGTCCAATCATTGTCGTAATTTTATTTATCGTTACACATAACGAGGTCGCCCTCCATAACCAGGTTTCTGATTACGGAGGGCAAAGGTAAGGGCATTTCTGACCAATCGGATGGAAGTGCGCTTGACTGTCAACCGACTATCAAGCCAACTGTCAAGGTTTTCATCTGTCAGATGGTGTCCTTGCTGTCATTTTTACCGCAATCTGCTATTTCTTGCACTTTCTTGCGGATAGCCTCATAGATGCTGGCGTTGGTACTTTTGGCATCACTGGTTGCTGAGGACAGCTTGGTTGTTGTAAGTGGCTTGTCTGTTGATGAAGACAGAATGAGTTTATGCTTGGCAATGACCGATTGCCATTGCTTGCAAATCAAGTTCTTGCTGCAGAGCATGTCAAAGAAGAATGCCACACGTCTGTTGCTTCTCGCCTTTAGCTGCTTGCAGACTTGGCACGAGAAGAGTTTTCGCATATCCTCTTCCGACACATCGGCTGAGAACAAATGAACCTCATTGGCATGGCGCGCAATGAGGTTCAACTGAGTAGAATCAAAGTAACATTGAAAGTCCTGTTTCGGTTTGGGGTCTTGTGCTGTTTGTAATATTGACGGTGGTTTACCATGGAGATACTGACCGTTTGGAGGCGGCTCCGTGGTGTTGAACTTGTGATGAAGAGCCTTGTAGTCATGATACTCGAAATCCACTTTGGTAAAGAATATGACTACCAAGTCCTCACGTTCTTCAAGAAACTCCTCCATGATGTAGAAGTTCTTCTTGTGCTCGTTCTTTCCTGCCGCATACTGGCAGTCCGTATAGGAATGGCTGTTGAGAAAATCCTTTTTGTAGCGGTGATATAGTTTACCGCATCCTATGACTTCCGTCTGATAGCACTCATGGGCTTCCTTGAAGAACAGCCACAATTTGTTGGTACCACAAATGCCACCTACACCGTTAGCGAAGGTGCATTCATTGCATTGGGGTAAAAAGAGAGAACGAGGAGTCGTCTCGTCCTTGGTTGTTTGATGTATTATTATGATCCATTTTTATTCTTCGAACGCACTGTCCAATAGGGAAACAGCCTCGTCCTTTTTCTTATTGATGATTTTTGCGTAAATTTGTGTCGTACGCACCTCCGTATGACCGAGAAGTTTGCTTGTAGTGTATAGGTCTGCGCCCATGGTCAGCTCCATCGTGGCGAACG
Organism: uncultured Prevotella sp.; assembly: GCA_934202525.1. Classification (GTDB taxonomy): domain Bacteria; phylum Bacteroidota; class Bacteroidia; order Bacteroidales; family Bacteroidaceae; genus Prevotella. The sequence continues at coordinate 13,175 of CAKPYB010000007.1, forward strand.
TGTGTCTTGAGACATGGTAGGTCACATGTTTGCTGATACCTGCCGCACGGCTCCATTCCGGGATGCAGTCGTAGTTCTTGCTTGGCAGTGTTGGAAACACTTTGTCCTCGTCACTTGCAGATCCACGCTCAGGCATCCAACGAAGGGCTTGCTTGTTGAGAGGAAGATAGAGAGGCTGCTTGGTCTTGTACTGCAATATCTCAACTCGTGTCTTGTCACCCTCGGTGATGATGTTTTTCCACTTCAAACTCTTCACGTCACTGATACGGAGTCCGCAGAAGCATGAAAACAGGAACGCCGCCTTGATATCCTCACGCTTGCAAGGGGTGTCAATCAGTCTCTTCACCTCGTCAACGGTCAGATACTCTCGCTTGGTGCCGCCACCTTTCAGAACATCCATGCGAAGACGCAATACGGGATTGTCGTCCATTATCTCTTCCTCAATAGCCATGTTGAAGGCTGCTTTGAGGCATTTGAGATAGTTCATCACCGTGGATTTGGACGGATGGGTGTGCTTGTAGGTGATATAGTCGTTCAACAAGAACACCATGAAACCATTGCAGTATTCCTTGGTCATCTCTGCGAGTGTCACGTTTGGCGAGTGTTCTCTCACTGCATTCAGCACGCTGTTCACCCAGTTTCGGGCAGATTGTCTTCCTCGCTCCACTTGTGCGTCACGGAATATCTCCAACCAATCCACAAGTCGCATTTTGATTCTCGACTTGTCTTTGAGTCCTGCGATACCGTTGGTGATGCTCATGATGCGTTGTGCCTTGATGGCATACACCGCTTGCATCGTCTGCTTGTTCTGCTCCCTGGCAGCTGCATCAACCTCTGGAATGAGATAAAGGCGCAGATAGTCGTAGGTGCGGCGACCGTTGACATTGATGGATAGATAGACCGACTTGTTGCCGTTGGCAAGTTCCTTGAAGCGGATTCTCACAGGCTCCTTGGTCTTGGAATTTCTCTTGCGCTCAGTCTCTGCAACGGCAATCTCTGTCTTCACTTTCTTGGTGGCAAGATACTCCTTGTATTTGTCCACGTTGGCATCGGGGTCTTCTCCATGCGGCTTATAGCCTCTTCTGCCGACACGCTTCTCAAAGGTTCCGTCCTTCAATGCCTTCATGCGTTCCTTGGCCTTTTTCTCAGCTTCTTTCCAGATTTCCTTGTGTTTCTCCTCGCTGTCATCCTTACGAAGGTAAAGACCAACTGACTCATAGGCACGTTGTCCCTTACCATAATATATATCAAGGAAGAGGGAACGGTCTCCATTGCGCATCTTGCGACTACGGACTATCACAGAACTGGTGTATTCCTCAACTTTCTCCACTTGGTTCAGCTCGTCAGAAGGATCCGTGAAAGTCTCTCCATTGACAACCTCTCGCATCTTGCGTTCTTTCAGACGCTCTGCGGTTTCCATGACCAAGGCATTATTCTGCTTGTCAGCCTCGGTAATCTCTGGGTTGATATAGAGCTTCAGAAACTCGTACTTGCGCTCACCATTATAATATATGTCGAAGTAGAGCGACTTGCTGCCGTTGGCAAGGTTCTTGAAACGAAGAGTGACAGCTTCACGCTTGTTGGGTCTGCCTCTATGTTTTTTGATTGTTCCATCTATGGCTCTGTCCTCACCGTCATCGTCAATAAACTTCCATTGGTGTCCTTCTCTGCCAGAAACAGCTCCGACAACTTCGTTTGCCTCACTTTCCTTTCCCTTGGCACTTTTGCCAGTTTTATCAGTATTGCCATTCTCATTCTTACTTGCTCGTGCGGTCTTCTTGCTTGAAGTTGTTGTAGAAGCAGGATGCTCCAAGGAAGCCTTCACTGTTTCCAACTTTCCCGACAGGATTTCTTGCACTCGTTGGTTCTTGATAGCTTCTGCCTTCTGCAAGGTCTCGGCATTGACAGCCTTAGCCTTGTCATCGTCCTCAGGAAGCAGATAAAGCTTCAAGAACTCATACGACCTCTTTCCACTTTTGTAAGTGTCGAGATAAATCGACTTTGTGCCATTCGCCAAATCCTTGTAGCGTATGCGCACAGGTTCATTGTTACTTCTCATGTTACTTTGTTATTTATTCTACTTATTGTCATTTTGTGAGATTTGTTACTCACGGTGCAAAGATACGAAAAATAATTGGATTTGTTACCCAAAACAAGAACCAATTACGAACCATTAACTATAATAAATTATGAAATCAAATAGTAGAGTAACAAACAAATAACAAAATACATACTTTGTTAAACACCTGCTATATGATGTATATATTAGCATTTACGCACATTTTATTATCTTTTAAAATGTTGCATGAGATTTGACGTTGTATTGGCGTTGCTCGTTTCGGACTGACAGGGCAATGCGAAGGCCTACGAATCGTGGAACGAGTGACAGACTGGCTCCACGTTTTTTATTTTGTATATCCACCAATAAAAAAATAACCCTGCTGTGGTAGCCAGGCAGCCATCTTAATAATAATACAAGATGAAAAGATTTTTATTCGTTACCGCAGCATTGCTCGCAATGTCGGTATCTTTCTGTTTCGGTCAGTCCAAAGAGGACATTAAGGCTAGTATTGACCGTTGTGCAAAATTGGAGAAACTTTGCTCTAAACAGCCAAAGCAAACAGGAATTGCAGATGTTGACTCCTATGTACAGGGAGTTTACAATGCAGCCATCAGTTCCGCAGCATCATCAGCTTTACTTCAAGACCTTTATTATCGTCAGATTGGCGAAACAAAGGATGGTGTTACAGACGTAACCATCAAGAAGCCTACCGTAGAGGAACTTGTCGCATTAGGCACAACTCTAACTGCAGAAGGTGTTTCTATCGCTGAGGCGGGGAAAGGTGCAGAAGCTGCAACCAAGGCATCTTCTACTAACAAAAATCCAATGAAAGTAGCTAAGATAGCATCAGCTCTCGCCTTTACAAAAGATGCTTACCCAGTCTTGCTTGAAGAATCAAAGGCAAAGGTCGCTGCCATCAAGCAGATGATTGAAACAGCAAAAACTGCAAAGAATCTGTAATGGGAAATTTTCGTATTTTATATGCGGTCATACTTGCGTGTATCCTTTGTGGGTATACGCAAGTTTCCTTAGCAGCCGATGACCGCCCTGTCATAGGCGTAACTCAGTTTACCTGCGATGAAGAGAGTCCGTACACTGGACTTATAACAGAGAAAGTTGTGGAAATGTTGACTAACACTCACCGTTTTGTTGTTGTTGACAGAACAAGTCGCGATAAAGTAATGGATGAGCTTGAACTACAGAAGAGCGAGGCTTTTCTCGACAGCCATAATCTTGCAGAACAAGGTGCGGCTGTTGCTGCCGAGCAATTGGTAACAGGTCATATTATCAAGATTCCAGTTTATCGCATGAAGAACGGTGACGGAAGCACACGTGGCTATAAAGCGAGTGTAGCATTTCAGTTGAAAGTTGTTGACGTAGAGACAGGCGTAAGCAATGAGGCGCAGAGTTTTGATGGAAAATGCAGTAAGGAAATGCTGTCGCCAGAGAGTGCCGTTACTGTAGCCATGCAAAGCTTACAGTCCGATATCTACGAATATTTCCGTATCAATTTTCCTGTCAAAGGAAAAGTCTTGAAGACGATAGGTAAAAGCACGATACTTCTCAATGTTGGCAAGGAAGCCGGAATCAAGGTCGGCGATATGTTTACGATAGAATCAGTAGAGATGCTTGAGGGCAAACCGTATCCGTCAGAACTCGGGAAGGCCAAGGTGAAAAAACTATCAGGAGAGTCATTCGCCGAATGCAGCGTGTCAAGCAAAATCATTACAGCTATTGAAAATAGTAAAGCTTCTCACAATTTAATTCGTTGTAACCTAATTATCAAGAAATGAGTATGAAAAAAATTGTAACAATACTATTGGGGCTGTGTGCGTTCTGCTGCACATGGGCACAAAGCATAGAGTCTCAAGTTACTCCTTTACCTACGGCACGACCAAAGATTATGGTCATACCATATACAACGCAAGGTGAAGACATACGTACCGTTTTGGAGAATGACGTGAATAAGCGTATTGCCTTGACCAAGATAAAGGAAGCATTCGACCAAAGGGGGTATACAACAGTTGATTTTTTTGCCAAGTTAAAAGTCTTGTCAAAAGCAACCGCATTAGGCAATACCCAACAACAGGATGTCAAGACTATGATTATACAACAGTCTGGTGCAGATGTTTATGTCGAAGCGGAAATAAGCCTGTTGGAATCTCCTTCCGGCAATGCCATGAAAGTAATCCTGTCTGGTTATGAAACATCTACTGCAAATTCGCTTTCCAATGCTGTGTGCGAAAGTGGTAAGTTTTACACCGATGACTATGGTAAACTTACATCAAGAGCTGTTGAGATAGGGATGGACAAATTCTTGAACACCATGCAGGAAAAACTGATGGACATAGCTGAAAACGGACAATCCATAGCGGTAACAGTCGGCATTGACGAGACATCATCTCGCTCTATGTCGCAAGAGATTGGCGCTGACGGTCTTGCTTTGTCCGATGCATTAGAAATGTGGGTAGAAGAAAATGCTTATAAAGGCAATTACCATATCCAGGGAACAACCGACAAGCAGATGCTCTTCGACGATATTCGCATACCGCTAAAAGACGAGAACGGAAGAACATATAATATCAATAAGTTTGGATTGAAGCTGCTGACATTTTTCAAGAATCTTGGAATCAAGATTGAGAGAACTACAAGCAACAATATGCTGATTGTAACCATTAAATAACAGGAGGGTGGATTATGAGAAAAGTATTGCTTACAATGATAATCTTGCTGACCTCTTATGCAACTATTTTCGCACAAGGAATAGAAATAGCTTTTGCACTTTCTGTTGGTAATTGTCAATTAAGTGATAATACTGCAAAGATGCTAAGGAGCAAGTTCTTGCCAGCCATGACAGAAAGTGGAGTTGAAACAGCCGAAGTAAGTACCATTGCCATAAAGCCAGAGATTAGTTTCGTTAATAAACAAGTTGTTGAAGGCAGTATGAGGAATATACATACAAGCGACATACAATTCAATTTTGTCTGTACCAATCTTGCCACAAGTACAACTTTTGCAAGTTGTGTCGTTACAGTACGTGGAGAAGGATTCTCTGATGATGACGCAATAAAAAATGCCATTTCTAAATTGTCCGCCCAAGACAAACGTCTAACAGACTTTGTAAATAAGGCAAAAGACAAAATCATAGATTACTATCAGCATAATCTTAATTCTGTTATATCACGTGCTCGCACTTTCGCCAATATTCAACAATATGGTGAAGGACTGGCTCTGTTGTTTTCTTGTCCAGCGACAATCTCTGGTTACACAAAAGTCAATAACGAGATAACTACAATTTATCGTCAATACCAAACGCAAGAATGCAATAATGTCATTCAGAAAGCTCGGGCAGAATTCTCTAATGGTAATTTTGATGCGGCAGTCGAATATCTACAACAAATAGATATGACAAGCTCTTGTGCTACTGAAGCCAAACAACTATGCACGCAAATCAAGCAAACTAAAGATGCAGAAGCTCGGCGGGCAGTTGAACTCATCGAAAGACAATCACAACGTGAGACAGATCTTGAAAAAACTAGAATAAAAGCGGCACGTGATGTGGCTGTTGCTTATTGTAAAAGAAGAAGTGATGTGTATTTTGTTTGGTAACATTATTCGCGTTTTCGATTAGATGTGAGAAACCTATATAAATTCTCTTACGGGTCACTATTCGCACAGTTCTAATTCTTTACACAGTTATCACAACTCGCATAGCTCACACTCGTCTCACTATTCATGTCGTTACTAAGAATAGTGATTCGCAAGATTATTGCGAGTTGTAAAATAATTAGGGAGGGGCGTGTTAGAATGCGCTCCTCCCTTAATATTTTATCTACTCAAGCCTTTCCTCTTCATTGGCTTCACCATCTTCGTTGCCTGTCGCAAACATCGTCTTATCCATTCTATCTTATCTTCATCCTTCTCATGTTCCCAATCCTTAGTATCGCCACTACCACTTAGGCTTTCAGCAAAGTTTGTTGATTCGTTGATATAGCTGATATACAAAAAGTACATTGCACAATGGATGATTTTATTCCCATAATTAATAAAGCTCATGGTAAAGCTATCGTCAAAGAGACGGCTGTTATTCCCAACATATTTACCATAACCAGTTATTATTTAGTATGACGAATTCTCTGTGCCTTCTTCTCATCCTTTCTCATCAGATAAGGAGATGGAGGAAGTTCGGGAAGCACATCATTGATGGCATCAATCTGACCCACCACCTTCAGCAAGAGGAGAAAAGTGGAAAGCGAAAGATTGCCCGCTGTACCATTCTCAAACTTGTGGATGGTGGTCAAGCCAAGCCCAGTAAGCTCGGCAACCTCTTTCTGGGTGAGATTGCATCTCATTCTATATTCCTTGAATCTTACTCCCAGTAAACGTACCAACTCAGGAGTAGAATATTCATATAAATCAGCCATAATCTTCTATTAATTTATCTATCATTATAATGATATTTATCCCATATATCAGCCTTTACCTTCAATATACTGATATTTATGGATACAAAAATAAGAAAAAGAAATGAGACTGGCAAGCTTTCAAGAGATTATTTTCTAACTTACTATCATTTTTCAGGAAAATGATGCGAGGAGTCGCTTACAAATGACGCAGATTCACCCATTCCTTTATTCTCGTACATAAATGTTTTTCTTGAAAAAAGTCTCAAAGTATCATTATTTGCAAATATATCACTGATACATAATGAATTACAAAATGATACTTCCAAATATATTTACAAAGAAGTATCATAGAAGTATCATGATTTCAATAGAAGTATCATTAAATCACCATGATGCATCAAAAGAAAACACGAAATTATAGTCAACTAAATATAGAAAAACTACAATTTGCTTGCTCAAAATAGTGCCCAAAAATCGCCCCACAAAACGGGCATTTAATGCCCACAGTACGGGTAATGAGTACCCAACACTTGGTCTATCGATGACCGTCACTTGGTCTCTTAGTGACCGTGTGACGGGCACTAAGAGACCAGCCAATGTGCTTATTTTCCTAACTACAGTTATCTGTTTTCCATCTTATTCCTGGTTAATATTGGCATACTTTATAAACTAGAAAGGTAGACACTATCAGTTTTATAAAACGGAAATAGTAGACATTATCAATTCTATAGAACTGAAATACTAGACATTTCTTAGTTTCTGTGCCTGTATTTCTAGACATAAATCCTCAAAAAAAGTTTTTTTTGCAAGCAACTTACCTGAATTTTATGATACTTCTGTGCGATTTATGATACTTCCATGATACTTTTTGTAAAATAAACAGAAAAGTCTCATTTTTATAAACAATTATATATCAATCATATACATCGGTTTTAGCCACAAATAATGAGACTTTGAGACTTTTTCGAGAAAAAAAACTTTTATGTGCACGAAAGAAAAGGAAAGAAGAAAGCAGTAATTATAAAAGAAAAAAACAGCAATGGCTACTACTCCATTGCTGCTTATTTTATTTTACTGAACAATCTTGAAGCGGATACGCAAAGAATGAGCATGCTCATCCCAATTGGTACCCAACAGCACAAACTTGCCAATCTGGGCTGTAGAACGGACATGCTTGCCGATACATGGACAAACATCATAATCACCAATACGAACCAAACGCAAGGTCTCGCTCGCATCATCCGGCAGACGGTCTAACTTGACGTTAGCTGGAATATGATCACGATCCACAAACTCGTAAGTAACAGGCATATCAAGTTCTATCAGGCGATTCATCTCCGTCTCAATCTCCTTCTCCTCCTGGCGGGTAGGCTTGTGATCGACTACGAAGGTCATCTTACTCTTCTTGCGCTCAATATGAGCATTGCGGCTGCGCTCACAGCCAAACATGCGAACCATCAACTGGTTGAGCAGATGCTCAGCCGTATGAGCAGGAGGGAACTCCTCCTTATGATGCTCATTCAATATGATATCACTTTCCTCCATCTTGACATTGAATTTATAGATTCTTACTCCGTTAGCATCCATTGATATCGGGAACACGCCATCCTTCTTCAACTCAACCTTCTGCTTGCCACCCGAGAACAGCTCTGTTACGAGCACCTCCTCTTCAGCAACATGGAAGAAATCGAAAGCATGACCAGGGATGCAAACCTGTAACTGACGCGCCTCCTGGGCAAAGTTGAGCACAATCAGCATGGCCTCATCATCCTTCTTGCGAAGGAAGGCGAAATTGGTACGGGGATCGAAATTCTCTGAACCCGGATTCACATACATCAAATCGAAGGTCTCACCCTCGCGAATGGCTTTTTCTTCATTGGCGAAACGAAGAAGCTGACGATAAGTGGCTGCCAGATACTTCTGCTCCTGACTCAATGCCGAATCAGATGAATCCTGATAGGCATGCGCCAAAGTTTCCGGACTCCAATAGTCGAATATCGTAGTACGGCCATCCGTGCCGCTGAACCCTTCCTTATCCATTCCCTTCTCGCCGAATTCCTGACCGCTGTAAAGCATGAAAGGATTCTGCTGGAAGAAGAGACTCATGGCTGCTGCAGGAATCGCCTTCATGGCAGAGCCACAGAAGAAATCGCTGGCTATGCGCTGCTCATCATGATTCTCAAGGAAATAGAGCATGTGGTCACGGATATCATCCACTACCTGCCACTCGTGAGTGATACTGGCAGCCGGACGCTCACCACGAACCACACCACGCAGGCAATCATACATTCCTACTTTGTCATAAAGATAATCGAAACCAGCCTTTACAAAGTTGCGGTACTGGTTAGGATCATAAACCTCGCCGATAACCACGATGTGAGGATACTTCGCCTTCAATATTCCTGTAGCGTATGACCAGAATGCCGTTGGCACCATTTCTGCCATATCACAGCGGAAGCCATCTACACCCTTGCTTGCCCAGAAGAGGAGGATATCTGTCATCTTGCCCCATGTGTTTGGCACTGGTTCATAATGATAGCTTCTGCCCCCTGCATCACAGTAATCTACACCGTAATTGAGTTTCACGGTCTCATACCAGTCGTTACAGCCAGGATGGTTATCAAACCGGTCGTTTCCTGTAGCTTTGGCTGGGCTCTCGGTATAAGGTTCATAAATCTTGGCATCTTTCGCAGAAAAAGCCTTGAACTCTGGTTTGGATTGACGGATTTCATTCAAATCCAAATCGCCCCATGCATAATAGAAATTATTCTTGGTAGAGAAGTGCATGTTCGGATCATCATCTTCTCCCAAATCCCGTACACCTGTTGGTTTGCAAATGGAATGATACTCTCGGGCTACATGGTTCGGAACGAAATCCATGATTACTTTCATACCTGCCTTGTGAGTACGCTCAATCAGCTGCTCCCACTCTTTCATTCGCATACTGACATTCACAGCCAAGTCTGGGTCGACGTCATAGTAGTCGGTAATAGCATATGGCGAACCAGCTTTTCCCTTCACTACCTCTGCATGCTGAGTAGGAATTCCATAAGAAGAGTAGTTTGTCTGAGTGGCATGACGAATCACACCCGTATACCAAATATGTGTAAATCCCATATTGTGGATGCGAGCCAGAACTTCATCTGAGAAATTATTCAGCTTTCCGCAACCATTCTCTTCGATGGTACCATTTTCCTTACAGGTTGTATTCTGGTTTCCGAAGAGTCGTGGGAGAACCTGGTATATAATAACTTTTTCCTTCATTTAGCGGCTTTACTAAAAAAAATGAAACGTTTTACCTTTCCAACAACGCCTTTGCTGAAAAGATAAAACGTTGAATAGTTTTATTGTTGATTAAGCAATACCGTGAGCGGCAACATTCTTGTCGATGCGGCCGATCATACCCTGCAATGCCTTGCCAGGACCACACTCTGTGAAGTCATCAGCACCATCAGCAATCATAGCCTGTACAGATGAAGTCCAACGTACAGAGCTTGTAAGCTGTGCGATGAGGTTCTGCTGAATCTCAGCAGGATCAGTATGAGGCTTACCGTCTACATTCTGGTAAACCGGGCACTTAGGAGCAGAGAATGTAGTCTTCTCGATAGCAGCCTGAAGTTCATCCTTAGCTGGCTGCATCAATGGAGAGTGGAAAGCACCACCAACCTTCAAAGGCAATGCACGCTTAGCACCGGCAGCCTTCAGCTTCTCGCAAGCAGCATTGATAGCATCTACGTTACCAGAGATAACGAGCTGACCAGGGCAGTTGTAGTTAGCAGCAACTACCACGTTGCCTTCTGTGCTTACCTCAGCGCAGATTTCCTCAACCTTCTCATCTGGCAAACCGATGATGGCAGCCATAGTACCAGGGTTAGCCTCGCAAGCCTTCTGCATAGCGTTGGCACGGGCAGCAACAAGTTTCAAACCATCCTCGAAAGCCATAGCACCGGCAGCAACCAATGCTGAGAACTCACCGAGAGAGTGACCTGCAACCATAGCTGGCTTAAACTCCTCGCCCAGGCAAAGAGCAGAGATAACAGAATGGAGGAATACAGCAGGCTGGGTAACCTTAGTCTCCTTCAACTGATCGTCGGTACCGGCGAACATGATATCAGTAATCTTGAAGCCGAGAATCTCGTCGGCCTTATCGAAAAGTTCTTTTGCCAATGCGTTGTTATCGTAGAGGTCCTTACCCATACCTACGAACTGAGAACCCTGTCCAGGGAAAACAAATGCTTTCATTTTATCCTATTATTTTTTAAGTTTATAATAAATATTCCTGTAATGAATATGAATTCTTTGAATTCGACTGCAAAGGTACAATAAAATTCTGAGAATCAGCAGAGAATATTAAAAAATAACGTTATATATTCTAAATTACTACAAGAATGGTAAAAACTTTCCATTCAGAACGCAGAATAGAAACAAAAAAATCCCTAATGCCTTGCGGCAAAAGGGATCTTTATATTAATTTGCTTTACAGTGCGAAAATTATCGTACTTCATACAAATTGATTGAGCGAAGATTACTCAGCTGCTGGAGCCTCTTCCTCAGCTACAGCCTCAGCAGGTGCCTCAACTGGAGCCTCCTCAGCAGCAGGAGCTGCAACAGGAGCGTTCTCAGCAACAACGTTAACTGGAACCTTAACCTCAACCTCCTTGTGATAGTGTACAGTAGCCTCGTACTCACCTACCTTCTTAGCATCCTTCATAGTGATGATCTTGCGATCAACCTCGATGCCCTTCTTAGCGAGTTCCTCAGCAACAGTTGCAGCGTTAACTGAACCGTAGAGCTGACCTGTAGCACTAACCTTAGCAGCGATAGTAAGAACGATGCCATTGAGAGCCTCGCCCTTCTTAACAGCCTCAGCCTTGATAGCCTCAAGCTTGTGAGCCTGCTGCTTCAAATCCTCAGCCAACTGCTTCTTAGCAGATGGAGATGCGATAACAGCCTTACCTGTAGGGATAAGAAAGTTACGACCATAACCACTCTTTACATTTACGATATCGTTCTTATATCCAAGACCGATAATATCTTGCTTCAAAATAATTTCCATTCTTCTTTATCCTCCTTAAATTACTTCATCAAATCGGTTACGTAAGGAAGCAAAGCGATCTGGCGAGCACGCTTTACAGCCTGTGCTACACGGCGCTGATACTTCAAAGATGTACCTGTGATACGACGTGGAAGGATTTTACCCTGCTCGTTCAAGAACTTCTTCAAGAACTCTGGATCCTTATAGTCGATGTACTTAATACCGCTCTTCTTGAAACGGCAATACTTCTTCTTCTTTGTGTCGATAGAAGGAGCGGTCAAATAACGGATTTCTGATTTCTGATCTGCCATGATTAAGCCTCCTCTTTTTTACCAAGCTTTGCACGACGCTTCTCTGCGTAAGCGGCAGCATACTTGTCAAGTTTAACAGTCATGTAACGAATTACTTTCTCGTCGCGGCGATAAGCTGTTTCGAGCTTAGCGATAACAGTTGGCTCAGCCTTGAACTCAACCAAGCTGTAGAAGCCTGATGTCTTCTTCTCGATGTTGTAAGCCAACTTCTTCAAACCCCAAGCCTCTTTGTTCAGAATCTCAGCACCATTATCGGTGAGTACCTTCTCGAACTTAGCGACCGTTTCCTTCATCTGTTCATCAGACAAAACGGGAGTCAAAATGAAAACGGTTTCGTATTGATTCATACTACTTTAAATGATTAAATATTAATATAAAAATTCTCGTGCAAACCGGAAAATGTGTGCGAAAACACAGCCTTTTCACGAATTGCGGTGCAAAATTACGACTTTTTCTTGAATTAACCAAATATTTTTCGTACTTTTGCACAAAATAATTGTTAATAGTATAAAAACAACCTCTAAACTGTAAAGAATATGGCAAAAATGAATAAGAAACTGATTAGTTTGCTCCATACCCTACCATCTATGGGCATGGCTTTCATTGTTTTAGGCGTCCTGCTGATGGTTGCCAGTTTTGCATTTTCCATCCCGGGAAACAGCGTGCTCTTCGCTGGCCTCTTTTTCATACTGGCGGGAGTAGCCGGATTTGTATATTCATTAAAAAAAGGATAAGCCGGTCATCGACTTATCCTTTTTTTATATCTTAGAGAATCTCTTCCCTATTTCTGAAACATTTAATCCTCGTTAGGAACAATCAGTTTGTATCCCTTACCATGGATATTGATGATTTCAATCTGAGGATCGTCCTTCAGATGCTTGCGGAGTTTGGTGATGTAAACATCCATTGAGCGTGCATTGAAGTAATTGTCATCAATCCAAATGGTCTTCAGAGCAAAATCGCGCTGCAGAATTTCATTAGAGTGAGCACAGAGCAAAGCAAGAAGTTCATTCTCCTTGGTGGTAAGTTTGGTCTGCTTTTCACCAATGGTAAGAAGCTGCTTCTGTGTATCGAAGGTAAAGTCACCAATGTGATACATGGTAGACTCCTTGCTCTTCTTGCCACGTACGCGGCGGAGAATAGCCTCTACACGGAATACCAATTCTTCCATAGAGAATGGCTTGGTGATATAATCATCAGCACCAATCTTGAAACCTTCAAGGATATCTTCCTTCAATGTCTTGGCAGTAAGGAAGATGATTGGGAGGTCGGCATTGGTCTGACGAATTTCCTGTGCCAGGGTAAAGCCGTCCTTCTTTGGCATCATCACGTCGAGTACTGCAATATCAAACTTATTCTTATTGAATTCCTTATAACCTACCTCGCCATCAGGGCACAGAACTGTGGTAAATCCCTTTGCCTGCAAATATTCGCGAAGCAACATACCTAAATTTTCATCGTCCTCGCAAAGCAAGATTTTAATTTTCTCTTCCATATCTTTATTCTTTAAAATTATTAATATTCTTTTAATTCTTTATTCTGTTTCTTCAAGCCTTAACTGTGAATCACCGGCAACTTGATGGTAAAGGTTGTACCCTTTCCCAATTCGCTATCTACCTTAATTTCACCATCATGAAGATCTACTATCTTCTTGACATAAGCCAGTCCCAGTCCGAATCCCTTCACATCATGGACATTGCCCGTATGTACGCGGTAGAACTTGTCGAATATCTTCTTCAGATTCTCCTTCTTCATACCCAGACCGGTATCCGTAATCGAGAGATACAGATGTTCTTCATCATTCCAGGTCTTCATCGTAATGTTAAGCGGCTCGTCCGGCTTGCGGTATTTCACGGCATTGTCCATCAGATTGAAGATGACATTCTGGAAATGCACCTCGTCAACATAGAGTCCCGAATCGATGGCTTCGATATCGGTATAGACCTTACCACCTGTATGCTCAACGCGGAGCGAGAAGGAATTAGCAATATTCTCAACCATCTCGTTCAGATCGAGTTCTTTCTTCTTGAACACCGCCTTCTTGCGGTCGAACATACTCATCTGCAATACCTTTTCTACCAGGAAACGAAGACGCTTCGATTCATCGTTAATCACGTTACCCAGATGTTTCTGCATCTGTTCGCTCTTTGCTACCGAGGTATCATTGAGCATCTGCGCTGCCAGACTGATACTGGCAATCGGCGTCTTCAGTTCGTGGGTCATATTATTGATGAAGTCGTTCTTTATCTCAGTATATCTCTTTTGTCTGAAGATAACCACAATGGTAAAGATGAAGGTAATCAGCAATACCAGCGTGAAGATGACACTAGGAATCATGAAGCGCACACTGGAGAAGATATAGCTGTTCATATCCGGGAAATGCACCCTTACTACACCCATCTTCGACTGTGGGTCGTTGCGGAAGAGCACCTGTGAGTAGCTGTATTCCTCACCCTCGTCCGTATAGTCAGGACAGCGGTAAACCTCTCGTCCATCCTGCGTAGTCACGGTGAAATGATAAGGTATGTTGATACCATTATTCATCATCTCAGCCTTGAGGTCCTGATCGAGCTGCTTGAAGTTGATTCTCTCCTTCAGCGGCTTGTCTGATGCCGAATAAAGGATAGAATATACCACCTCATCCAGCAACGCTTTCTGATAGACATAGCGGTTCTTCACGATTTCCTGAAGCGACTTCTGTGTTTCTGTCAGCGAATTCTTATCGCTACGCAGTATCATCGCCTTCGGCATATTGCCAGGATGTGTGGCATTTGTCTTCAACTCGAAAGTTGAATAAACTGCCGTTCCCTTGTTCTTATCTTTATTGGCCTTACGTTCTGTCTCGTTGACATTCTTTTCGAGATAGCGCAGAGTTTCATTAAGCTCCAAATTTCTTGAAGCTTGATACAGGGCTCTGTTGACCGACTCGTCAAACTGTTCCTTCTTCATGTTTACCATCTCCTGGATGTAACTGAGCTGCAAGTACAGCAGCGCAAGGAACGAAAAGCCCATGATAATGGCTATGGTCCAAATCGTTTTCTTCTTCATGGGGGCAAAGATAAGAAATTTCTTAATCAGTTAACTTAAAATCGTTAATTAATTATTTACTCTTTCTAGTTTTTAACATTTTTCTGTATTTTTAGTTTCATATATAAAACTAAACTTTCATTTTTCATAAAAAAAAGAGAGGAAGCATACATATCACATGCACACTTCCCCATATTGGTCATATCAACATAAAATTTTAATTTATATAAGAGAGATTTTTCTCTAACCTAACAATTGCTATTCAGCATCCTTCTCCAATTCTGCCTCATGATCCGCAATCAGCTTACTCTGAATGTCGGAAGGAACCAACTCGTAGCTGGCAAACTTGGTTGTGAACGAAGCACGTCCACCAGTCAATGAACTCAGAGAGATGGAATAGCTGGCAAGTTCCTTCAGAGGAATCTTGGCACTCAACTTCTGGTAACCGGCCTCGCTGTCCATACCCATAATGAGAGCACGACGTCCCTGGAGATCACTCATCACATCACCCATGAAATCAGCAGGCACATAAACCTCAAGATCATAGATAGGCTCCAGAATCTTCGGACCAGCCTGTTTGAAGGCATCGCTGAACGCATGGCGGGCAGCAAGCATGAACGAAAGTTCATTACTATCTACTGGGTGCATCTTACCATCATAAACGATGACACGTACATCACGTGCATAACTGCCCGTCAACGGACCATGTTCCATACAGTCCATAACACCCTTCAGAATAGCTGGCATGAAGCGGGCATCAATGGCGCCACCAACCACAGAGTTGAGGAATACCAGTTTACCACCCCATGGCAAACTAACCTCTTCACGGCTCTTGATATTCATCTTGAACTCCTGACCGTTGAAGGTAAATGACGTAGGATCAGGCATACCTTCTGCGTATGGTTCAACAATGAGATGCACCTCACCAAACTGACCAGAGCCACCACTCTGTTTCTTATGGCGGTAGTCAGCACGAGCCTTCTTGGTAATAGTCTCACGATAAGGAATACGTGGCTCTTCGAAAGTCACATTGAGTTTTTCGTTGTTTTCCAGACGCCACTTCAGCGTGCGGAGATGGAACTCACCCTGTCCTCTTACGATTACCTGGCGCAATTCCTTGCTCTGATCAACAATCCAAGTAGGGTCTTCCTGGCGCATCTTCAGGAGTGCAGCCATCAGTTTCTCTGTATCCTGAACATTGGCAGCCTTGATAGCACGTGAATACTTAGGGTTAGGATATTTAATGAAGTCAAAACGCCACTCAGCCCCCTTACCATTAAGGGTATTGCCAGTCTTCACGTCCTTCATCTTCACGGTACAGCCAATATCACCGGCATTCAATTGCTCTACAGGCACACGGTTGGCACCCGCACAGGCATAAATCTGTCCGATACGCTCCTTGGAGCCACGATCTGCATTAGTCAGGTCGTCACCATTCTTGATAGAGCCGCTCATCACCTTGAAGTAGCTTACCTCACCGATATGAGGTTCCATACCAGTCTTGAAGAAGTAAACACTCTCAGGACCATTGCTGTCTGGCGTAATTTCCTCACCACGTGTATTATGCAGTTTCGGCATCTCGCTTACGAAAGGAACCACATTGCCCAGGAACTCCATCAGGCGGTGAACGCCCATCGACTTACCTGCACAAACGCAGAACACAGGGAAGATGCTACGGCTAACCAATCCCTTGCGGATGCCCTCGCGAAGTTCATCTTCTGTCAGACTCTCGCTCTCGAAGAACTTCTCCATCAGTCCCTCATCGTTCTCGGCTGCAGCCTCAACAAGAGCCGTATGAAGTTCCATGGCTTTTTCCATTTCCTCTTCAGGAATATCTTCAATAATAGGAGCACCGCCCTCAGGCTTCCAAGAATATTTTTTCATCAATAAGACGTCAATGAGAGCATTGAAGCCAGGACCGGTCTCGATAGGATATTGTATCTGCACACACTTAGAACCATAAATGTCCTTCATGGTGGCTATGATATTATCAAAGTCGCACTTGTCTGAGTCGAGCTGGTTTACCAGGAAGATAACAGGTTTACCCAACTTCTCTGTATAACGGAAGTTGTTCTGTGTACCTACCTCTGGACCATACTGACCATTGATAAGGATAACTGCCTGATCGGTAACATTGAGAGATGTAATGGCACCACCTACGAAATCATCGCTACCTGGGCAATCTATAATGTTAAGCTTCTTGTTGTTCCACTCTACATGAAAAACTGTAGGGAACACAGAGTAGCCGTATTCCAACTCAACTGGGAAGTAGTCGCTCACCGTATTTTTCGCCTCTACAGAGCCTTTACGCTTGATAACGCCTGCTTCAAATAACATACTCTCGGCAAGTGTAGTCTTGCCGCTACCCGCACTGCCCAACAGCGCAATGTTTTTAATCTCATTAGTCTGATAAACTCTCATGACGCTTATAGATTTTTAAGGGTTATACTTAAATTTGCTAGTTGCAATCCACAGTCAAACCTTCGGTTTTTCTGTTTCATGCTACTAAAGTACAAAAAAAATCGCACATTGCCAAAAGTTTTGGGCAAAAAACTTCTGTTTTTTAAAACATATTAGTACTTTTGCACTTTGTTTAGACATGTTTTTGTCTTTACACCTTATTATATATAGAAAAAGAAGTTCAGAAATATGGCAGGACTATACATACATATCCCCTTTTGTGAAAGCCGGTGCATCTACTGCGGTTTTTACAGTACCACCTCCCTCAAGTTAAAGGATGATTACACTGATGCTCTCTGCCGGGAGATGCAGATGCGCCCGGCAAAAGCCGCTCTCGGAAGCAATGAAACTATCGAAACCATCTATCTGGGCGGTGGAACCCCGAGTCAGCTCAACGGCTCCCAACTCAACCAGATTTTCTCTGCTATCAGAAAAAACTATACGCTGGCAGAGAATATGGAGATCACAATGGAATGCAATCCGGACGATGTAACCGGCGATTTCTGTGAAACGCTGAAGCAACTCCCCATCAACAGAATCAGCATGGGAGCGCAGACCTTCAGCAATGAGCGCTTACACTTTCTGCATCGCCGTCATAACGCCAGAGAGGTAGAAGAAGCCGTCGACCGACTCCGCAACATCGGCATCCGCAATATCAGTATCGACCTGATGTTCGGATTCCCCGAAGAATCTCTTTCCCAATGGATGAGCGATATCAGGCACGCCATACAGCTGGATGTGGAACACATATCTGCCTACAGTCTGATGTACGAAGAGGGAACTCCCCTCTACCGTATGCTGGAACAGGGAAAGATCAGTGAAATAGATGAAGAAACCAGTCGCAAGATGTATGAAATACTGATAGACCAGCTCACTGGGGCAGGCTACGAACATTATGAAATCAGCAATTTTGCCCGTCCGGGGTTCCATTCGCGCCACAACAGCAGTTACTGGCACGAGGTGCCGTATATCGGCATAGGAGCAGCCGCCCACTCCTACAACAGAAAGCAGCGCAGCTGGAATATCGAAAACATCCAGACTTACATTCGAAGCATCGGCGATGGCATTCTGCCTTCAGAGAGTGAGCAGCTCGACATTTCCACCCGTTACAACGATCTGATAACAACCGCCTTACGAACAAGCGACGGAATAAACCTCATGAAAATGGAGCAGGAATTCGGAAAAGAACTGGCAGACAAACTGCTCCAGGAAGCCCAGCCTCATATCAGCCGGGGACTGATGAAAATAAAGAACGGCAGACTCTCTCTCACACGGGAAGGTCTCTACATATCGGATGATGTGATGAGTGATTTCATGATTGTATAATGGTTTCAACAAACAAAAAAGCCTTGGAATTAATTCCAAGGCTCTAATTTCTTTAAACCATTTTTCTTGTATACTTCGTAATAATAAGCTTTGATGCTCTTGACCACTTGTATGGTAGATTTCTTTTTCTGCAACATAGGCTTTACCAGCTGCATCACAGCAAAACAAACTACCACAATAAGCAATACAACTGCCCAAGATAGAATCTCACTCTGAATATCCAAAACAGGCTGAAGACCAATACCTAAAGCCACAGGCAGGATAAAACAGACCCAATCTATCGGGCTGTCGAGCTTAGTAGATTCGATGTATTCATCGCGTAGCGCTTTTGGAGCATTCAAGATTAATCTTTTCTGGTGCTTATTCCAGTAATCTTCAAATTCTTTTTCCATGCAATCCATTTACTGTTTTGTCTTAAAACTAGACGGTTAAAACTTCAATACTTATACTTTTCTTTATACTTTTCGGCTACAAAGATAAGAATAATTATTCATTTCTCCAAAATTACAACATACTACTTTGAATATTTAACGTATATTAATTCTAATGGTCAAAACAAAAACTTTACTGCATCACTTGACAATAGCCTGCTTGTATATAGACAGGAAAAGGCAACACCCGATGCTGGGCATTGCCTTCCTTTATGATATCAAGAGGATTTTATCTCTCGTTAAGTGGCTGATATTCAAGTTCTCCAAGAATATTCTTATAGGCAGGACGAATGATACGACGACCTTCAAAATTGAGTTCCTCAATGCGATGGGCAGTCCAACCTACGATACGTGCCATGGCAAAAATCGGTGTATAGATTTCCTGTGGCAAACCAATCATTTCATAGATAAAGCCACTGTAGAAATCAAGATTTGCACACGCAGGCTTGCTGCCTCCGCGATGTTCCTGCAAACATTTGATACCTTCCTGCTCTATCAGCTTCAGGAAATTATACTCGTCTTCTCTACCCTTTTCCTTGGCAAGTTCACCTGCCAGACGCTTCAATTCTACGGCACGTGGGTCGCTCAATGTATAGACCGCATGACCGATACCATAGATGAGACCTGTCTTGTCGTACGCCTCCTTGTTGAGCATACGCTTGAGATAAGTATCAAGTTCGGTTACATTACCCCAATCCTTGATAGCTTCTTTCAGATGGTGGAACATATTGATAACCTTGATATTGGCACCACCATGCAAAGGACCCTTCAAACTGCCGATACCTGCAGCAATAGAACTATAAGTATCTGTACGGGTGGAAGATGTAACACGTACAGTAAAGGTTGAGTTGTTACCACCACCATGTTCAGCCTGGATAATCAGGAGAAGGTCGAGCATACGGGCATCCAATTCGGAATAGTTCTCATGCTTCATCATATAAAGAAAGTTCTCAGCAATAGAGAGATTCTCACGAGGATGACGAATATGGAGACTTCTACCCTGAACAGAGTGACGGTAGATGTTGTATGCATAAGCGATAATGGTTGGGAACTTGGCTATCAACTCTATGCTCTGGCGCATCAGATTGTCACGGCTGATGTCATCCGGATTCGGATCGAAGGTGTACATTTCGAGCACACAACGGGCCAGGATGTTCATGATGTTACTGCCTTCCAACTCGATGATATGGGTAATCGTACGATGATCAAGCGGCATATTATCGTTCAGGAGTTCTCTGAAAGCATCCAATTCCTCCTTATCAGGCAACTGGCCCGAGAGCAGCAGGAAGGCAACTTCCTCGAATCCGAAGCGCTTCTCCTTCAAGAGAGGAGTTACCAGATCATCGAGTTCATAACCACGATAATAAAGTTTACCCTCTGTAGGGGTCAACTTACCTTCTGCATCGCGCTCATAACCCACTACATTACCGATATTGGTCAGTCCGACCAACACACCAGAGCCATCCTCATTACGAAGTCCACGCTTCACATTGAACTTTTTGAATGCTTCCTTATCAATCTTGCATGAGTTCTTTACCTCATCGCTCAGTTTATATATCAAATATTCCTTATTCATAACTACTTATTTTTTGCTGCAAAATTCAATGCACTTCCTGCCTTGAACCATGCTATCTGCGTATCATTATAGGTATGTTCTACCTCAAAACTGTCTTCAGAGCCATCCTTATGCTTCAGGGTGACGGTGAGTTTAGAACCTGGCGCAAACTCCTTCAAACCTGTCAAAGAGATGCGGTCGTCCTCCTGCACCTTGTTATAATCATCCTTGTTGCAGAATGTGAGGGCAAGCATACCCTGTTTCTTCAGGTTGGTTTCGTGGATACGGGCGAAACTCTTGGCGAGAATCACCTTCACATTGAGGAAACGAGGCTCCATGGCTGCGTGCTCACGGGATGAACCTTCACCATAATTATCCTCTGCTACCACGATGCTGCTGATGCCCTTAGCCTTGTAAGCCTTGGCTGCGGTAGAAACCTCAACATAAGCACCATCCAACTGGTTCTTTACCTTGTTGCTCTCACCGTTAAAGGCGTTTACGGCACCCATCAGAAGGTTGTCGGAGATGTTCTGCAGATGTCCACGGAACTTCAGCCAAGGACCCGCCATAGAGATATGGTCGGTTGTACATTTGCCCTCGGTCTTGATAAGAAGCGGCATATCTGTCAGGTCCTTTCCATCCCATGGAGCAAACGGAGCGAGCTTCTGGAGTCGGTTGCTGTCAGGCGCAATAACTACCTCTACGTTGGCATTTTCTTCGCTTGGGGCGATGAATCCCTTATCCTCTACGGCAAAGCCCTTAGGAGGGAAGGTGAATCCTGTAGGTGCATCGAGCTTCACACTGTTGCCATCCTTATCTAATAAGGTGTCGGTGGCAGGATTGAAGTCCAGGCGACCAGCGATGGTGAGAGCCACGGTGAGTTCAGGACTGCCGATAAAGGCAAACGTATTAGGGTTACCATCAGCACGGCGGCGGAAGTTTCGGTTGAAAGAGGTAACAATGGCATTCTTGCGCGAATTATCATCGGTATGACGCTTCCACTGTCCGATGCAAGGACCGCAGGCATTGGTCATGATGAGGGCTCCAATCTTCTTGAAATCATCAAGGATGCCATCACGCTCGGCTGTATAGCGAATCTGCTCTGAACCCGGGTTGATGATAAGCTGTCCCTTCACCTCAATACCTTTCTCATAAGCCTGACGGGCAATGCTGGCAGCACGGGCCAAGTCCTGATAAGAAGAGTTGGTACAGCTACCTACCAATCCTACTTCTACTACCATCGGATAATCGTTGGCAGGACCTTTTGCCTTCATGTGAGAGATTGGTGTGGCTGCATCTGGAGTGAACGGACCGTTGAGATGAGGTTCCACCTTAGAAAGGTCGATTTCAACAATCTGGTCGTAGAAAGCAGACGGATCTGCCAACACCTCATCATCAGCACGAAGTTCGGCAGCATTCATCTGTGCGAGAGATGCAATTTCCTCACGGCCTGTCTTGCGGAGATATTCGCTGGCGTTCTGGTCGAATGGGAAGATAGAGCATGTTGCACCCAGTTCGGCTCCCATGTTACAGATGGTAGCCTTGCCGGTTGTAGAGATGCTGTCCAATCCCTCGCCGAAATATTCGAGGATGGCGTTGGTTCCGCCCTTTACGGTAAGGATGCCAAGGATTTCGAGAATCACATCTTTAGGAGTAGCCCAACCAGAGAGTTTGCCTGTGAGATGCACACCGATGAGGCGAGGCATCTTGAGTTCCCAAGGCTGACCGGTCAACACGTCTACAGCATCAGCACCACCTACACCTACAGCCACCATACCGAGACCGCCGGCATTAGGAGTATGAGAATCAGTACCCACCATCATACCTCCAGGGAATGCATAATTTTCGAGCACTACCTGATGGATGATTCCGGCACCCGGTCCCCAGAAGCCGATATGGTATTTCTGAGAAACAGACTTCAGGAAGTCATAAACCTCCTTATTAGTCTTGCAAGCCTCAGGAAGATCTTGCGTAGCACCCACATCGGCACGAATCAAGTGATCACAATGTACGGAAGCAGGTACGGCCACCTTGTCCTTACCCGCATTCATGAACTGCAAGAGCGCCATTTGCGCAGTCGCATCCTGCATCGCCACGCGATTAGGTCGGAAGTCAACATATTCTACACCTCTTTTATATGGTCGCAACTGTGTTGGGTCGAAAAGATGTGCAAAGAGCACCTTTTCGGCATAAGTAAGAGGTCGTTTCACCGTAGCCTTAGCCTGGGCTACACTTTCCGAATACGAAGCGTAAAAGCTTCTCAGCATTTCAATGTCCAATATCATCTTGTTCACAATTTTAATTAATTATACACTCTTTCGAGCAATTCTGTTTGCAAAAATACAACTTTTTCTACAAATAGTAGCATGTTTTACCGAAAATTTATCATTTTGATATGATTTTTCTATTTTTTGATAATTTTGTTGCATATTTATACGTTAATCACTCTCTTTCTCCAGAAAAACAGGATTATGATATGAAAAGACAAGAATGGCTACGGAAAGGTAGAAAAACAGGGAAAAAAGAAAGAAAAGTAAAGAAAAGAGGAGCAAAAATGAAAGAAAAAGCAAAAACTTTTGGTGCTCTCCGCATTATTTATTATTTTTGCAGATGTTATGAGAATAGACATTATTACAGTATTACCAGAGATGCTGGAGGGATTCTTCAATGAGTCCATTCTAGCACGTGCGCAGAAGAAGGGTCTAGCGGAGATTCATCTGCACAACCTGCGTGACTACACATTAGATAAATGGAAGCGTGTGGACGACTATCCATACGGCGGAAGTGCCGGCATGGTGATGCAATGTGAACCAATAGACCGCTGCATTGCTGCACTGAAGGCAGAGCGCGAGTATGATGACGTGATTTATGTTTCGCCAGATGGTGAAACTTTCAACCAGAAGATAGCCAACGAAATGTCGATGCAGGGTAACCTCATCATCCTCTGCGGTCACTACAAGGGTATTGACCAGCGTGTGCGCGACCATCTCATTACCCGAGAAATCAGTGTAGGTGATTATGTGCTGACGGGTGGCGAACTTGCTGCAGCCATCATCTCAGATGCCGTCATCCGACTGGTTCCGGGTGTCATCAGCGATGAACAGAGTGCACTTTCCGACTGTTTCCAGGACGACATTCTTGCCGCCCCTATCTATACCCGTCCTGCCGACTACAAGGGATGGAAGGTTCCGGAGATTCTGCTCAGCGGCAATGAAGCCAAGATTCGCCAGTGGGAATTCGACCAGGCCATGGAAAGAACCAAGCGCCTGCGCCCTGACCTGCTGAAATAAGAAGAAATCATTGCTGATTACTATCATACCCAGAACGGTGATTTTTAGGCACGGTGTAATCCGTTTCTAAAAATCACCGTTCTACTCATTCTCAAGCCATATACTAAAACTCTACACCTTATTTATCAACTACACCTTATTAATATTATTCTTTTTCTACGCATTTTTCGCAGAAAGCCTCACCCAGCATGAAACCTTCTTCGTAGAGGCGTTCCAGTTTATCGGTATCCTTCTCTATTCTGCCAACTTCCAACGGACGGATTGGACGGATACAGGTAATCTTACCCGCAGCCTCCAGATCATCTACAAGCTGGATCTGTTCGTTATAAGCCCGATGGCGGTGACTCAGAGCCACACGCAGGCGAGGATAGTTCTTATATAAATAAGGTATCTTATGGTCTTTGCCCATATCACGCCATCCTTTGTTGCGAGTCAGGACAACCACATTGTGTTGCCACCCCATGTCAATGGCGTGCTGTACCGGAATACTGTCCGCAATACCACCATCCAACATCGGAATGCCATCCACTTCCACAATCTTGCTCACATATGGCAAACTGCTGGAAGCACGCACAACATCCAGTGCACGCTGCCTGTCATGATTCTCGGAAAGATACATAGCCTTGCCCGTAAGACAATTGGTAGTAACCATCTCGAAACCATCGGCATACTTAAAATAGGTATCAAAATCGAAAGGCAAGAGCTGGTTCGGAAACTTATCGTAGAGCAATTTGCGGTCGAAGATACACCCCTGAGTCACCAGATGGCGAATACCGATATACTGGTATCGGGCCAGATAATCGATGTTAGAGATACGGGCACGCCGAGGTTGGCGGCTCATATACGACATGCCATTACATGCCCCAGCCGATACAGCCACCGTATAAGGGAAATGAACATCATGCTTCATGAAGGCATCTAGTACCCCACTGGTGAAGACCCCTCGCATGCCTCCTCCCTCAAGAACCAAACCTGTTGTTTTCAAATTCAATTTCATAACACACTCTCTGCTTTTAAAATTCTGAAAATAATTATATTTTGCTCACAGCATAGACAATTTTCTTACATTTTGTCTAGCAAAAAGCCGTTTTTATATTAATTATTTATAAATTTACGCGTTTTATTCAATTTTGCTTGCAAAGATACGTATTTTTTGGGAAATAATTGCTAACTTTGCAAGCAAAATAATGTAAAATACTAAAAATATGTTCAGCAAAGAGACTTACATCAGCCGCAGACAGGAGCTGAAGAAGCTTGTGAAAAGCGGCGTAATTATACTTTTCGGAAACAACAATTCACCATGTAATTTCCCTAATAACGGATATTACCCTTTCCGTCAGGACTCGACATTCCTCTATTATTTCGGATTGCAGCGCGACGGTCTGGTAGGTGTGATAGATATAGACAACGATATTGAAACCCTGATTGGCGACGACATCGACCTCGTAGACATCGTATGGTACGGAAGCGTTGACAGTGTTCACGATCTTGCAGCGCAGGTAGGCGTTCACAACTCAGCACCTATGAAAACGCTCAAGACTATCTGCAACGACGCCATGTCGAAGAAGCGCAAGATTCATTTCCTGCCACCTTACCGCTACGACATCAAGCTGCAGGTATTCGACCTTCTGGGCATCCATCCTAACCAGCAGAAAGAAGAGGCCAGCATGGACCTCATCAAGGCTGTTGTGAAGATGCGTTCAACTAAGACCCAGGAAGAAATCGAGGAATTGGAGCGTGCTGCTGTCATCGGATACAAGATGCATACCACAGCGATGAAGCTCGTACGTCCGGGTGTGACAGAAAAATATGTTGCAGGTCAGGTAAGCGGCATTGCCCACTCTTACGGAGCCATGGTCAGTTTCCCAACCATCTTCAGTCAGCACGGTGAAATTCAGCATGGTTATCCATCTATGAATGTACTGGAAGAAGGCAGACTGGCACTCTGTGATGCAGGTGCAGAAACTATGAACAACTACTGTTCAGACAACACCCGCACCATGCCGGTGAGCGGAAAGTTCAGCCAGCGCCAGTTGGAAATCTACTCTATTGTAGAAGAATGCCACGACCATGCACTGGATGTAGCCAAGCCAGGCGTAAAATGGGCAGACGTACACTTCTCTGTTTGCCGTCTGCTCTTCGACCGCATGAAGGAACTCGGACTTGCAAAGGGTGATACAGAAGAGGCTGTAAAGGCTGGAGCACACGCCATGTTCCTGCCTCATGGTTTGGGCCACATGATGGGAATGGATGTTCACGACATGGAGAACCTCGACCAGATTAACGTTGGTTTCGACGAAGAGGTACGCCCTAATCTGGAGCAATTCGGTACCAACTGCCTGCGTATGGGTCGCCGTCTGCAGGAAGGTTTCGTGGTAACCGACGAGCCGGGAGTTTACTTCATCCCTGCCCTCATCGACGACTGGAAGGCATCCGGTCACTGTGCAGAATTCCTCAACTTCGACAAGATTGAGACCTATAAAGATTTCGGTGGTATCCGAATTGAGGACGATGTACTCATCACCAAAGATAGTTGCAGATTCCTGGGCAAAGACCGCATACCTTATCATCCAAAAGATGTTGAGGAGTTCATGGCAGCCAACAAGGAATAAAATTTCTGAAAGAGAAATCATTTCTGAAAAAGGAATCAGAGAGAAGATATAACAAGAACATTAATATAAAGAGAAAAGAATTCATGAAGAAAACTATGATTGTTGCAGCCTTGATGGCTTTGGTAGCCACAGGAGCAAATGCGAAGAAAGCTGCAGACTCTGCAGAAGTAGCAAAGAACAAACCTGTATTTACTGTAGTAAAGCAGAATCCTATCACTAGCATCAAGGACCAGAACCGCAGTGGTACGTGCTGGGCTTACTCTACCCTCAGCTACTTCGAGAGCGAAATCTTGAAGAAGACAGGCAAGACCTACGACCTCAGCGAAATGTTCGTAGCCAACAAGACTTATATGGACCGCGCCACAGTGGCTGTAAGAATGCACGGCGACGTGAGCTTCTCTGAGGGTGGTAGCGCCTACGATGTACTCTATGCTTTGCAGCACTATGGTATTGTACCTGAGTCTGCCATGCCTGCACCAGGTTCATTGACAGGTGACTCTTTGGCTAACTTCGGTGAGTTCTTCAATGTAATGACTCCATACGTAGAGGCAGTAGCAAAGAGCACAGCTAAGAAGCTTTCTCCAGCCTGGAAGAGCGGTCTTCAGGGCATCATCGACTCTTACATCGGTAAGGCTCCTGAGAAGTTTACATACGAGGGCAAGCAGTATACTCCACAGAGCTTCTGCCAGAGCCTCGGTTTGAATCTTGATGATTATGTAACCATTACCAGCTACACCCACCACCCAATGTGGAGCAAGTTTGCTGTTGAGGTACAGGATAACTGGCGCTGGCCTTTGAGTTACAACGTTCCTATAGAAGACATCTGCAAGATCATCGACAACGCTGTAAACAACGGTTACACAGTAGCTTGGGGCGGTGACGTAACAGAAGATGGTTTCACTCGCAAGGGCCTCGGTATCGCTTACGACGTAAAGAAGGTTCGCTCTATGGCCGGTACAGATGCTGACCATTGGTTCAAGCTCTCTAAGGACGAGAAGAAGGAGAAGTTTGATTCTCTCGGCGTAAATGCTCCTGAGATTGTTCCTACACAGGCTATGCGTCAGGAAGCATTCGACAATTGGGAGACAACTGACGACCACGGTATGCACATCTACGGTATCGCTAAGGATCAGAACGGCAAGGAGTACTACATGGTTAAGAACTCTTGGGGCGAGTATGGTGACTACAAGGGAACCTGGTACATGACCAAGGCTTTCGTAGCTTACAAGACTATGGACTTCATGGTAAACAAGAACGCCCTTCCTAAGGACATCCGCAAGAAGCTCGGAATCTAGGAGAGTTTTAATAGTTAAAAGTTATAGTTAACAGTCTATAGGTTTTCTATGGACATTCTCCTAAACAAAAATATTCAAGGGGCAGCAAACCGATGAGTTTGCTGCCTTTTTTGTTGCCAAGAAAATCTCTTATTCACTTATTTTGGGTTGCCAACAAGTCTTATTTTTACTTATTTCTAGGTAATTTAATAAAATTCCTCCCTAAACATTTCCTTTTGTCATTTTATTTTCGTAACTTTGGGGGCAGAAATAAAAAATAATTAAAATGCATTTTAAATGGAATTACGAATCACCAACACCTGAACAGCAAAAAGCAGCTGAAGAATTAGGCGCCAAGCTAAATATGAGCCCAGTTCTTGCCCATTTGCTCATCAAGCGCGAGATTACGACAGAGTCTGCAGCCAAACGGTTCTTCCGTCCACAACTCTCAGATCTCATCAATCCATTCCTGATGAAAGACATGGATATTGCCGTAGACCGCCTGAACGATGCTATGGGTAGAAAGGAACGTATCCTTGTTTACGGAGACTATGACGTAGACGGATGCACCGCCGTTGCCCTGGTGTACAAATTCTTGCAGCAATTCTATTCAAACATCGACTACTACATTCCCGACCGCTACGACGAAGGTTACGGAGTGAGTAAGAAAGGAATAGATTTTGCTCATCAGACTGGTGTAAAACTGATTATTATTCTAGACTGCGGAATCAAGGCTATTCAGGAGATAGAATATGCCAAGAGTCTGGGAATAGACTTCATCATCTGCGACCATCACGTTCCTGACGATGTGATGCCACCTGCTGTGGCCATACTCAATCCGAAGCGTCCTGACGATCCATTCCCATTCAAGCATCTCTGCGGATGCGGTGTAGGATTCAAGTTTATGCAGGCTTTTGCCAAGAACAACAACATTCCGTTCTCCAGGCTCATTCCTCTGCTCGACTTCTGCGCCGTGAGTATTGCTGCCGACATTGTGCCGGTGGTAGATGAGAACAGAATACTCGCCTTCCATGGTCTTAAGTTGCTGAATACCAACCCAAGTATCGGTCTGAAATCCATCATCGACATCTGCGGACTGAACGGACGCGAGCTCTCTATGAGCGATATTGTGTTCAAGATTGGTCCCCGCATCAATGCTTCAGGCAGAATGGAGAACGGCAAGCTGAGCGTAGATCTGCTAGTAGAAAGAGACTATTCTTCAGCCCTGCGCATGGCAAGACATATCAATGAGTACAATGAGCAGCGCAAAGACATAGACAAGCAGATGACTGAAGAAGCCAACGGCATCGTATCGCGTCTGGAAAGCATGAAACACAACTCCAGCATCGTGCTCTATGATGAAGGCTGGAAAAAGGGAGTCATTGGCATTGTTGCTTCCCGACTCACCGAAATCTACTTCCGCCCTACCATTGTTCTGACCCGGGATGGTGATATGGCTACAGGTTCAGCACGTAGCGTAACGGGATTTGACATCTACTCAGCCATCAAGAGTTGCCGTGACCTCCTGCTCAATTTCGGTGGTCATACCTATGCTGCCGGACTTACCTTGAAGTGGGATAAGGTTAGAGAGTTCAGAGACAGGTTCCAGCATTATGTAGAAGAGCATATTTCGCCTCAACAGACAGAACCGATGCTCAACATAGATGCTGAAATTGACTTTAAAGACATTACCAAGCATCTGCAGGCCGACTTGAAGCGCTTCTCTCCTTTCGGTCCATGTAACCAGAAACCTATTTTCTGCACCAACCGGGTATATGATTATGGTACCAGCAAGGTGGTGGGCAGAGAACAGGAACACATCAAGTTGGAACTGGTAGACTCAAAATCGAGCACGGTCTTAAACGGCATCGCTTTCGGTCAGAGTGCAGCTGCCCGCTACATCAAGAGTAAGCGAAGTTTCGACATAGCCTTCACCATAGAAGAGAATATTTTTAAGAAAAACCAAGTTCAACTTCAGATAGAAGACATCCGTCCAAACGAAGGATGAGGTACTTAGCCCTATGCATGGATTAGGCACTGATTACTCGGATTACACGGATTTGTAGAGCAAATCCGTCAGGACGCGCAAAAGCATCGAAATCTGCAAGGGCAAAAGTTTCAAAAAATGGCAGATAAATATCAAGAAATACTACGTACATATTGGGGGTATCCTGACTTTCGCGGCATACAACGAGACATCATCGAAAGTATAGCCCGAGGTGAGGATACCCTCGGTCTTATGCCTACAGGTGGCGGTAAATCCATCACCTTCCAGGTTCCAGCCCTTGCCCAAAAGGGCGTCTGCATTGTGGTAACTCCACTCATTGCGCTGATGAAGGATCAGGTACAGCATCTCAAGGCCCGCAACATCCTGGCTGAAGCCATCTACACAGGATTGTCGCGCCAAGAGATTCTCCGAATATTGGAAAATTGTATTTTCGGTGAAATCAAGTTTCTGTATGTTTCACCAGAACGTCTTTCTTCAGAATTGTTCCAAACTAAACTGCGCCACATTCCGGTGAGTTTCATCACGGTAGATGAAGCTCACTGCATCAGCCAGTGGGGTTACGATTTCCGCCCGTCTTATCTCGAAATTGCAAAAATAAGAGATATGAAGCCCGGTGTACCAGTCCTTGCTCTTACGGCTACGGCCACTCCCGATGTAGTAGAAGATATCCAGAACCAGCTTCACTTCAAGAAGCAAAACGTATTTAAAATGAGTTTTGCCCGCAAGAATCTTGCCTATGTGGTGCGCACCACCAACGACAAGTTGACCGAAATGGTTCATATCCTACAGTGTACCCAAGGCTCAGCAATCATTTATGCGAGAAGCCGAAAACGAACCAAGGAGATGGCAGAACTTCTGAACAAACAAGGTATTTCTGCTACATTTTACCATGCCGGACTGGATTCCGACGTGAAGGATATCCGACAGAAAAACTGGCAAAATGACGAGATAAGGGTAATGGTAGCAACCAATGCTTTCGGCATGGGAATAGACAAGTCAGATGTGAGAATGGTAATTCATATAGATTGTCCAGACTCACTGGAAGCCTATTTTCAAGAGGCGGGTAGAGGCGGAAGAGACGGCGAAAAGGCTTATGCTGTGCTGCTCTACAACCAGAGTGATGAAAACAAACTCATGAAACGCATAGACGAAACCTTCCCAGACAAAGAATTCATCAAAGACGTATACGAGCATCTTGCTTACTTTTTCCAGGTGGCAGTTGGAAGCGGAATGGGACTGACTTTCATGTTCGAGATAGAGAAGTTCTGCTTCACCTACAAGTACTTCCCTACTCGCGTAGACTCGGCTCTGCGCATTCTGGAGCGCTCAGGCTATATCCACTACGAGGACAATCCTGACGGAAAAGCAAGAATCAGATTTAACATCAGCCGAAATGATCTCTATCTGCTAGAGAATGTTTCGGAGAAGGAAGAGTCTGTTATTACGGGGCTTCTGCGTAATTACGGCGGTCTGTTTACCGACTATGTTTACATTGATGAGTCGCTGATAGAGCGTGTAAGCGAACTAAACCGTCAGCAGGTATACATGATTCTGAAAAATCTGAGTGCCCGCCACATCATCGACTTCATTCCCCGCCGCAAGACACCTTATATCAGCTACACGCGTCCTAGGGAAGATGGTTTCAGAGTTATCATCCCTGAGGAGGTATGGGAGGTACGTAAGGAGCAGTTTACCGCCCACATCAAAAGTATCATCAATTATGCCAAGAACGACACCATCTGCCGTTCGCGCCAGCTTCTACTCTATTTTGGAGAAAAAACAAAGCTGGAGGACGATTGCGGGATATGTGATGTCTGCATAGACCACAAAATACCCCAGAAGCAAACTATTATATCAGAAATTCTAGACTTGCTGAAAGACGGAAAGCCACATGACATTACAGAATTAAACCAACTGAAATATGATTCAGAAGATATGGCTGCAGTTCTTGAAGAAATGGTTGTGGAGAATATGATGAATGTTGAGGAAGATGAAATCCGGCTTGAACCGAAACCGGAAATGAAGCCCTAATATCTTATAAGTCCTGAAGGAGTAAAAGCTTTTCAGAAGAGAGATGCTTTTACCTTTTCAGGGCTTTTTGTATATGCCAGCATTGGGATTTCGCATACGCCAGCAGCGAGATTTGTATATGCCAGCAACTTATACCCCCATATAAACAGAAAAAAGGGAACGACACCTCTCGGGCCATTCCCTTTTCAACATTATGTACGAGAAAAAAATTAGTTATTCTCAGGGCGAAGTTTACGAACTGTAACACCAGCCTGCCACATTTCCTTGTTGCGCATAGCCTCGAGTTCAGCGTTCAACTTCTCGCGGTAATCAGCCTGAGAGTTCTTGTCGATAGAAATCTGAGCCTCGTTACCTGTCTTTACAGAGTAGTACAACCACTCCATTACAGGCTTGATAGCCTCACGGAAACGAGGAGCCCAGTCAAGAGCACCACGCTGAGCTGTTGTTGAACAGTTAGCATACATCCAATCCATACCCTTAGCACCGAAGAGAGGGCCAAGGCTCTGTGTGAGCTCCTCAACAGTCTCGTTGAAAGCCTCAGATGGTGAGTGACCATTCTCGCGGAGCACGTCATACTGTGCCTCCAACAATCCCTCAATTGCACCCATCAATGAGCCACGCTCACCTGTGAGGTCAGAAGTAGCCTCACGCTGGAATGTTGTCTTGAACAAATAACCGGCACCGATACCGATACCGAAGGCAATAGTCTTCTCCTCTGCCTTGCCAGATGCATCCTGGTATACAGCGTAAGAGCAGTTCAAACCACGACCCTCGCAGAACATAGTGCGGAGAGAAGTACCAGAACCCTTAGGAGCAACCATGATTACATCAATATCCTTTGGTGGAACAACGCCTGTGCGGTCGCTCCAGTTGATAGCGAAACCATGTGAATAATACAAAGTCTTACCTGCTGTGAGGTGTGGCTTAATCTTTGGCCAGCATGCAATCTGACCGGCATCAGAAAGCAACATACAGATGATAGTACCCTTTTCAGCAGCTTCCTCGATAGAGAACAATGTCTTACCAGGAACCCAACCATCCTTCAGACACTTCTCGTAGGTCTTACCCTGACGCTGTCCGACGATGACGTTGAAACCATTATCGCGAAGGTTACAAGCCTGACCAGGACCCTGGATACCATAACCGATAACTGCGATTGTTTCGTTCTTCAATACTTCACGTGCTTTCTCCAATGAAAATTCATGACTGGTGACAACAGTTTCCATTACGCCACCGAAATTCATTTCTGCCATAATTTTTATTTTTTTTGTGCGGCTTGCCGTTTGTGGAGCCGCGGGTTATACTTGTCCATACGGATGCGAGCTGTATTCTTATCCAAAGAGAGCCTGTTTGATCCGTCCACCCCCTATCCAAGAAGGCGGCTCTGGGTTTATTTATATTTTCTGAGTGCAAAGGTAAGCAAATAAAATGAAACTACCAAATTTTTCTTTCAATTTTTAATAAATTTAGCCTTACTTCTTACAACTTCCACCTCATTTGCGTCATTTTTGCCGTTTTTTGTTATCTTTATGCAGTATTCTTGCATTTTTTCTGCCTCACTTGTTTCTTCCAAATAGAAATGAAGTTGGTCTCCCTGGTGACTTTCTGCTACGTAAGCTATCTCAAATCTTTGCAAAAAGTGATTTTTGTAATAATCCAGATCAAAGAGGTCGAGGATATGTTCGATGTATTTCACCGAGTTGATGTGCCCGTTAACATCTACATCATGATAATAGGTGTCAATGGTTCTCACCAGCTTGGCATTCTTGCCCATTTTCACTCTCGAACTTGCCTGGATAGGACAAGGTTTTTCTGAATCAATATATTCCTTGATGAGCCCGTCGTGAATTTCAAAAATATCAACAGGCTGTCGGGTCTCCGTATCAATCATTGCCCACACGCTCTTGCCGTAACCGTAAACCTTGGCTTCTTCTGATGATGATGTCTTGCCGCAAATTTTGAAATCTCGGGATGTGAAATATTTCATGGCACTCTCGCACCAGGTTTCTACCACAAAGCGGTCGTAAGACTTAGGCATCTCTGTCATCTCAATGGCCAGTCGGCTGAGAACCCATGTCTTGTGTCGGGGCATGAGGTAGTTCATGCCGAACCCGCGGTCGTTGCTGTGAAAATCGGCAGCATTGAGCAGATGATTTCCGAGATGCCCCATAAAGAGGTGGCTGCTGAAATCGCAGTGGAAAGGCTCCGATAGGAATTCGTAACGTCCTACCTTATCTAATAATTTCTGTTCCATAATATCTGTCTCGTCCTTTTAATTTGTTGTTTGTCCTGTTGTTTTAAACCGAAAAGCCCCCTGCTCCTCTAGTTTGAAGCCAGGGGAACAAAGGGCATCAAAATATGAAAGAAATCTAATCTTCTGAATTCTGCTTGAGATAATCAGAGATGGGTTCGTCAAAACTTCTCGTAACAGCGATTCTGCCGCTTCGGGTATACTGAAGGAGGCAGTTGTAGCTGTTGAGCTGCTGGAAGAGGTCGGCGATGTCTTCGGTAAGTCCTGCCAGGAGCACGGTGCTGTAGGTAGGATTCACCTCCATCATGCGGGCATCATGCTTGCGGATGGTGCGCGAAACCTCTGGATTTTCGAGCAATACCGGAGTGGAAATCTTGAAGAGAGCCACTTCATGGATAAAGATCTGGTCGTCGGTGTAGTAATCGCTCTTCACCACGTCAATCTTCTTCTCTATTGCCTTGTTGATTTTCTCAATCTGCTCTTCATCACTCCAAACCGTGATGGTATACTTGTGTATATTCTTGATACTGCTGGCCGAAACATTCAAGCTCTCGATATTTACCTGTCTGCGAGTAAACACGGCAGTAATCTGATTCAGGATACCGGCAATGTTTTCTGAGTAAACAAGCAATGTATATAATTTCTTTTCGTTGTTATTCTCCATTTTTCCAAATTTTAAAAATAATCGGTTACTTTTCGGAGTCTTTCCTTTTCGGAGGATGCTCCCTCATGAAGGAATTTACACCTTATTATATATAGCCGAAAGCTTTTAATAATTCAACTCAAGTTGCATCTCATCTACACTCTTGCCCGGCAGCGTCATCGGAACGATGTCTTCATTCTCCTTGATGGCGCACTCCAACAGGTAAGGACCCTTGGTGCTGATCATCTTCTCCACCTTAGCCTGAAGGTCCTTGCGGTCTATTACCACATCGTATGGTATGCCGTAGGCCTTGGCAATCTCTGCATAATGAGGATTCATCATGTGGGTGAAGGAGTGACGGCCGCCGAACATCAGGTCTTGCCACTGGCGAACGTTGCCCAGATAGTTGTTGTTCAGCAGAATCATCTTTACCGGTGCCTGCTGCTCCATGATGGTGCCCAGTTCCTGGATGTTCATCTGGAAACCGCCGTCGCCGAAGAAACAGCAGATGGTGCGGTCGGGAGCTCCGAAGGTGGCACCGATGGCTGCCGGAAGGCCGAAGCCCATGGTTCCGAAACCACCACTGGTTACGATGCTCAGCTTCTTGGTAAACTTGAAGTAGCGGCTACTGATCATCTGGTTCTGACCTACGTCGTTTACGAGAACTGCTTCATTATGAGTAGCTTCCGTTACCACGTTGGTCACCTCGCCCATAAGCAGCGGTCCCTCTGTAGGGTGGATATCCTTCTCTATTACCTTCTCCTGTTCCTGCTGGCGGTATTCCTCGAAGGAATCTCTCCACTCGCGGTGAACATTCTTGTTCAGCAGACGGGTAATGGCTGGCAGACTCTGCTTGCAGTCGCCCACCACAGCCACATCGGTCTTGATAACCTTATCAATCTCAGCCTTGTCAATGTCCAGGTGGATAATCTTTGCCTGAGGAGCATACTTAGAAGGCACGCCTGTGATACGGTCGCTGAAACGCATACCGATGGCGATGAGCACATCACACTCCTGGGTCTTCATGTTGGTAGCATAAGAACCGTGCATGCCGAGCATACCCATGTTGAGCGGGTGGTTGCTAGGCAGGGCAGAAAGGCCGAGCAGGGTTCTGCCGGCAGGGATATCTGCCTTCTCGAGGAATTCGATGAGTTCATTATGTGCACCGCCAAGCTCTACTCCATGACCCACGAGGGCGAATGGTTTCTTGGCATTGTTGATGAGTTCGGCAGCTTCAGCCACCGCCTTTTCATCTATCGTAGGATAAGGGTTGTAAGATGTAACCTTCTCACATTTCACTGGTTCCCACTCGCATGTAGCCACCTGCGCATTCTTTGTAAAGTCGAGCACCACAGGTCCCGGACGTCCGCTGCGGGCGATGTAGAAAGCACGGCTCACAGCCCATGCCACATCCTCGGCACGGCGTATCTGGTAAGACCACTTGGAGATTGGCTGGGTAACACCCACGAGGTCTACCTCCTGGAAGGCATCGGTACCCAGGGCACCTACGCCTACCTGTCCGGCGATGACTACGATTGGTGTAGAATCCATCATGGCATCAGCGATGCCGGTCAATGTATTAGTAGCTCCAGGACCACTAGTGACAAGAGCGACGCCCACTTCGCCGCTGACTCGGGCATAACCCTGTGCAGCGTGAGCAGCAGCCTGCTCGTGACGTACCAAGATGTGGTCAAACATCTTCTTTTCACCTCTCGTGTAACCGTACAGTGCATCAAACACTGGCATGATGCTGCCGCCCGGATATCCGAAGATGGTTTTAACATCCTCGTTTTTCAGGGAGCGCATCAGTGCTTCGGCTCCTGTTATTACTTCTTTTGCCATTTATATGTTATTATTCTGAATAATTCAAAAACTTTTCTTTTCTCAAAGACTCTAAAAACTGTCTTTTCAAAGACTCTCGAAGACTAGTCGATGATTCTCACACCGCCCTTATCTGCCGAACTTACGCTCTGGGCATAAGCGCGCAGTGCCTTGCTAACCACGCGGTTGCGCTTCAGCGGCTGCTGTGGGCGTGCTGCGAGTTCCTCGTCAGAGAGCTTCACATTGATGGAGCGGCTAGGGATATCAATGACGATGATGTCGCCATCCTTAATCTTGCCGATGTTACCACCTGCTGCAGCCTCAGGACTGATGTGACCGATGCTCAAGCCTGATGTACCGCCTGAGAAGCGGCCGTCGGTGATGAGGGCACATTCCTTGCCCAGGTGACGGCTCTTGATGTAAGAGGTTGGGTAGAGCATCTCCTGCATGCCAGGGCCACCCTTCGGACCCTCGTGGGTGATAACTACGCAGTCGCCTGAGTTAACCTTGCCGCCAAGGATGCCTTCGCATGCATCTTCCTGAGAATCAAAGCATACGGCTGGACCCTCAAAATGCCAGAGCACTGGGTCTACTCCAGCTGTCTTCACTACGCAACCATTCTGGGCGATGTTGCCGAAGAGCACTGCCAGTCCGCCATCCTTGGTGTAGGCATGCTCGAGGTCGCGGATACAACCCTCGGCGCGATCGGTGTCAAGACTCTCCCACTGAGCGTCCTGGCTACCCATCTGGGTAGAGAACTTTCTGCCCGGTGCTGAGTGGTAGATTCTGTCAGCCTCGGCATCAATCTCTGTGCCGGTAATGGCGTATTTCTTCATCTGCTCATCGAGTGTCTTGCCGTCAACACGCTTTACGGCGCCGTTAATCAGACCGCCCTTGTTCAGCTCGTTCAGGATACCGAGGATACCACCTGCGCGGTTGCACTCCTGTACACTGTATTTCTGGGTGTTAGGGCTCAACTTGCAGAGGCAAGGCACCTTGCGGCTCAACTGGTCGATGTCTTCCATCTTGAAGTCTGCGCCAGCTTCCTGAGCTACTGCCAGCAAGTGGAGCACGGTGTTGGTGCTTCCGCCCATGGCGATGTCCAGGGTCATGGCGTTGAGGAATGCGTCGCGGGTAGCTATATTGCGTGGCAATACGCTCTCGTCGCCGTCCTCATAATATGCATAAGCGTTCTTAACTATCTGGCGTGCTGCATCTTTAAAAAGTTGGATGCGGTTTTTGTGGGTAGCAAGAATGGTTCCGTTGCCTGGCAAGCTCAGACCGATGGCCTCGGTGAGTGAGTTCATTGAGTTGGCGGTAAACATACCTGAGCAGCTACCGCAACCTGGGCAGGCGCACTGCTCAATCTGCGTCATCTCCTCGTCAGAAACGCTTGTATCAGCACCCTTAATCATAGCTGTAATCAAGTCGGCGTTCTCACCCTTCCAGCGTCCGGCTTCCATAGGTCCACCTGAGCAGAACACGGTAGGAATGTTCAGTCGCATAGATGCCATGAGCATACCTGGGGTTACCTTGTCGCAGTTTGAGATGCAGATCATGGCGTCGGCCTTGTGAGCATTGACCATGTATTCTACAGAGTCGGCAATGATGTCACGGCTTGGGAGGGAATAGAGCATTCCGTCGTGTCCCATTGCGATACCGTCGTCAACGGCGATGGTATTGAATTCGGCTGCATAGCACCCCATAGCTTCGATTTCCTTCTTGACGATCTGACCGATTTCATGAAGATGGGTATGACCTGGCACAAACTGAGTAAAGCTGTTCACGATAGCAATGATTGGTTTACCAAACTGCTCGTGTTTCATACCTGCAGCTACCCAGAGTGCTCGGGCACCTGCCATTCTTCTGCCTTCAGTACAGACGCTACTTCTTAATGGATGTTTCATATCTTTTTTTCTTTTATTTCCTTGCTTAAAAGGGCTCTTTCGAGCCCATTTGTTATAATTTGCCTGCAAAGATACAGAGAATTTATGTAATAGCCAACTAATTTCGTATAAAATTTCAGAAAACTTCGTTTTTTTGTTAGAAAAACAAATAAAATGCTTACAATTTATCACGATAGATACTCATTTCTGCTGATTTTGTGCAAAAAAGAAAGAGCTTATTAACCACACTGAACTCTTATCTTATTAAGATTACCTGACGAAAAAGTATAAAGCGAGGCGGCCAGACATGTAAGAAAGGTAAGAAGAAAAAAAATCCTCCTAAACCGAAGTTTAGGAGGACCTGGTCACAAGACCAAATATCTGAAACTACTTATTTCTTTATTCAGCTGCATTGTTATCATTGAATGTAGCAACACGGTTGAACTCAACCTGCTTGAAGAGCTTGTCAGTAGCACCCATACCCTTAGCCTGAAGACGATTTGCGCTAATCTTGTAAGTCTTAACGAGAATGTTCTTTACAGCATTGGCACGAGCCTCAGAAAGTTTCTGGTTAAGTTCCTTAGAACCCTCTGGAGATGCATAACCCTTAATTTCAACCTTAGCATTTGGATGATTCTTCATATACTGAGCAATCATCTCGATGTTTGGCATCTGGCTACGCTCTACTTTTGACTTACCTACAGTAAACAATACTGTTGGCTGCAAATTGGTAGCAGTAGCTGGCTTTACATACTTAGGAGCCTTCTGGCACTCATTGAGCGCATTCTGGAGATCCTTGATCTGCTTGTCCTTAGCTGCGAGTTCAGAATCCTTGCTATTCAAGTCGTTGCGGAGGTTGTTGATCTGACCATTCAAACCATCAATCTCGTTCTGGTCGCGTGGAGTTACGATAGTGAAGTTGTGAGAGTTGTTAGAACCCTTGAACTTGTAGTTAACACCCACCTTAACCTGGAAAGCAGACTTGTTAACATCAAACTGGCAACCATTGCAAGCACTCTTGTTGTCGTGAAGGAACCAATTCATAGATGGCTCTACATATACCTGCCAAGCCTTGTTTGCGCCAAGGTTGAATGCGAAGTCAACACCTGCGTTAGCTGTGAGGGCATTGAGGTTGCCATTATGAAGGTTGAAAGAGTGGTAACCACCAATGCCTGCCAATGGGATGATTTCGAATTTACGTGGCTCACCCTTGTAACCCAAGAAGAGGTTTGTTGCATTGATAGTACCGATGAACTTACCGCTTGCACCACGAACCAAAGTCTTATGTGTAAAAGGCAGGTTGCGGTTACGAGCATAGAGGTCA
Organism: uncultured Prevotella sp.; assembly: GCA_934202525.1. GTDB lineage: Bacteria > Bacteroidota > Bacteroidia > Bacteroidales > Bacteroidaceae > Prevotella. The sequence goes on from CAKPYB010000007.1 coordinate 52,928, forward strand.
GCCTCTACAGCAGCACCCCAAACTGGAGTAAACCACTTTCCGAGACGTACACCTACTGAAGGATTTACGTTCTTGAACCATGCATTGTGAGTAGTCTTTGTAGCAGCTCCAACGTTTACACCAAGATACCAATTGTCAAAGAACTTGCTCTCCTGTGTAGTCTGAGCAGATGCAGATACTGCCATTACGGCAGCAGCAAACATTAATACTAACTTTTTCATTTTCTCTCTAAAATTTGATTTTATATAAATTACTTAAAACTTCATTTTCAGGGTGCAAAATAATAAAAAAAATTATTAACTACCAAATTTTTGGCCATATTTTATGCTGTAAAACATAAAAAATGGAGAAAAAGAACATTTTAATATCCTATTTCTCCATTCTATTTTACTCAAAATGAATAATCTGAGCCATTTTTGGTTCTATCCGTTTCTATCAGAAAACATCTTCTGAAGAAAGCTAAAGTTCGAAAACCTGAGCGCTTCTGCCTGCGATGGTTACCTGCATGTTTCCCAAGCCAGAAACCGAGAGTTTCAGCGTGCGAGGCAAGGCATTCACCACTTTAAGCCAGGTTTTGCCCGATTTAGAATCCTTCACCACACTGGTGCCCACATATTTCTTCAGCGCATCCGGCAGACTGAGCACGGATGAAATGTAGAGGTCACCGGCATGCTGACCGAACATCTTCTGCATCTTGTAACTCTCGCTCGCGCGTACATTATTATTATCAAAGTAAATCATGTCCGGCTGCCAGTTGCTGTATCCGTCCTTACACAAGAGAGGAGCATAGGATGTCATTTCTACCACATCGCCGTTGCGCTCCACATTGCAGAGGTGGATGCCCTCAGCCAGCGCATTGTCTACCGCATTGGCACCGCGAGATGCATATTCGCCCAGATAAACCTTAGGAGCCTTGCGGTCGTAATGGTCGTAATAATCCTGATGGTTCAGGAACCAGCCCGGCTGCTCATAATAATGCTCGTCTACGGCATCAATCCAGCACTTGTTTTCGCGGGCAATCTTCCAACCCTCAATATAATCGGAAGACGGGAAGTGGAACGGACCTACGGTACCTACCACCTCGAGCTGAGGATACTTCTGCTTCACTGCCTTGCAGATCATCAGGTAGCGCTGCTCGAAATCGGTAGAGATGAGGTCTTCGTTGCCGATGCCTATCATCTTGAGGTTGAACGGAACCGGATGCCCCGCATCGGCTCTCATCTTAGCCCACTTAGAGGTGGCAGGGTCGCCATTCGCCCATTCTACCAAGTCTAGCACGTCCTGAATATACTGCGGCATCTCGCTCATCGGGATTCCGCCCTGCTGACCAGCCACTCCGCGCTCATCTGCCACAGAGTTCTGACAAGGAACACCTGCCGCCAATACAGGCAGCGGCTCGGCTCCCATATCCTCGCACCACTGGAAATACTCATAGAAACCCAGCTGGCGGGTCTGATGGTATCCCCAGATGTTGTAGGCTGGCTTGCGATCTTTCTGCGGACCCACGCTCTCCTTCCAGTGGTAAATGTTCTTGAGCCCCTGACCGTGGAGCATGCAGCCGCCCGGGAAGCGCACGAAGCGAGGCTTCAGGTCGGCAATGGCCTCGGCAAGGTCTTTACGCAGTCCATGACCCTTGTAAGTATCTTGTGGTTTGAGACTTACCAAATCTACCGCCACTTTCTGCTCGCCCTTAGGCAAGATGGCGAACCGGATGTTCTTGCCCAGTTTGCCCTCCTTGGTGGTGGCTTCGCTGGCGAGTTCGCCCTCATATTTATCGGTCACGATGAGCTGCGCCTTATATTCCTTCCAGTCTGCGCCCTGCACCTTGATCTTGGTCTGGCATACAGGCAATCCCTCCTGGTTTACGAGCGCCAGGGTGAGGTCTTTCTTCTTGGCATCGATGCAGCGGGCGTGCAGGCTCACCTCGTAGATGGCCGGCTGATGCTTACCCTCCTTGCCCTCAACGGCAGCTCCGCGACGTATGGCGATGCCGTCCCAACCTATATTATAAATAGGTGTAGCGCCCAGAACGGCATAATGGGCATTGTTCTGGCTCACCCCGTTTTCGGTGGCGATGCCCTCTTTCTCTACCCCCACCCATGCCGTGGTGGCATTCCACTGGTGGCGGTGGTCTTCCTTGTTATACTCAAAGTCGCCGTTCTGCAACATTTCTGCAGAGAGTCCTCCGTCGGCAGCGCGGCTGATGTCTTCGAAGAAGATACCCATCAGCTTGTTGGAGATGCGGTGGGATTTCTGTGGATTGATACTGAGGTTGGCAGGGATTTCCGAATCTTTCGGCAGGTCGATGTGGTTGTCCTTGGCATAAGCTGCGAGGTCGGCATCGGTCTTCGGCATCGGCTGGGCGTTGAGTTTTGCCTCTTCAGAGAGGGCGTGGAACCAGGAACGGATGTAGTTGAGATGCACTGCCGGCACCTCGAAATCGCAGCCATGGAAGAGTTTTCCGCCGATGGTTGCGGTGTCGCGCTGCCAGAGTATCTCGTCGGCAGAAGCTTCCAGCGTATCTTCCTTGAAGGTACGGAAATCGTTGCTTGCCTGTACGTATCGCTTGCCCTTGGATGTCTTGAGATAGATGTCGAAGTTGCCGTCATCCATCTGATAGGCAGCCACATCCTTCACGCCTTTTTCGCGGATGATGGGATAATCCTGCGGGCGCCAGGTGATGAGGTCTTCAGAATAGGCTACGGCAAACTGCGGTGCATGCTGGTTCACGCTCCAGAGTGCGCGCCATGTGCCGTCGTTAGCTTTTACCACGAAGGGGTTATACATCTTCTTTTCAGCTCCCCACGGACCGTAGTCGCTGGCGCAGAGCTGTCCTACATCCACCCAACGCTCATCGTCGGTGAAATAAGCCAGATGCAAGCCCTGGTTGGGTGCTGGCGAATAGATGAATATCTGGCAGATGGAGTCCTTGCCCTGTATGGTGTATGCAGGGGCATCCTTGTCTATTTGCTTCTGCATCTGCTGTCTGCTGACAGCCTGACTGGCACTGGCAGCTGCCACGAGCAGCGCTGATGTAAATATGTACTTTAGTTTTATCATGTTTCTATATTTTTAGATTAATATTGTTTGTTCATTTTACACTATTTCTCTCGGCTTGATAAAAAGGCAGAGTGCATCACTGCACCCTGCCCCACAAATTAGAGAGTTATAAAAAATCAAGTATGCAGTGACTTAAGCACTGCTTCTTTCTGAAATAATTATCTTCTTTCTAGCTGTAATATTCCTTCTTGCCGGCAGCCAGCGTATTCTTCATCAGCGAACAGATGGTCATCGGACCAACGCCTCCCGGAACAGGAGTGATGAAGGAGCACTTCTCTGCCACCTCGTCGAATTTCACATCACCGTTCAGGCGGAAACCACTTTTCTTCGTAACATCAGGCACGCGGGTGGTACCCACATCAATGACTACGGCTCCCGGCTTCACCATATCGGCTGTCACGAAATCAGGACGGCCTATGGCTGCGATGATGATATCTGCCTCCTGGCACTCCTTCTTCAAATTCTTGGAATGGGAGTGGCATACGGTGACGGTAGCATCGCCATACTGCTTCTGCATCATCAGCTGAGCCATTGGCTTGCCTACGATGTTGCTTCGGCCCAGAATGACGCATTTCTTGCCACTGGTCTCAATATTGTAATGCTGCAGCAGGGTGAGGATACCGAGCGGAGTGGCAGAGATGAAACAAGGCATGCCGAGCGACATTCTGCCCACGTTTACTGGGTGGAATCCGTCTACATCCTTGCGGTAATCTATTGCCATGGTCACCTTCTGCTCATCGATGTGCTTAGGCAGAGGAAGCTGAACGATAAATCCGTCAACATCATCATCCTGGTTCAGCTTGTCTACACACCGCAGGAGCTCTTCTTCGGTAACATCCTCCTCATAACGGATGAGGGTCGACTTAAATCCACACTTCTCGCAGGCCAGCACCTTGTTTTTCACATAGGTTTCGCTGCCTCCGTCGTGCCCTACGAGCACGGCTACCAGGTGTGGCTGCTTGCCACCGTCGGCAACAATCTGTGCCACCTCCTGGGCTATCTGTTCCTTGATGGCGGCTGCCGTCGCCTTTCCGTCTATAAGCTGCATTTTTATTCTTATTTTAACGTTTATACTTTTCTTACATGCCCGGCATCTTAGGCATGCCTGGCATACCCTTCATGCGGCTCATCATCTGCGCCATTTTGTTGCCGGTCATCATCTGCATCATCTTGCGGGTCTGGTCAAACTGCTTGATGAGTTTGTTCACCTCCTGAATGTTGGTGCCCGAACCCTTAGCGATGCGCTGGCGGCGTGATGTGTTGAGGATGGCTGGGTTGGTGCGCTCCTTAGGAGTCATACTCTGGATGATGGCCTCTACGCCCTTGAATGCATCCTCTGGGATATCTACGTCGCGGATAGCCTTACCTACACCCGGAATCATCGCTGCGAGATCCTTGATGTTACCCATCTTCTTGATCTGCTGGATCTGGTTGTAGAAATCGTTGAAGTCGAACTGGTTCTTTCTGATTTTCTTCTCCAGTTTCTTGGCCTCTTCCAGGTCGAACTGCTCCTGTGCGCGCTCTACGAGGGATACCACGTCACCCATGCCGAGGATTCGGTCTGCCATACGAGCTGGGTGGAATACATCAATGGCCTCCATCTTCTCACCGGTACCGATAAACTTGATTGGCTTGGTTACCACGGTACGGATACTGAGGGCAGCACCACCACGGGTATCACCATCGAGCTTGGTGAGAACAACGCCGTTGAAGTCGAGACGATCATTAAATTCCTTGGCTGTGTTTACGGCATCCTGACCGGTCATGGAGTCAACCACGAAGAGGGTTTCGTCTGGACGGAGATGATTTTTGAGATTGCTGATCTCGTTCATCATCTGCTCATCAATGGCGAGACGTCCGGCTGTATCGACGATTACCACATCGTTGCCGTTAGTCTTAGCCTGCTGGATGGCATGGTCGGCGATACTGAGCACATCCTTGTTCTCAGGCTCGCTGTATACCGGAACACCCACCTGCTCACCCACTACATGGAGCTGCTGGATAGCTGCCGGACGGTAAACGTCGCAGGCCACGAGCAATGGCTTCTTGCCTTTCTTGGTCTTGAGCATGTTGGCAAGCTTGCCACTGAAGGTAGTCTTACCCGAACCCTGCAGACCGCTCATGAGGATGACGGCCGGATGACTTTCGAGCTTCAATGGGGCTTCTTCGCCGCCCATGAGTTCTTCCAGTTCATCGTGCACCAACTTGATCATCAACTGTCCCGGCTTTACAGCAGTAAGTACATTCATGCCGAGTGCTTTCTCCTTCACCTTATTGGTGAATTCCTTAGCTACTTTATAGTTTACGTCGGCGTCGAGGAGTGCACGGCGCACATCCTTCATGGTTTCCGCCACGTTGATTTCTGTAATTTTTCCCTCGCCCTTCAATATTTTGAATGAGCGTTCCAGTCTATCACTTAAATTTTCAAACATTTTTCTTTCTTTATATTTTTGGCTACAAAGATACGACTTTTTTTCGAGAAAGCCAACTTGTTTATGCTTTTTTTTATCCCGTCGGCTAAAATAGCTGTCGCTCTGCCTTTCCCAAGTTCATTTCTTCAGTTTTCTCTTGTGCTTATTTTTCAGGATTCTCCTTCTTTTTCGATTTTGATTCAGCATCAGAAGTTGCTTTTTCCTCTTCTGTAGCCATTTCAGAAGGAGGATCTTTCTTTAAAGCCGAGACATCATACGGATTAGTCAATTCATACTTCTTCCCCGTTGCTTTTTCATAAGCAGCTACAACCGGATCCTTATGTTCCATTTTTTCAAATACCTTTTTAGCCTGTTGCAGATGCTTTCTATCACGTTTCCCCTGTTTATCCATCCAGCCGAAAGCATCAAACCCGATGCCAGCAGATGAAGTTGGCAAAGAGTTTATCTTCTCCAGAATATCCTCTTCCATGTTTTTGATGCCTTCCTGATTCTTGCCCCAAACTGTCACTTCGCCTAATTGTTTGGCATCCGGCAAGAGAAACAGAGTATCCGGCAGTTCCTTGTACCGGATAGTTGCCTTCATAAAACCTGGTTTCGATACGGTTGCCGAGTCAAACTGATAGCGCATCGTCCAATAGCCCCGATAATCTGTTCTTGCCCAATGATTGTTATTGGTATGAATAAGTGCTTCACGAATAGGCACATGATTTTCTGCCGATGCGATAACACAAGTTTTCTGCGCATAGGCTACCTGCCCTAATATGGCAAGCAATACTGTTAAAATCAATATGATACGCTTCATGCTTTTTCTCTGATTTATATCTTTATCTTTGTACCAGACAAATTACTTATTCTTACTATATATGAATCTGATACAAAAGTAATGATTAAATCTGATACTTCATTAAATTCCCCAAGAAGTTTAAGTTCATTTAAAGAGTAATGTAAAAAAATTAAGCGTCTATAACAGTTGGTCGATTTATATAGTATCATTCAAAGGTATATAGTATCATTCAAAGGTATATAGTATCATTCAAAGGAAAGATATGGTGTTTTCAACACTAAGAAATATTTTTATAAGTAAAAGCATATAGCCTTTAGAGTTCTTGCATATAGTCTTTTTAGTCAAAACACATAGCTTCCCAGATATTACCACTAGGCTCAGCAGCTCTGCCGAGCCTAGTCAGCAGGTCTGCCGACTGCAGTCAGCACATCTGCCGAGCCTAGTGACAAATCCCAGTAAAAGCAGTTCCGTTACTGCAGAAATAATTCACTTAATTCTATTGAATTCATTTCATTATTCTACTATTCCACGTTGCTCGATTCTCTTAGCCTCTTCAAGAAGCTTGATGGCATCTACATACTGAGCGATGCCCTGAGCCACCTCCTTGGCAGCCTTCATTGCCAGGACTACAGTCTGCGGACGGTGTACTACATCACCTCCGGCAAACACACCGCGACGGGTGGTCATACCGAACGGACGTTCAACAACTTTTACATATCCCTTCTCATCCACCTCGATTCCGGCAGTGGTAGAAACGATACGGTTGGCAGGTCTTGAACCGATAGCGAGATAGATTCTGTCGAATTTTTCTACCCTTTCACCCTCAGGAGTGTTCAGCACACAGCTTCCCAGACGGCCGTTTTTGCCCTTCAGAAAGGCCTCGACGGTAGTTTTCCACTCAAATTTCACGCCTTCCTTCACAGCATCTTCATATTCGCTCCGGATGGCAGGCATCTCTTCCTGGGTCTTACGGTACAGCACGGTAACGTCGGCACCCAGTCGGATAGCGGTACGGGCAGCATCCATGGCCACGTTTCCGCCGCCAATGACACCCACCTTCTCACCGTCGCGCAGCGGAACCATGTCGCGGGTCAAAGCGCCTTCGTTATAGGCATTCACGTTATGCAGAAAGTATGTACTCTGGCTCACACCGTGGAGCTTTGAGCCCGGTGTAGAGTCCATGTTCTGAGGCACGCTGGTACCTGTGCCCATAAAGATGGCGTCGTAGCCTGCACGGAACAGACTGTCGATGGTCACATTGTTCTCGCCCACCATGCAATTGGTGATAAACTGCACGCCGAGGGCAGCAATCTTAGCCACCTCATCGCGCACTACCGACTTAGGCAAGCGATACTCAGGAATACCGTACATCAACACGCCTCCCGGCTCAGCCTGGCCCTCGAAAATGGTGACGTTGAAGCCCTGACGCGCCAGATCGCCGGCTACGGTCAAGCCCGCTGGACCCGAACCGATGACTGCCACACGGCCACGTGTTTTCTGTGGCAACATCTCGCGCGAAAGGTTCATCTTGGTATCAAAATCGGCAATAAACTGCTCCAGTTTGCCGATCTGTACCGGTTTTCCTTTCTTTCCGAGCACGCAGTTGCCCTGACACTGTTTCTCATGAGGGCATACACGGCCACAGATGGCCGGCAGGTTGCTTTTGGCATTGATGATGCTCATCGCTGCACCCATGTTACCCATAGAAAGTTCGTGTACGAAATCTGGAATGTCGTTACCAATCGGGCATCCCTTCTTGCACTGCGGAATCTTGCAGTGGAGGCAGCGTTTAGCCTCCTCAATGGCCTCGCGGGTAGAAAACCCCTCGTTCACTACCTGGAAGGCAGCAGCATCCGCCTGCTGTTCAGCTGCATCATTCTGTTTTGCAGCATCGGCAGTTTCCGTCTGCTTCACTATTGTTTCTGTTGTATTCTGCCCAGCGGTCTGTGCCTCTGCAGCATTCTTCATATTTTTCATTTCTTTCTGTTCACTCATAATAGAACTGCTCTCCTGTTTTATTGATTCTACAATCTATCCTTTGATTTGTGGGTGCAAAGGTACAAATAATATTTCATAAATCGCCCATCCTCCTTACATATTTTCATTTTTGCCGCTTTTTTCCTTATTATCTACAAAAAAAGCCCTACATTCACATGCAAGGCCTTAAAATAAATACTTTTATGAAGGTTCTACATTCACATGCAAAACTTGCAAATATACGGAGGAGAGGGCAATTGTTAAGGTTGCCCTCTCAGAAAAAACAATTTTATTTTTCTTTAATCTCAATATCTTCCTTCACATGATTACGTATCTTGGTAAGGAAGAGTTTCATACGCTTCGCATCCTTGTGGTCGATGATGTCGATGAGCTCAGCAAGCTCCTCTCTGATCTGTGCCACCTGACCCGATGTGTATGGATTGAAGAGGATTTCCTGCAACAGGTAATCATCTTCGTTGAGCACGCCCTTGGCTATCTGCATGTGGCGCTTGAAGGTGGTGCCCGGAGCATCCTGGTGCTTCATCACTGCCGCAAAGGCAAAGGTGCTCACGAAAGGAATACTCAGCGAGTAGGCCACCGTCTGGTCGTGCTCATCAAATGTATACTCATGCAGACTCAACCCCAACTTCTGGTAGAGGTCCTTGAAGAATATCTTGCCCATGTAGTCACCCTCCTTGATGATAACCGCATTCTCCTCTGAAAGCTGGTTCAGATTGGCAAAGGTTGGACCAAACATAGGGTGCGTACTCACGAAGCGGAAACCGCTCTTCTCGTAAAACTCCTGCAGCCCGGTCTTTACCGAAGCTATGTCGCTGATAATGCAGTCGTGAGAAAGATGTGGCAACACCTCTTCAAAGGCTGGCAGCGTATATTTTACCGTCACCGCATTGATGACCAGTTCGGGGCTGAACATCTCTATCTCTTCCATCTTGGTGAAGCGGTAACAGTTGTAGGTGAAGCGCAGACGCTTGGCATCCTTCTCGTAAACCGCCACCTCGTGGTCGAAACTGAGCAGGTCGATGAAGAAACTTCCCATCTTACCTGCTCCCATAATCAATATTCTCATCGCCAGTTTCCTTTTACTTCTGGTTCAGGATTTCCAACTGCTGACGGACACTCTCCTCATGGATGTGCTCGAAAATCTGAGCGGCAAACTCAGGGCTCATGCCGCAGAGGGCTGCCTGGGCACCACGCTTGTCGAGAATCTCGTTGTAACGGTTGGTCTGAACGATGGTCATGTTGTGCTCCTTCTTGTAGGTACCAATCTCGCGGCAAACGCGCATACGCTTAGCCAGGAGATCCATCAGCTGGTTGTCGCACTCGTCAATCTGACCGCGCAGCTGGTGCAGACCCTCTGTAGAATAATGCTCATCGCGCACTACGAGGAGGCTGAGGATGTAATCCAGCACCTCTGGGGTAACCTGCTGCTTGGCATCGCTCCATGCATCGTCTGGGCTGCAGTGGCTCTCAACGATGAGTCCATCGAAACCTAAGTCCATTGCCTGCTGGCAGAGAGGGGCGATGAGGTCGCGTCGGCCGCCGATGTGGCTAGGATCGCAGATGATTGGCAACTGTGGTATGCGGCGGTGCAACTCAATAGGAATCTGCCACATAGGAAGGTTGCGGTAAATCTTCTTATCGAAGCTGGAGAATCCGCGGTGGATGGCACCGAGTTTCTTGATGCCTGCCTGGTTGATGCGCTGCAGGGCACCGATCCAAAGCTCGAGGTCTGGGTTTACCGGGTTCTTAACGAGCACAGGCACGTCTACGCCCTGAAGGCTGTCGGCAAGTGCCTGCATGGCGAATGGGTTGGCAGATGTACGTGCGCCTACCCACAGAATGTCGATTCCATATTTCAGTGCGAGCTCTACATGCTCTGGGGTAGCCACCTCAGTAGCTGTCAGCATGCCTGTTTCTTCCTTCACCTGCTTCATCCAAGGCAAGGCTTGCTCGCCGTTGCCCTCGAAGCCTCCCGGTTTGGTGCGTGGCTTCCATACACCGGCGCGGAACATGTGGCAACCCTTGGCAGCCAACTGCTTAGCGGTAGTCATAACCTGCTCTTCTGTCTCTGCCGAGCAAGGGCCGGCAATGACGCAAGGGCGTTCCTGATCACTAGGAAAATTCAATGGTTCTAATTCTAATTCCATAGTCGTATATTTTTTGTTTTTTACTTTTTTCTTTTTTACCTTTTTACTTTTTTACCTTTAAAAGATTTTCTTGATCCTCTCCAGGGCTTCTTTCATCTTCTCATCCTTGGCACAGAGGCTGATACGGATGTAACGCTTGCCGTTGGTTCCGAAGATGAAGCCAGGGGTGATGAAGACGCGAGCCTCATGCAGCACCTTCTCTGTCAGGTCTTCTACATCGGCATATTTCTCAGGTATCTTGCCCCAGAGGAACATGCCTACCTGGTTAGGGTCAAACTGGCAGTCGAGCACCTTCATGATCTCCTCGGCAATGTCGCGGCGGCGGCGGTAGTTCTGGATGTTGTTCTCGCGGTGCCATTCATCCGTGTTGTTCAACATCGCCTCGGCAGCTGCCAACTGTATGCCTCGGAAGCTTCCGTTGTCAATGTTGCTCTTCACCTTCAGAATCCATGAGATGAAGGTCTTGTTGCTCGAAATCATCGCCACACGCCAGCCTGGCATGTTGTGGCTCTTGCTCAGGGAATTGAACTCGATGCAGCAGTCCTTAGCTCCCGGCACCTGCATGATGCTCATAGGGTGCTCGTTGAGGATGAGCGAATATGGGTTGTCGTTTACCACCACGATGTTGTGCTTCTGGGCGAATGCCACCAGCTTTTCGTAGGTTTCGCGCTTTGCCACACCGCCTGTCGGCATGTTAGGATAGTTGGTCCACATCAGTTTTACGTGGCTCAGGTCCATCTTTTCCAGAGCGTCGAAATCGGGCTGCCATCCGTTATCCTCTCTCAGATCGTAGTAGGTAATCTTGGTACCCAGAATCTTGTTGATGGCGGTGTAGGTAGGGTATCCCGGGTTCGGGATAAGCACCTCATCGCCAGGGTTGCAGAAGGCGAGCGTTACGTGCAGAATGCCTTCCTTGCTACCTATGAGGGGCTGGATTTCTGTAACCCAGTCGAGGTCTACATCATACCAGCGCTTATAGAAACCAGCCATTGCTTTGCGCAACTCTGGTATGCCCACCGTAGGCTGATATCCGTGTGCGTTTGGATTGTTGGCTACCTCGCAGAGCTTATCAATGGTCTGCTTAGAAGGCGGCATGTCTGGACTTCCGATGGCCAGACTGATGATGTCTTTGCCCTCGGCATTAAGCTTAGCCACTTCCTTCAGCTTGCGGCTGAAGTAGTATTCCTGTATTTCCGTTACTCTATTGGCTGGTTGTATCATAATTCTTATCTTTAACTCTTAACTGTAAACTGTTAACTATAAATTATTCTTTTTCCTCATATTCTCCCAACACCTTTATCTTCTTCACGAGCGGCGTAATGGCGTCGATGCTCTGGCGGTATCGGGTCAGGTTGTCGAAGGTGAGGTCTACGTAGAAGAGGTATTCCCACTCATGTCCGATGTTTGGCAGCGACTGGATCTTGGTGAGATTGATGTCGTAGAAACTCAGGATGGTGAGCACCTTGGAGAGCGATCCCTTATCGTGAGCCAGACTGAAGACGATGCTCGCCTTGTTGGCCTTTTCGATGGGACGGAGCAGGGCTGCCTTCTGCGGATTGCAGACCACGAGGAATCGGGTGTAGTTGTGCGGATTGTCGTGGATGTCTTCCTGCAGCACCTTCATGCCGTACATGTGGGCGGCGTAAGAAGAGCAGATGGCTGCCCATCCCCTTACCTTGTGCTGGGCGATATAGGCTGCCGAGCCTGCGGTATCTTCTGCCTCCACCGCCTTGAGGTCGGGATGGTTGGCTAGGAACTTGCCGCACTGCATGAGGGCTACCGGATGGGAGTGAACCTCCTGCAGGGTGCTCCAGTCGTCTTCTGGCAGACAGCAGATGCTGTGCTCTATATGGAGCTTGTGTTCGCCTACCACGGTGGTTCCGCTCTGCCGGAGCAGTTCGTAATTGTGGAGCAGGCTGCCCGCAATGGTGTTTTCAATGGCGCAGATGCCTACTACCGTAGGGTCGCGCTTGATGTTTTCGAACACCTCTTCGAAGGTAGCACAACAGATGATTTCAATCTGTTCGCCCTCGAAATACTGGTGGGCGGTAATGTCGTGGAAAGATCCCAGCTCTCCTTGAATTGCTATTCTCTTCATGTTTCTTTTATCTTGTCTAATGTTACGAAAAACGGTCCTACTCAATAAGAGCGGGACCGTTTCGATGATTTCAAGAATCTAATATCCTAAGTTGAAATTTACACGCAACTTCCCGCTTTACAATTATTTGCAAAGTAAAAGTAATAGCTAAAAAAGAATGCGTTAAACTTCTTCATTGTCTTTACATTTTATATGTTACTCACTTTTGTTCTTTCCGAGCCCGTTTCTCCTTGTATTATATAAGAAGCTTATCTGTGCTCAGATTTTCCCGAGTTCTTTCCTACACCTCTTTATTATATAAGGAGCAGGTAGTGCTCAGATTTCGAGTCTCGACTTGCAAAAATCTCAACTCGACTGCAAAAGTAACATTTTTCTTTGATATTGCCAAACAATTTGATATATTTTTCTTCATTTTCCTTATATTTTATGCTAAAAAACATATTTTCGCCCGATTTTTATCATCAGAATACGGAAAAATGCAGAAAAATGTACTCAAAAGCTAGGCGCTAGGGAGAGACGCAACACCGGAATCCGTGAGGCAAGCCCCTTCCTTTATCTGCAATGTTCTCTACCTTCAGCCTTGAATTCTCCTGTCAGCTCCCCTACTTTCTCCGGGTTCAGCTCCAGGTAGCGCTTCATGTCCTTTCCGGCACCATCCTTGTCGCCCATCTGCATCAGCAGATTGCCGCGCTTCAGGAGGTTCTCGCTCAGAGAGGCTTTTACAGACGAGTGTTCCGCAGAATCCTTCTGTTCTGCCAATTCTTTCTCCTGCTCTACAATCTGCTGCGTCAGCGTAGCAAGCAAGAGAACAGGGTTTATCTGGTTCAAATCCATAACCTTATATTTTTACGAAAAGTTATTCTGTTGTATATCAATAAGTTAACCCACTTGACGCCCTAAAACAGGGCGTCAAAGTATGAGCCACTCCTTATTATAATAAGGAGAATTTACTTGATGGCCCCGATAATCTCAGTCACACTCTTGCATCCGTGAGCATCAAGCCACTCGTTGATTCCATCCTTCACCTTCTTCGTAACCGCAGGATCAATGAAGTTGGCTGTACCAATCTCAATGGCCGTAGCACCGCACATCAGGAACTCAATGGCATCCTTGGCAGAAGAAATGCCGCCCAGACCAACAACCGGAATGTTTACGGCATGAGCCACATCCCAAACCATACGCAGGGCAACAGGCTTAACGCAAGGACCACTCAAACCACCCGTACGGATGCTCAAGAGAGGCTGGCGCTTCTCAATGTCCACCGCCATACCCATCAGCGTGTTGATGAGCGAAACAGAATCGGCACCCTCAGCCTCCACGGCACGGGCGATGTCGGCAATGCTGGTAACATTAGGCGAAAGCTTCACGATGAGGGTCTTCTTATAAACCTTTCTCACCGCCTTCACCACGCTGGCTGCACCCTCGCAGGTTACACCGAAGGCCATGCCGCCATCCTTCACGTTAGGACAGGAGATGTTCAGCTCTATGGCAGGAATCTTATCCAGCTCGTTGATGCGCGCCGCACACTCGGCATAACTCTCAGGCGAATGTCCGCTCACATTGACAATCATATTGGTATCAATGTCCTTGATCTGAGGATAAATGTGAGAGCAGAAATACTCTACACCCTTGTTCTGCAAACCTACGCAGTTGAGCATGCCCTGAGGCGTTTCAGCCATACGCGGATAGTCGTTTCCCTCGCGCGGTTCCAGGGTAGTGCCCTTCACGATAATACCGCCAATCTCCTCCAGAGGAACGAAATCGGCAAATTCCAATCCGTAGCCGAAAGTACCCGATGCAGTCATCACAGGGTTCTTCAACTCCAAATCCTTTATCTTTACACTTAAATCAGCCATAATCTTCTGTTTTTACTTAAAAATGTTTTACAAACAAAGACAAGAGAATTCTTCACTCTTCGTTCTTCACTTTCCACTCTTCACTTAAATTTCCCAAGTAAGTTTCTTGATGTTGATGACAGGTCCATCCTTGCAGACGCACTGGTTACCCTCGGTAGTTTTCTCTACGCAGCAGAGGCAGGCACCCACGCCGCACGCCATCTTGTTCTCAAGAGAAACCTCACACTCCACGCCAGCCTTCTTGGCAAAGCGAGCCACGCTCACCATCATCGGCTTAGGTCCGCAGGTAGAAATCATATCAAACTTCTCGTTCTCCAAAACAGAGTGGTTGGTAACGAAACCTACCTCACCAGCCGAGCCATCCTCGGTAGTGATGCATACCTTTCCGATCTTGGCAAACTCATCCAGTTCGAGCAGATCTGTAGCCTTGCGTGCACCCAGCAGGAAGGTAACTTCAGCCCCGAAATCCTTGATAAGTTTTCCGAAATAGAGGAGCGGAGCCACCCCTACGCCACCACCTACGAGCAGATATTTCTGGCTCTTCTCGGTAGGCATGGTGAAGCCGTTGCCGAGAGGCAGCATACAGTTGAGCACATCGCCCTCCTTGAGCTGTCCGAGCTGACGAGTACCGTCGCCCACCATTGCTACGAGCAGCCAGAGCTGATTATTTTCACGATCCACGAAATTGATGGAGATAGGACGGCGAAGCATGGTAGTAGGCGAATGGTCTACTCTTACTTCTACGAATTGGCCAGGCAAGATTTCAGGCAAAGGTTTCTCATCGGTAAGCTTAATCAAAACATGCTTATCGCTAAGCGCCTCTACAGAAACCACCTTGAGGTCGAGAACATATTTTTTCATCTTATTGCTAATTTTTAATATGCTTATTATATAATGTACGTATATTATAAAATAGGTACGCGTAGCTTCCGGTTACGCCCACCTACGTTTCTACGATGCAAAGGTACATCAAAAATCCGAATTTACGAAAAGAAAAGAGATATTTTTTCTTTATCGCCGATCCTATGTGATCGTTTTAGGGTTCTCCAATCCCTACTTTATTTCTTAGGAACGAAGGTTTCCCAGGTCTGATCATCGTAGAAAATACGGATTTCGGTAATCTTTCTCTGCGGTTTGTCTACATATTTTACTGCTGTTTGGGCGATATTTTTAGGTGTACGGTTTACACCTTGCGTTTGAGGCTGGTCAAAGAGCGAAGGAGAAGTAGGGGAGGCTGCAGCTCCTTCGGCTCCAAAATCAAGCATAGGCTCGGCAGAGGCGGCTCCAGAAGGCTGACTGCCCTGCTTCATCCCCTCAGCACCACCGGCTGCTCCATCCGTAAGACCCTGATACATGTCTGCAGCACCCTCTTCGCTGCCACCCTGGGAAGCCTGGTTCTGATACATAGGAGGAGTACCGTAGAGTACCCAATAAACGTTTACCTGAGGAAAACTCTTATGGATGCCATCCACAATGCTAAGCGAAGGATTGGTCTTCCCGTTGAAAATATTGCTCAGTGTAGCGGTCGAGATTCCGATCATCTGAGCGAAGTTTTGCTGAGTGAGGTGCTGGTCCTCCATCAGCTGTCTGATTCTATCTTTCATGCTCTAAAAATTTTAGCGTTCATTTTTCTACTGATACGATGTTTTATTTCCGAACAAGCCACTTTTGGGCCCTTTTTCGGTTGATTTTACAAAGATAAAGCAAAAATTTAGAATAACCAAACATTTCTGAATAAATTTAGATTTTTAAACTTTAGGTTTCTATTTATAAATTTAAATCACACTCACTTCACCATCCGGTTTTTAGGTTTAACTTTATAAATATAAACCTATCAATCAAAATATATGACGAACCTTTTCTTTATAGATTTAGGCTAAATCACTGGTTATTCATACCATAAACCACCTAAATAAAGGCATATAGAGCGATTTATGCAATATTTACCCCACACCTATGTAAAAATCTATGGTTTATAAAACAACTAAAGCACATAACTAACTGAGTTTTCGACACTTACAAATTCAAAATACAGCGTGAATATTTATTCATTCACAACCATAAACACTCTGTTTTACCTTTATTTTTATAAATATAAAACATAAATTCGTGTATTTAGTTTTCTTGTATTTATGTTTATAAATCAAAATCACCCATTTTAATTTATGAATTTAAAAATATAAACTTAGGAAACATAAACCTTAACAAATGCAAATATCAAATTTCAGACAACGGGAAATGGCAAATTTTTCCATTTCTAGCGTATTCCAGCCCATCGGCAAGGAAACGGGCAAATTCGCGAGTAATGAAGAGGGTTAAATTAGCTAAGTTACTGATAACCAATAAAGTTAAGTCTATTTTCAGGCGAAACCGAAAAATGGGCATCTAGCTCGAAAAATCGCTTAAATACCCCATTTTTGCCCAAAAATCGCCCAAAATAAGCCCAGATAAGCGCCCCAAAAAGAGCTGAAAATCCCCTATTTTGGGCAAATTTATAATGCTAAACGCTAGTTGGCTGCTTTCTGGAAACAGGCGGCAAAGAAGGCCGAAAACGGAAACGAGCTCCTGCCAAAAGAAAACTCTCAGCAGAAGCTCGCCTACTCTCCCCCACCTCGCTCTTTAGCATCAGTGAAGGATAAAAAAGATGAGTTCTTTCATCAGTTCACCCACCGGAGTGGATGGATTATCCAGTCCCTTTATCTTCGCATCCACCTCCTTAAACTTCTCAATAATCGCCATCACTTTCACGCCCGTATAGTTCCTCATTCCTGTAATATATTCGCGCGCCGCCCAAGCTCCGCGCAAATCCAGGAATTTTGCGAGCTCATTTTCGTTCTGCCTGTTGGGTGCATAATAAGCAATCATCAGGTTTTGGAAATAAGTAAAGAGCATCGGGAGAAGCGTGAAGAGAGAACCACTCTTCGGATTGCTGTCAAAATAATTTATTATCTGATTTGCCTTGAACACATCGCGGCTGATGATGGCACTTCTCAGCTCGAAGGCATTGAAGTCTTTGCTCACCCCTATTTCTCGCTCCACAATCTCCGGAGTAACACGCCGGTCGTTCTCAGGAAGAGAAATGAGCAGCTTGTCGAGCTCGGAAGTGAGTCGATGCAAATCTGCTCCCACATGATCAGCCACCATCTGGGTAGCTTTGGGTTCTATGGTTGCCTTTCGGGTCTTGAGATATGTCTCGATGAAGCCCGGCAGATTGCGGTCGTAGAGCTTCTTGCTTTCAAAAACCACACCCGCCTTGACAGCGAGGGCAGAAAACTTTTTACGACTGTCGAGCTTGCCGTTTTTATGACAGAAAACAAGGATGGTTGTTTTTACCGGATTTTCGAGGTACTTCTCGAGTGCTTCCAAATTCCGCAAATTCTGAGCCTCTTTCACAACCACCACTCTATACTCCGACATCATCGGGTAGCCCTTGCACAAATCTGCCACTTGCGCACCCGTAACATCTGCTCCGAAAACTACCGTCTGGTTGAAATCACGCTCCTCGGGCTGGAGCACATTTTCTGAAATGTAGTCGCAGATCTTATCTATATAAAAAGGTTCCTCGCCCATCAGAACATAGACGGGCGAATACTTCCGAGCCTTCAAATCTTTCATGATTGACTCGTAACTTATTGCACTTTTCTTTTCTACCATTGGATTATTTTTTGTAACTTTGCACCCAGCAAACTCCGGGGGTGCGGACAAGCATTTGCTCCGCCTCCAGGTTCGCAGTTTTCTGAGGTGCAGTTTTCAGCTGCACTTCGACTGCAAAGTTACAAAAAATAAATTGAACTGCCTATATAAAATAGGTAGTTTTTGAAAAAGAGATATGGTTAAAAGAAGAAAAGAAACCATATCGAAAACAGAAAAGAAAGAAATATAACTCCTATATATAATAAGGTATAGAAAAATGATTCGCTTAAATTTGCCATCTTTCGACATTAAGATTTCGGGTTCAAAACAGCATCCCCAGATACTGGATGTGCTGCGCCGGAAGTTCATCACGCTCACTCCCGAAGAGTGGGTGCGCCAGCATTTCGTTCATTTTCTCATCGAGCACAAGGGGTATCCAGCCTCGCTGCTCGCCAACGAAATCCAGCTGAAATGTGGCGACAAGGTGCTGCGCGCCGATAGTGTGCTCTACTCCCGTGAGCTGCAGCCCCGCATGATTATCGAGTACAAAGCCCCTCACATCCCCATCACGCAGAAAGTGTTCGACCAGATTTCGGTCTACAATCTTCTGCTCCATGTCGACTTTCTGGTGGTGAGCAACGGGCTGGAGCATTACATCTGCAAGATGGATTATGAAAGTAAAAAATATGTATTTTTAGAGACCATTCCCGATTATTCCGATTTATTGACATTATAAGGGTGCAGGAATGCCTGGATTTTTTAAAGCTTTTGCCCTTACAGGGCGACAAGGTTGCGTCCGTAATTACCCAGGGCGATGCCCTGGGCTAGGAGCTTCTGCCCTTTCAGGGCGTGCTGCTTGCATCTGTTTCTTCCCTTTCTCCAGCCTTCAAAATTTGCGAATTTCTGGCCAACCGCCCATTCGTTTTAGAATTCGCGAATTTTGGAGGTCTTTTTTCTGCTTCCTTTTGCTCTCCTTTTGGGGGCACCTCTTTCTCTCCCATCCCCCTTCTCGCGTTATTTTTTGATAAAAAACCCATTTTCATTTTGTAGTCTCCTCCTTTTATACTATCTTTGCATCTAATATATATATAAGGTATAGATTGCCAGCAGGCAGTCCATCTTAAAAGAACAGAAAGAAATGGAGAATAAAAAGATAAAAATCGCCGTAGCCGGAACAGGATATGTAGGTCTGAGCATCGCTACCCTGCTGAGCCAGCATCATGAGGTGGTGGCAGTAGACGTGATACCCGAAAAGGTGGAGCTCATCAACTCGCGCCGCTCGCCTATCCAGGACGAATACATAGAGAAATATCTGGCTGAAAAGGAACTCAACCTCAAAGCCACAACCGATGGAGAAGAAGCCTATAAGGATGCCGACTTCGTAGTGATTGCCACACCAACCAACTATGATCCGGTGAAAAACTACTTCGACACCTCGCACGTAGAAGAAGTCATCCGTCTGGTGATGCAGGTGAATCCCGATGCCATCATGGTCATCAAGAGCACCATTCCGGTAGGCTACACCGAAAGCATCCGCCAGAAGACGGGCAGCAAGAACATCATCTTCGCGCCCGAATTCCTGCGCGAGAGCAAGGCACTCTACGACAACCTCTACCCGAGCCGCATCATCGTGGGCAGGCCGAATGGTGACGAGCGACTGGACCAGGCAGCCCGCACCTTTGCAGAACTGCTGAAAGAGGGAGCCATCAAGCAAGACATAGAAACCCTGTTCATGGGACTTACCGAGGCAGAAGCCGTGAAACTCTTCGCCAACACCTACCTCGCCCTGCGCGTGAGCTACTTCAACGAGTTGGATACCTACGCCGAAATGAAGGGCCTCGACACCAAGGCGATTATCGACGGAGTGGGTCTGGACCCTCGCATCGGCACCTTCTACAACAATCCTTCCTTCGGATACGGCGGCTACTGTCTGCCGAAAGATACCAAGCAGCTGCTCGCCAACTATGCCGATGTGCCTGAGAACCTGATTCAGGCGATTGTGGAGAGCAACCGCACCCGCAAGGATTTCATCGCCGACCGCGTGCTGAACATGGCTGGCTACTACGATTATGCCAACCAGAACAACTTCAGCGAGGAGGAAGAGAAGCCTTGCACCATCGGCGTATACCGCCTCACGATGAAGAGCAACAGCGACAACTTCCGCCAGAGCAGCATACAGGGTGTGATGAAGCGCATCAAGGCAAAGGGCGCGCAGGTCATCATCTACGAGCCTACGCTGAAAGACGGAACCACCTTCTTCGGAAGCCGCATCGTAAACAACCTGGATGCCTTCAAGCAGCAGAGCCAGGCCATCATCGCCAACCGGTATGACAAATGCCTGGATGATGTGGAAGAGAAGGTTTACACCCGCGATATTTTCAGAAGAGACTGATTTGAGTTAATAGTTAATAGTTAACAGTTGAAAGTTAATAGTTAATAGTTTATAGTTAATAGTTAAAAGCTGAAGACGGAAAACAGAAAATAACAAATTATTAAATAGATAAAAATGGCAAAATTAGTAATCAATTCCTACGAGGAATTTGCATCTCACCTCGGTGAGAAGTTAGGAGAATCAGACTGGTTGCAGATTGACCAGGACCGTATCAACAAGTTCGCAGACGCTACACTCGACCCACAGTGGATCCACGTAGACGTAGAGCGCGCCAAGGTAGAGAGCCCTTACCACAGCACCATCGCTCACGGTTATCTCACCCTCTCTGTACTCCCTTACCTCTGGCAGCAGATTATCGAGGTTAACAACCTCAAGATGCTCGTAAACTACGGTATGGACAAGATGAAGTTCGGCCAGCCAGTCATCACCGGTTCACGCGTGCGCCTGGTAGCCACTCTCCACGACATCCAGAACATCCGTGGCATCTGCAAGACCAGCATCAAGTTTGACATCGAAATAGAAGGTCAGCGCAAGCCAGCCCTCTCAGGCATCGCTTCTTTCCTCTACTATTTCAACAACTAAAAGATGGCAGCAGGTAAATGGATTGGTGGTGTGCTCGGTTTCATCACAGCCGGTCCGCTGGGAGCCCTGGCAGGTTATGCCCTCGGTTCGCTCTTTGAGCACGGACTGGATGCGGTAAACCGCGACGGCGACCACCATTACAACAACGCCTACGATGCCTACAGCGGTCAGCAGAGCTACAGTAGCCAGGGCTTCGGCAGCCAGAGCTACGGCCGCCAGCAGAGCTATGAGGGAGAGCGAAACTCCTTCATGTTCTCGCTGCTGGTGCTCAGTTCCTATATCATCAATGCAGATGGCAAGATCATGCATTCTGAGATGGAGATGGTGCGCCGTTTCCTGCGTCAGAATTTCGGCGAGGCAGCCAAGCAGCAGGGCGAGGAAATCCTCCTCAAGCTCTTCGAGCAGCAGAAGCGGATGGGCATGCAGCAGTACCGTTCGGTGATACAGGACAGCTGCCACCAGATACGTGCCAACATGATGTATGAGCAGCGCCTGCAGTTGCTCAATTTCCTCGTCATGATAGCCAAGGCTGATGGAGTTGTGAATTCTCAGGAGGTTCAGGCGCTCAAGGAGATGGCCATCCACATGGGTCTTTCTGCCGAGGATGTAGACCAGATGCTGAACCTGGAGAGCGGGGCTTCTTCAGCAGGCAGTCTGGATGATGCCTACCGTGTTCTGGGCATCAGTCCTGACGCCTCAAACGATGAGGTAAAGGCCGCATACCGCAAGATGGCGCTCAAGCATCATCCTGACAAGGTAGCAGCACTGGGCGAAGATGTGCGCCGTGCAGCCGAGAAGAAATTCCAGGAAATCAACGACGCCAAAGACCGCATTTACAAGGCTAGAGGGCTCTAGATTTCTGATTAGGAGTTAAGGAGTTAAGGAGTTAAGGAGTTAAGACAAATGTCTCAGCAGCCTGAAAAGGTTTTAGCAGCCTGAAAGCAGTCTCAGCTGCCTGAAAACGAAAAAAATAAAGGCTCGCCAAGCAATTTTGGCGAGCCTTCATTGTATCTTATCGTATCTTTTTCAGAAGACAATCATCCGAAAAGAGCGGGAAAGGGAGGAAGAATTAATCCTCATCCTCAGTCTTTCTCTTGCGGATAGCGCGCTTGCGCTTTGGCTTCTCCTCGCTCTTAGGAGACTCAATCTTAACACCAGCCAATTCTGGGTCGATGAGGATACGGCCACAATACTCACAAGGGATAATCTTCTTGTGCATCTTGATATCGAGCTGGCGCTGAGGTGGAATCTTGTTGAAGCAACCGCCACATGCGTCACGCTGCACGTAAACGATACCCAAACCGTTGCGGGCACCATTACGGATGCGCTTGAAGCTCTGGAGCAAACGTGGCTCAATCTTCTTCTCGAGCTCGAATGCCTTCTCCTTCAAATTCTCCTCTTCCTCACGGGTTTCAGCCATGATTGACTCAAGCTCAGAACGCTTCATTACCAAGCCCTTCTCGCGGTCTGCCTTCTGGTCCTCAGCCTTGTGAAGGTCGTACAGGCGCTCGTTGATTGTCTGCTGCGCCTCGCGGATCTTCTTGCTGCAAAGTTCGATTTCCAGCTCCTGGAACTCGATTTCCTTGCTCAAAGTATCATACTCGCGGTTGTTGCTAACCATTTCGAGCTGCTTCTTATAACGCTCCACGCTAGCCTGAGCCTCCTCAATCTCGTGCTGCTTCTGATCGATGGCGCGGTCAAACTGCTCAATATCGGTCTGGATTTTCTCGATACGGGTGGTAAGACCAGCAATATCGTCTTCCAAATCCTGAACTTCGAGAGGCAACTCACCTCTCAACGCACGCTTTTCATCAATTGCAGACAAGGTGGTCTGAAGCTGATAGAGAGCCTTCAACTTCTCTTCCACTGTCAAATCTGTAGGATCTTTCTTTGCCATAACTTTATTTTTTTTAATGTTGAATGTTAAATGTTGAATGTTGAATGAGGCTTGCGCCCTTCCAACCTATAAATACAATATCGGATTCGTATTTATCTCCGAGATGCAGCATTTGGCATCAGGGAAATTCTCCTGGATGATGCTGCGGAAGATTTCGCCCGTAAACTGCTCACTCTGATAGTGGCCGATGACGCAAATCTGAATCTCCTGCTCGTGGCCGAAATACTCGTGATAGCTCATCTCGCCCGTGATGAAGGCATCGGCACCTGCCTTGATGGCTGCGTCGAGCAAGAAAGCACCCGATCCACCGCAGAGAGCCACCTTCCTGATAGGCCGGCGAAGCAACTGGTTACACTGCACGCACTCCACGCCAAACCGCTCCTTGAGCATCAGCACCAAGTCGTCGGCTGCCAGGTCCTCAGCCACCTCTCCGATGACGCCCTCGCCGCCTTTCACGCCGTCCACTTCCTTCTCGCCAGCAAAGAACTGCACGTTTCGCAGTCCCAGTTTCTCGGCAATCTTGAAGTTCACGCCGCCCGCAGCCGCATCCATGTTGGTATGCATCGCCACGATGGTAATATCATTCTTAATCGCCTTGCGCACGGTACGCTGCACGTAGTTCTCGTCCGAGATTCTCGCCAGTTTGCGGAATATCAGCGGATGATGGCTCACGATGAGGTTACATCCCTTCTGGATAGCCTCGTCTACCACGGCTTCAGTAACGTCAAGACACAACAATGCCCCTGACATTTCTACCGCCTCTGTCAATCCAACTTGCAGGCCGGCATTATCATATCCTTCCTGCAAGGGCAGAGGCGCGTAATGTTCAAGGGCATCAACTACCTGTTTTATTTTCACGCTCCTATTCAATATTTTATTTTTAGACTGCAAAGTTACTCATTTTTCCCCGATTTTATCTCCATACAGCCCTCCGTTTAATCTTTTTTAATATAAAGTTTCGCTTTTGCGCAAAATATTTCACAAAAACAGCCGATAGTTGTAGATTTTTTATTAATTTTGCAAGCATACTTCATAAAAGCAGAACGGAGCCCGTCCCCAAGGAAAGGTTCCCGATGAAGAACAGAGTATAATAAATTGGTATAGAACATCGTATCATAAAAATAGTATAGCTTATGCATCAATCTACATTACCCTGCGATTTCGCACTCCCTGCCGAATGGGAGCCACAGAGCGCCATCATGCTCACCTGGCCACATGCCGGCACCGACTGGAAGCCGTATCTGCCTGAAATTACAGATACTTATCTCGAACTGGCAGATATCATCACGCGCTACGAGCAGCTGCTTGTGGCTACACCCGATGTGCCTGCCACCCGATACCAGCTCAAGAAAAAGCTCTCTGCCGAACAGATGAGCCGCGTGCTGCTCTACGAGGTGGAAAGTAATGATACCTGGGTGCGCGACCACGGCCCCCTCACGATGGTGCTGCGCAAAAAGCAGAACACCTGGATGGTGCCTTACCGCATACTCGACTTCAAGTTCAACGGCTGGGGCGAAAAGTTCAGATGGGAGAAGGATAATGCCATCACCCTGCAACTATACTATCAGGCAGCCTTCAATGCCGATATAGAGAACCACCAGGGCTTCGTGCTCGAAGGAGGCAGCATCGAGAGTGACGGAAAGGGTACACTCTTCACCACCTCTCAGTGCCTGCTGGCGCCTCACCGCAACCAGCCGCTCGACCACGACAGCATCGACCATCTGCTGCAGACTTTCTTCCAGCTCAAGAGAGTCGTCTGGCTGGATCACGGCAATCTGATAGGCGATGATACCGACGGCCACATCGACACCATCGTGAGAGTGGCTCCACACGACACCTTATTATATGTAGGCTGCGATAATCCGGAAGATGAGCAGTATGAAGACTTCCAGGCGCTGGAGAAGCAGCTCAAGGGCCTCTTCACCTGGGAGGGATACCCTTACCGCTTGCTCAAACTGCCGATGCCCGACCCTATCTATGATGAGGGCGACTGCCTCACCACCAACCCGGAGAGCGAGGGCGACCGCCTGCCAGCCACCTATGCCAACTTCCTGATACTCAACAAGGCTGTGATTTATCCCACCTACAATCAGCCGGAAAAGGACGAGGAGGCACGCAAGCAGATTCAGCTCGCCTTCCCCGACCGCGAAATCATCGGTGTAGATTCGCAGACCATCATCCGCCAGCATGGCAGCATCCACTGCATCACCATGCAGTTGCCTGAGGGAGCCCTCAGAGACTCAACATTCCACATTTAACATTCAACATTTAACATTAAAAGCAAAAAATGAAAGTCGGTTTATTACAACTTCATAATACGGCAGATATCGCCAACAACAAGCAGCGCCTGGCAGAAGGCATCATCGACCTCGCCCATCGCGGCGCAGAGCTCATCGTGCTTCAGGAGCTTCATAACTCCCTCTATTTCTGTCAGGTAGAGGATGTTGACCTCTTCGACCTGGCAGAGCCTATTCCGGGCCCTTCGACCGATTTCTACGGCAAGCTTGCCAAGGATCTCGGCGTCGTCATCGTCACCTCCCTCTTCGAGCGCCGCGCTCCGGGGCTCTACCACAATACGGCGGTAGTGATGGAGAAGGATGGAAGCATAGCCGGAAAATACCGCAAGATGCACATCCCCGACGATCCTGCCTATTACGAGAAGTTCTATTTCACACCGGGCGACCTCGGTTTCCACCCTATCCAGACCTCTGTTGGCAAGCTCGGCGTGCTGGTTTGCTGGGACCAGTGGTATCCCGAAGCAGCCCGCTTGATGGCGCTGCAGGGAGCCGAAATGCTCATCTATCCTACCGCCATAGGCTACGCTACCTATGATACCGAGGAGGAGCAGCAGCGCCAGCGCGAGGCGTGGACTACCGTGATGCGAGGCCATGCCGTAGCCAACGGATTGCCGGTCATCGCCGTAAACCGCGTAGGTTTCGAGCCCGATTCTAGCGGTCAGACCGAAGGCATCCAGTTCTGGGGCAGCAGTTTCGTAGCCGGTCCTCAGGGCGAGCTCCACTACCGCGCCAGCGATCAGGAAGAAGAGAGCCTGGTGGTAGATATCGACCTGAAGCACAGCGAGAATGTGCGCCGCTGGTGGCCATTCCTCCGCGACCGCCGCATCGAGAACTACGGAGATATTACCAGGCGATTTATCGATTAAACCATTTTTTGCCGGAAATTCCGAGAGAATATCGGGATTCCGGCATACATATATATATAAGGTATAGATTTTCAGGATAAATGGAGAATTTGGAAGTGATGGTGATACTTTTCATCATCGTGATTTTAGGTTACGTCGCCTGCAAGTTGGGATATATGGGCGACAAGTTTGACAAGAAGCTATCCAGCATGGTGGTAGATATCACCTGTCCCCTGCTGGTGCTCTCGTCAGTAATGGGCGATGAGCTGCCCGACCGCACGCTCATCCTTCCCCTCCTGGGCGTAGGTTTCCTTACCTACATCCTTTTGCTGGTATTCGGTTTCTGGGTACCGCGTCTCATCACGCGCAATCATGACGACCAGGGCATGATAGGTTTTGCGCTGATGTTTGCCAACGTAGGTTTCATCGGCTACCCTATCGTTTCGAGCATATTCGGTCCGAAGGCCATTTTTTATGCCGCCTTGCTCAACATGCCGAACACCTTTTTTATTTTTACGGCAGGTGTCATGCTCATCAAGGGCGAGTACAGCGTCAAGCAGTTCAATCCTAAGGTACTGTTCTCTCCGGCTCTTCTTGCCGCCTTCGTAGCCGCCCTCCTGGTAGCCTTCGGGGTACATACGCCTGATATCATTGCGCGTCCGGTAACGATGGTGGGCAATGTCACGGTACCGGCGGCTCTGATGATTATCGGTTCCTCGATGGCGAAGTTGCCGGTGAAGGAGATTATCGGCAGTCCGAAGGTATACCTCGCCTCTTTTCTGCGCCTTTGCGTAGTACCGCTGAGCATCTATTTTCTGTTCAAGGTATGTGGTGTAAGCGATTTGGTCAACAATATCAATACGGTTGTCATTGCGATGCCCGTAGCGAGTTTCGGCACGATGTTCTGTCTGAAATACGGCCGCAATCCTTCGCTCATCACCGAGATGACGTTCATCACCACGGTTGGCAGCATCATCACCATCCCGCTCATCACCCTCCTCTTTTCGTAACGCAGAATTTCTTGCCATTCTTGATGTATATACCCTTCTTCATAGCCCCCGTAATGCGGCGGCCGCTCAGGTCATAAATGGCAGCATTTCCGGTCTCCTGATCCGATGTTACAGAATGGATGCCGGTAGACTCCAGGTTGCGGTAAGTCCTTACCTCGAGTTCATAAACCGGTTCAAGACCTCTTACGCTGTTCACGCTTCCAGCACCAAACACGATGTTTTCAGCCAATTTACCATCCACCAGTGCATAATACTTTGATACGCCTTCATCCACCGTCAGAGAATAGTAATAAGTGGAGCCGATGACAGGTTTGCCATTATAGAAATTGCGGGAAGGATTATACTGGCTTCCTGCTTCCTCGAATGTTACACCTTCTCCTATTTTGGTTCTCACCTCAAATGTGCGAGGTTCGTATCCGGTTGCCGGCAGACGCAGTCTCTCAAAGTCCTGACCATACAGTTCCATATACTCCTCCGAGCCATTTCTCTTAGCCACAACAGCCAGATAATCACCCGGTTCTGCATCTACAGTACTCAGAACCGTAAAGACCAATTTAGGATAGATGTAGCCCCGTCCAAAATCTTTAACCGTCTTGGTGCTGGATGATATAATCTCCCGAATCTCGCCCTTAGCATTCATCAGAGCCATGGCAAGTACTCCGTCAAAGTTCTGTTTTCCTTCATTTTTGATTGGTACTGAAAAGACGATACATTTCTGTCCCTTCTTCACATCAGTAACATTCATATTCATTTCCTGAAGATAGTCAGTCATCTTCGTGAATCTCATATCAGAGATTTTTTCCTTTCCGTCAGATGGCTCCATGCCGAATACTGCCATCTGACCAACGTTATACCGACTGGCAACTGGCTTTCCTTCTTCGTTTTGCGGATTGAGGGCTCCTATATGGTAGAACCCGTTGCAAAGACCGCCCCAGCCCCAGTTTACGCTGAAGCTATCGTCCTTATAACCATCTATCACGAAGGCATGACCGCCACCAATAGAGTCGAATGCAGCATAGAGCACAGGACGGTTGGCATCAATCTCTCCGCGCAACTTTTCGTTCCATTCCTCTGCGCTCCCAGCTTCTATTGACATCTGATGCGAAATCTTGCTGTAGCCGAAATACTTCTGCATGGCGGCCACCAGATCGCTTATATACGAACCGCTACCGTCTTCAGTATACTGCATATCCACAGCCACACCGAGGTCTGACATGAGCCTTGCCACGCCGTCGAAGTCTGCAGCGTTGGTTCCGTCATATCGCACAGGCATGTTTGCCCAATCATATTCGTGCTCGAATTGGGCAGTCAGGGTCTTGCCGTCCCATTTATAGGAATGGCTTCCGGTACCCTTGGCAGGATAACCGTGATACTGCATCACGATGGCACCAGCCGTTGCCGCACAGCCAACCGGATATTTGTTTGGCGTGTACTTGTTGAAAGGAGCCATCTGGTCCCATTTCGCGGTATTGAGCAGCTTTTCGCCGCTGAAACCGGTTCTTGTGGCAGTCTGGTTCGCCTGATTACTGTTAGCCAGCGCTGCTATCTGCCGTTCATAACTCTTGAGCAGGTCCTTCAGTCCGTCGGGCAGATTTCCTGCATCAAATGTTCCTGTTGAGGTATACCCCAAAACTGGCGCTACTGCGTCGTCACCTGCTATAATGACGAATCCGCCTGCGTCATTGTTGAAAACATAATAAGCATCAGAGCGCGATGCGGTATTAGCCGTGCGGCTCTTGGCTCTAGCTTTCTGCGGCATCTGTTTTCCCCAGAAGCTGTAAGCCTGCTGCTGTGCCTGCCATTGAGTTATCCGCTTAGCCTCCGAAGGAGAATATGCCAGCAGCAGCAACAATGCCAATATGTTTTTAAAGTGTAATTTTCGTTTCATTAGTTCTTGTTGTTTAATAATTTACTAAATATCCTCTATATATCCTAATATATATCCTGATATAAGTTCACTTGTATAAATCCACCTGAATAAGCCCAGCCTGAATATCGGGCTTCTGTAGTTTTTTAAATACTTTGTTCTGCTGCAAATATAAGAAAAATATTCGTACCAAACAAGTTTTTTCGCACTTTTTTTCGTCCCTACCCTCATTTTTTATGTATTGCCCCCTCTTTTTACGTATTAAGCGAAAAAAAATCCCCTGATGCCACAGAAAGCACCAGGGGATTCCTATCTTTTAATTGTAATATTCAACACTCAACATTCAACATTCAACACTCAACATTCAACATTACTTCGCGCTAATTTTCTTGCCATTCTTGATGTATACACCTTTCTTCATTGCCTCAGTTATGCGGCGGCCGTTCAGGTCGTAAATGGCAGCATTGGCTGGCTTTTTATCCAATGTTACTGAATGGATGCCGGTAGGCTCCAGGTCCTCTACCACATTATCAAAGTATTTAATCCAGTTCTTGGTATACTGATGAGCATCATACTTCGCCTTGCTGCCCGGATAGAGATGCAGCGTGCGATACAACTTACTGCTCTTGCCAGCAAATACACACCAGCTTATCCAGTAAGGAGCCTCTTTATGACGCATATATACATCTGTCAGTTTGAAGCAGGCATTGAATGTATTGCGGCCGAATTCCTCTATCGTCTCAGGCAAATCAATCTCCTTCAGATTGGTAGACCTAAAGGCGCTGGAGCCTAACTCCTTGACACCAGCTGGCATCTTGAAACTCTCCAGATAAGCATCTCTGTTAAATGCATAGTCAGGAACCATATCAGCCTTGTAGCCATCATAAGCCACTACCTTTGCTCCGCTCAGGTCGATGCTCTTGAAATAATGGCTTGCCAGCTCATCAAAGTCGCGCTTGTCAATCTCGCCGTTCACCTTGATATTTCTGTATACAAAATAGTCAGGATTTTCTTTGGAAAGTGCTTGCTTCAGCTGTCCAGCTTCAGTCAGATTTACCACCAGTTCCTTCTCCTGATAGTCGCGATAAGTCTTAACCTCGAGGTCATAAACCGGCTTAACGCCTATGAAAGAATTGGCTTTCTCTGTACTGTTATCATCAATCAGTTCGCCATCCAATGTTACAAACTTTGATACACCTTCATCCATCGTCAGGCTATAATTATAATTAGACCCGATGACAGGTTTACCATTATAGGCATAAACAGGTTCAGCCTGCTTGAAATTAGCTCCTTCACCTATTTTTGTCCTGACCTCAAATGTGAGAGGCTCATATCCGGTTGCCGGCAGACGCATTCTCTCGAAGTTCGGGTCATACAGTTCTATATACTCTTCTGAGCCTTCTTCCTTCGCCACAACAGCCAGATAATCACCCGGTTCTGCATCCACTTTACTCAGAATAACAAATGGATAAGAAGAATAGTAACTATTAACTCTAAAATTTTCCAATTTCAAAGGCCAAGGTGATACGATCTCCCGCATCTCGCCCTTAGCATTCATAAGAGCTACAACAATCTCTCCGGTAAAGCTGTGATCTCCCGAATTGCCGATTGTTGCAGAAAAGAAGGTACATCTCTGCCCCTTCTTCACATCGGTAACATTCATATTCAATGTCTGCAATTCTCCGGTAACTTTCAGGAATCCCATGGTAGATACTTTCTCCGTACCGTCAGAAGGCTGCATGCCGAATACTGCTGATTGACCTACATTATACTGATCACCAGTTGGCTTTCCTGCGCTTTCCGGATTCAGGGCTCCAATCTTGTAGAAACCGTCACATAAGCCACCCCAGCCCCAGTTTACGCTGAAGCTTTCGTCCTTGTATCCATCTATAACGAAGGCATGACCGCCACCAGTATTAGGGTCAGAAGCAGCATAGAGCACAGGGCGGTTGGCATCAATCTCGTCGCGCAGTCTGCCGTTCCATGCCTCTGCACCCACATCTTCTATTGCCATCAGATGCGAAAGCTTGCTGTAGCCGTAGTACTTCTGCAGGGCGGTTACCAGGTCGCCGATATACGCACCGCTTCCTGTCTTATTATACTTCATCTCCACTGCCACACCGAGGTCTGCCATCAGTCTTGCCACGCCGTCGAAGGCGGCATCGTTGGTGCCGTCATATTCGGCTGGCATGCTTGCCCAGTCATAGTTGTGCTCAAAATCAGCAGAGATAGTCTTGCCGTTCCAGGTATAGGAATGGCTTCCGGTACCCTTGGCAGGATATCCGTGGTGCTTCATTACGATGGCTCCAGCCGTTGCTACACAGCCTGTTACATAGTTGTTTGGCGTATACTTGTTGAATGGAGCATTCTGGTTCCATTTTGCGGTATTGAGCAGTTTTTCGCCTGTAAATGCAGCTCTTGTAGCAGTCTGGTTCGCCTGATAGCTGTCGCCCAGCGCCGCAATCTGGCGCTCATAGCTCTTCAGCAGGTCCTTCAGTCCGTCAGGCAGATTCTCGGCATCGAATGATCCCGTTGAGGTATAACCCAATACTGGCGTTACGGCATCATCACCAGCGATAATGACGAATCCGCCAGCATCGTTGTTAAATACATAGTAAGCATCCGATGGCGATGCAGTAGTAGCCGTGCGGCTCTTTGCCTTCGCCTTCTGCGGCATCTGCTTTCCCCAGAAGCTGTAGGCCTGTTGCTGAGCCTGCCACTGTGTGATTCGCTTGGCTTGCAGAGGAGAGTATCCCAGCGCCAGCAACAATACCAATAGGAATTGAATGTGTAATAGTCGCTTCATAAGTTCTTATCTTTTTAAGGGTTATTATATAATATGTATAGTTCTTAGAAATTTCTTTGTTCTTTGCAAAGATAGTAAAAAAAATAATACCAAGCAAGTTTTAAGCCCTCTTTTTTCGCCCCTCTCCCCACTTTTTTACGTATTGACACCCCTTTTTACGCATTGAACGATAAAAAACATCTCCATTTTTTCGTTATTCCCCGATTTTTGCCTTATCTTTGCAAGTAAATTTGGCACGAAGCAATCCTTTTTACCAATAATATAAATTAGAAAAAATGAAGATAAACAACAGTACGAAGAAAAGCCTGCTCATCATCGCACTCGCGATGGCCAGCACTACTTACCAGACACAGGCCGCTCCGATTGAACATATCGGCGACAGATACATCATGCATGTTCCTGAAATGGAACTCACCGGCGAAGAATCACTCCTCGATGTGCTCATGATGTGCCCGGAAGTCATCTCTCTCGACGGCAACAATATCATCGGCGGAGATCCCTTCGCCAACCTCTACGGCAAGTTCGTCATCCGTATCGACAACCAGGAATACGGACTCGATTACGCCACCTTCCTCCACCATTTCAAGGCTCGGGAGATTGAAACCATCAAGGTGTGCCAGAACGCAGAAGTGATGAAGGGATGCAGCAGCCTGAAGAAAGTTATCGACATCACACTGCGCAAGAAGGAGAACGGAACCACCGGCAGATGGGGACTTTTCGGTGATACCTACGGCGGC
This sequence comes from uncultured Prevotella sp., assembly GCA_934202525.1. Lineage (GTDB taxonomy): Bacteria > Bacteroidota > Bacteroidia > Bacteroidales > Bacteroidaceae > Prevotella. The sequence continues at coordinate 85,369 of CAKPYB010000007.1, forward strand.
GCAAAAGGCATCGTCAGCGTTATCAGCCAGCAGGATAAACTCCGCGTGCTCAGTCATGTAGAAGGCAACTTCCAGCGCACCTCCAACAGCGATAAGGACGCCTACCAGGGCCTCTCTGGAACCACCGTAAACCACTACTCCCACGAGGGTGCCAAGCTCAACCTGCTCTGGACGCCCACCGCGAAGGATGTGCTCGAAATAGATGCGATGCAGACCTATACCCGCAACCATTTCACCCACACCCCGGCCGATTACGTGCGCGCCTATCATCTGCAGGCCGACTATACCCGCACGCTCGCCGACAACGGCTCCAGTATCCTCTTTACCCTCGGTGCCGAGCATATCAGCGACAACGGACGCACACAGGAAGAAACCCAGACTGCGCCCTACCAGAACCACTCTACCTACCCCTTCATGGTGGTAGAATACGCCACTCCGGTCATCACCCCCGATCTCTGGATTACGGCAGGTTTCGAGGGCGGACTCTCCATCGAGAAGAACTGCATCGCCGGTTACACCAACCATTCCAACTATCAGGATTTCTACGCCCAGATAGATTACAACATCGGCAAGTGGGGATTCATGGCAGGCGACCGCTTCCGCATCATCAACTTCCGTCCTAAGCAGATTGCGCCGGAAGAGCACTGGAAGCATACCACGCGCAACCATATCTACTCGGCGAGTGCCTATTACAGTTTCACGCCGGGTCATACCCTGCAGGCCACCTACTGCCGCCGCATCTTCAATCCCGAGTTTGGCGATTTCGTTACCGCGGGCGATATGGAGGGTGCCTGGCAGCCGGTTTATACCGCCGATATCGTCAACAGCATGGCAAATGTGGTAGAGCTCAAGCATACCTACAGCCGCCCTGCCTTCGTGCTCAGCACCTCGGTAAAGAACATCCACCAGCACCTGTTCAGTGCCACTCATGACAATACGCTCGGCATCGGCTCCACCGCCTTCTGGCACAAGGGCATCCTTCGCCTCACAGCCGGAGTCAACTACTTCTGGCAGCGCAGCGAAACCCCTTCAGAGGAGGCTCAGCAGCGCAATGTGGAGTATAATCATTTTGCCGTATTCAAGTTGGCACCGCAGCTCACAATGGCCGATGGCTGGCGCCTCACGGGCAACCTTATCTGGTGTACCCGTCGCCGCAGCGATGCCTACACCCCGGCTAATCTCTATGCCGAGGTAGGGGTATACAAGAATCTGGGCAAGCACTGGACGCTCGAAGCCCGCTTCCACGATATGGCGAGCCAGCACTTCGGCAACCGCGCTGCCACCATCGGCTGCACGTATTATTTTTAATTCAAGTTTCGAAAGTAAGCCCCACACGCCCTGAAAGGGCAGAAGCTCCTAGCCCAGGGCATCGCCCTGGGTAATTACGGACACAAACCTGTCGCCCTGTAAGGGCAAAAGCTTTAAAATACTGGGCAATGTACAAAGCTTTTGCCCTTACAGGGCGCCTTGCTGATAGCTATTATACCCAGGGCGATGCCCTGGGCTAGGAGCTTTTGGGCCTTCAGCCCGTTCTTGAACCACATGCGAAAGTTCTGTTTTAACAATCTTTTTCTAAATCAGAAGCAAGATTTCTGTTCCTTTCTTATTTTATTATCAGAAAGTGAAACAATAAAAAGAAAGGAACATTATATATGAGAAAAATTGATTTCAAGAAGATCGGGCTGGCAGCGATGATGATCCTGTCGGCCCTCACATTCCAGTCGTGCGATAACGATAACGATACCGACTGGGACCGCGTTTTTCCTAACGCCCTGGTAACCGTGAAGAAGAGTGGCGATGCCTGCTATCTGCAGCTCGACGACAACACCACCCTGCTCGCCAAGAACCTGAAACCTACCATCTTTGATGGCAAGGAGGTTCGCGCCCTGGTCAACTACTCCCAGACCTCGGAGAAGAGCGAGAAGTATAACCAGGTGATTCACGTCAACTGGATAGACAGCATCCTGACCAAGAAGCCTGTACCATCGCTCGGTTCAGATATCGAGAACAGCGAGAAGTATGGCAACAACCTGGTAGAAATCGTTCGCGACTGGGTAACGGTGGCAGAAGATGGCTATCTCACCCTCCGTTTCCGTGCTCTCTGGGGCGGTCAGAAGGTGCATTACATCAACCTCGTTACGGGCGTGAATCCAGAGAATCCTTACGAGGTAGAGCTGCGCCACAATGCCAATGGCGATCCTCAGAACTACTGGCGCGATGCCCTCGTAGCGTTCAATCTGAACGATGCCGTGCCTGATACCGAAGGCAAGACGGTGAAGCTCACCATCCGCTGGCGTTCCAGTCAGGGCTACAAGAAGGTAGATTTCGATTACTGTTCGCGCAAGCCTATCAGCAGCCCAAAGATGCTCGAAGGATACAGCCAGGAAGGAAGAGATATCCGATAAACGAAGAAAAAGCAGATAAAGCAGATAAAAGCAAAGCCCCGATGCATGACGCATCGGGGCTTTTTTTACCTTTTTACTTTTTTACCTTTTTACCTTTTAAAGGCTGCTGCAGCTTGTTACACCGAGTGTGGTAGCGATGGCTGTAAGGAAGGAGATTGCAATCTGCAAAATTGTTTTCCAGGTACTTGCTTTCATAATCTTTAATCTTTAATGTTGAATGTTGAGTGTTGAATGTTGACTTAGTGGGGGGGCCTCAGGCGAGGGCTTTATTCAAGCCCGTCGCCGCCTTCCAGAGAGCCGCCTGGCTGCGTACCGCCGCCGGTAGTTCCGGAGCCGCCTTGTTCAGTGCCGCCTTGTTCTGTGCCGCCTGAGGTACCACCAGAGGTGCCACCCTCGTCGGTGCCGGTATAGCCGCCGTACTCCTGAATCTTGCACTTCTTGCGCAGCTCGGAGTTGCTCCAGCTTTTTGTGTTTCTCACAATCAGGTGTACACCCTCTACGCTGGCAGCCGTTACCTTCTCCTTAGTATCCTCCGCCTTCGAAGTCATACCGATGGAGAAGAGGCCGAGGTCTGAGAGACGCACGCTCTTACCGTCGAGAATCAACTCCTGCAGATGGTCGAGTGCATCCATCAGCACACCGTGGATAGTACCTCGGGAGTAAGGCGAACCGTGGTCAGAGATGTGCGATACGAATCCCTCGAAATCCACCTCGCGGTCGGTTACAGCAGTGGCATACCACTTTTTCTTACCAGCGTTCTCGCCGCTCTGTGGTGTACGCTGCAACTTACGATACTTCAATGTTCCTTTCTGTTCCATGATATAAAAATATTAAAGGGTTAATATAAATGTTGAATGTTGAGTGTTGAATGTTAACTTGGTGGGGTGCGCTTTGTCGAGTGCAGCCTTTCTTGAATCACGATGCAAAGAAAGTGCAAACGAGAACAGAGCTAAGCTTGCTTAAGCTTTGTCGAGTGCAGCCTTTCTTCGAACGACAGTGCAAAGGTACGGCAATTTTCTGATACCACCAAATTTCACCCTGCAGAGTTATGTTAAATAGATTTAACACTTCGAACACATCCGGTTAATCTTGCCAACTCATAATTTATCGGGCGAGAAAACTATGTGATGTAAAAAGTTTCTCTATGCTTTCTCATCCTGAAAACAGCAGGAAGCAAGAAATCATCCATCAATGCTTCCACCTTCCTCAACCCCCAAAAGCGTGACAGTTGTGACAGTTGTGACAGTTTTCAGCGCCTACCCACACCTCCCTCTCTTTAGAGGTAACTTATTATATATATAATTATATATATAATAAGTTAAATATAATAATAACAATTTGAAAGCAGCCCGAATCCATATACCCCCTCCGCTGAAAACTGTCACAACTGTCACAACTGTCACAACTGTAACGCCTCTCTCAATCCTTCTCCTCTCCTTCTCCCTCCATCCTGTTTTGTAAAGAAAAAAGGAATCACCCTCCCCCCTGGAGATTATTAGGGAGATACGCTCATGCCCATAGGGGGTGCTGCCGAGTAGTTACTTCATTTTTCATCCTTTAAAATCAGTTAAAAAAATAGGTATTCCCCATAAAATGTGCAAAAACATGATAGGATTCCCTCATAAAATGTGTATATTTGCAGCGTTATTCCCTCATAAAATGTGGGATAATAGGTGATTATTCCCTCATAAAATGTGATTTTAAGATACGGATTATGGAAAGATTAGCTATCAATGAACTTCTGAAATGGAAGAATAAACAATATCGTAAACCTCTTATTATAGAGGGCGCCAGACAGGTGGGAAAGACTTGGCTGGTGAAGGAGTTTGCCCGCCAGAATTACAAGCAGCTGGCATATGTGAACTTTGAAGAGATGAAGATCCTGCAGAATCTATTTGAACAGGATTTCAGTATTCCTAGAATTCTTACAGCTATTGGGGCTGCAACGAATGTAACCTGCACAAAGGGCGAAACGCTGATATTCCTGGATGAGATTCAGGCTGCCCCTCATGCTGTTACTTCTCTCAAATATTTTGCAGAGAATGCGCCGGGCTATCATGTCATAGCTGCAGGTTCTCTTCTGGGTATCGAACTGCATCAGGGGGAATCTTTTCCTGTGGGTAAGGTGGATTTTCTCTCTCTGTATCCAATGAACTTTATCGAGTTCGTGATGGCTATGGGGGAGAAGAATCTGGCGCAGCTGCTTCAGACGAAGGATTGGAATATGATAACGATGTTTGCTCCCAAGTTTCAGGAACTCTTGAAGTATTATTACTACGTGGGAGGCATGCCTGAAGCCGTATTGAGCTTTAGCCAGAATCGTGACTGGAAAGAGGTGAGAACCATACAGAAGGACATTCTGAACAGTTATCAGAGAGATATGTCGAAGCATGCTCCATCGGAGATTATTCCCCGTATTACTGATTTGTGGAAATCCTTGCCCGCCCAGTTGAGCAAGGAAAACAGGAAGTTTATCTATGGAGTGGTGCGCGAGGGGGCAAGAGCCCGGGAGTATGAGTTGGCCTTGCAGTGGCTGCTGGATGCCGGACTGATATATAAGGTATATAATGTGAAGGCTCCCCGACTGCCGCTTGCCAGTTATGAAGACCGGGCGGCCTTCAAGATCTTTGTCCTGGATGTCGGGCTTCTAGGTGCGATGTCTAATCTCAAGGCTGCGACAATAGTGGCTGGCAACACTATTTTTACCGAGTTTAAAGGGGCATTGACGGAACAGTATGTTTTGCAGCAGCTCATTCTCAGGTATGAACCGTATTATTATGCCAAGACCAACAGTACTCAGGAGATTGATTTTCTGCTCCAGGATGAGGAGGACGAGATTGTTCCGCTGGAGGTGAAAGCCGAGACGAATGTTAAGGCAAAGAGCCTGCGCCAGTTTGTTGCAGACAACCAGTCAAAGAAGGCCTATCGCATCTCCATGAATGATTATCTGCAGGAAGATTGGGTTACTAACGTACCGCTCTATGCGGTAAATGGTCTCGAATTTTATTCGATACAAAATTAATCTTTCTCACGAAAACACAAAAGAAATCCCCCAAAAACTTGCAGAAAAGAGAAATATTGCTTATTTTTGCATTATCTTTGCAGGAAAGGACGAAAATATGAAACAAGAAAACAACAGAATACAATTACCCCTAGAAGAAATCAAGCTCGCATTCGCTGCTTCATGCGTTGAGGGAGCTGCAAGAAAGCTCGGGGTACCATATATTGAAATATACGAAAGAATGAGAAAGGTTGATTTAATCAACAAGTTCATTCTGCCCCACTACGATACGCTCCACACCGAAAGTCGAGAGTATCTTATAGAAGATGTCATTGAGTGTCTAACTAATTGGGAGAAGAAAGCTTCTCATCAATAAATACTTAGTATATAATGGAACAGAAAAAATATAAACAGATCAACACAAAGACACCTGAGATTCAAGAAATGATTCTCAGCTATCAGATAGGTGGCGTAGCATACGAACTGTCACAGCGCCTGGAAATATCTCCAGCTCTGGCTCTTGACCTCTTCTATCGCAGCAAGACCTGTGCCCAACTCCACGATAAGCGCACCGGCCTGTATCTCATGAGCAATGGCTACATCGCCGATGATTTCATTTACGAGAAGCAGAGAGGGTACTAAGCCGCAGTTTTATATCTGAGATACATTGCGCCCCACACGCCCTGAAGGGGCAGAAGCCTCTAGCCCAGGGTAACACCCTGGGTATAAGCGCAATCAGCCTTGCGCCCTGTAGGGGCAAAAGCTTTATGTTTTGTCTGGAGTTTTAAAGCTTTTGCCCTTACAGACCGAAAAGATTTGCGTATTTTCCAAGATTTTAGCTAAAAAGATTTGCGTATTTTCCAAGATTTTAGCTAAAAAGATTTGCGTATTTTCTAATATTTTTGTATTTTTGCACCGCCAAAAGGCATAAAATCAAGAAGTTAAAGATTTCGTAAACAATAGAAAATAAGATGAATAGAATTTTTAAACGAAAACTATATGATAGACTCCTGCAATGGAAGAATACGAGAAAGGGAGAAACAGCCATTCTCGTAGAAGGAGCACGTCGCGTTGGAAAGTCAACGCTGGTGAAGGAATTTGCTCAGAAAGAGTATGAATCTTATATTCTCATTGACTTCAATAAGGCATCCAAGCGAGTTGTTTCACTATTTGACGATTTGATGGACTTGGATTTTATCTTCCTTCAGTTGCAAGCTATATATAATGTTTCTCTCGTAGCAAGGAAGTCTGCCATCATTTTTGATGAGGTGCAGGCGTGCCCTAAAGCAAGACAAGCCATCAAGTATTTGGTGGAGGATGGAAGGTATGATTATATAGAGACGGGTTCTCTTATCAGTATCACTAAAAATACGAAGGGCATTACCATTCCTAGTGAAGAGGAAAGAGTCGCCATGTACCCGTTGGATTACGAAGAATTTCGTTGGGCGATGGGAGATACGGCATCAATTCCTTTGCTCAAGCAATTCTTTGATAAACGGCTGATGCTAGGCCAAGCTCATCGAACAAAGATGAGGGAACTTCGTCTATATATGCTTGTTGGCGGTATGCCTCAAGCTGTAAATGAGTATTTGGAGACAAATAATCTCAGTATGGTAGATTTGGTAAAGCGGGATATCATTCGTTTGTATCTAGATGATTTTCAAAAGATAGATCCCTCTCGCAGAATAGAACAGTTATTCTTGAATATTCCTGCCCAGTTGAATCAGAATAGTAATCGATATAAACCTTATTCTGTTGTGGGAAGTGTGGATACGGACAAACTCCAAGGACTACTTCGAGAGATGGAAGATAGTAAGACTGTTTTGTTTGCTTATCATTCCAATGATCCCAATGTAGGGATGTCATTGCATCAAGACAATTCAAAGTTTAAACTGTTTTGTGCAGATACAGGTTTGTTTGTGACTTTGGCGTTTTGGGACAAGTCGTTTACGGAGAACGTGATTTATGAGAAACTGTTGAGTGACAAACTTTCTGCCAATCTGGGCTATATTTACGAGAATCTGGTAGCCCAAATGTTGACGGCGAATGGTAACAAGTTGTTTTATTATTCGTGGGCTAAAGATGCAACGCATAATTACGAGATTGATTTTCTTTTGTCTCGTGGAGCCAAGATTTGTCCGATAGAGGTGAAGTCATCTGGCTATAAAACTCATGCGTCGCTAGATGCCTTTTGCGATAAATACTCTAAGGTGGTGTCACAACGCTACTTGTTGTATACTAAGGATTTGACGAACGATGGCAATACCTTATTGCTGCCATTCTATATGATTCCACTCATTTGATGGTAATATTCTTACGAAGATTTTGGCAATAGGCCCACTCCGTAGAAGATCTCCCAGAAGATTATCTCCCTACCGAAGATTCTTATTATGATTTTGAGCCAGAAGATGTGAACAAGGAGAACTTATCCATAGCAGAAATGAGCGGTAAGAAACTCGACTGGTTCCGCAAGGTCTGTGCAGCAGTACTCTAGTCACTCTTTCCGATTGTTGACAAATCGTCCGCAAGTTGCGGACGAATTCACAGATAGCACAATAATCCTTGATATTCAACAAGTTGCTGTCAACAAGCAAAATCGTCAACAGCCTGTTGACGATTTCAAATTATTGGTTCCTAACTCTAGTTCCACATGTGGTTCAGGTACGGGCTGAAGGCCCAGAAGCTCCTAGCCCAGGGCATCGCCCTGGGTACACCAGCAATCACACCTACGCCCTGAAGGGGCAAAAGCTTTAAAAATTCCGTGTAATCCCTGCCTATTTCTCTCGCCTTTCCACCTCCGGCTCCGCCGCCATTACCGGCTCATCTTCCGGCAGCACATACCTCTTCACCTGAATATCGTTCAGGTAGATATGGTTCAGCGTAAAGGCGAGCGCCTCCAGCGTCTTCTCCCTTACCGCCGGCTTCAGTTCACATTCCCATATCACGATGGTATGCCATCCCATTTCAGCCAGCCGGTGCAGCACCTCATGGTCCCTCTCCCGGTTTCTCCTGATCTTCTCCATCCAGAATCCGGTGTTCGATTTCGGCACCACATAATATTTGCACCCCTCATGTCCGTGCCAGAAGCACCCGTTCACCAGAATACAGGTGCGATATTTCCTCAGCACGATGTCCGGCTTGCCCGGCAACCGCGGATGATTGAGCCGATACCTGAATCCCCTACTCCACAGAAATTTCCTGACAAGAATCTCCGGTTTGGTATCCCTGCCTCTTATTGCCGCCATATTGTTGTGGCGCTGTTCTATGGTCAAACGGTCCGACATACTCTTTATTTACAAATACATCTTTTAACGTAACTTAGAAATAAAAACGAGGTCACTCTTACCAGCAACCTCGTTCAAATATTAGTTGAGTTTTAAAATATCCTCCTTGGCAAGCCCTGTATATCTTGCAATTTTATCAATAGGCTCGTTTTCCATCAGCATATTCTTAGCTACTTCAATTTTAGCCTCTATGATAGCTCCTTTATATGCAGCAATGTTATCACGCATCACCTTGATACTTTCATCATATTTTTCACGGTCTTCCTTACTGAGTGCAGTGATATCCGCTATTTCAGCCAGTTTCTGGAAGAGTTCATTTTCTGCCAAAGAAGGTATTTTGTCCAATATACTCATATTATTTAATTCTATTAAAAGAAACAATTCTTATATCAATTAACACCATTCATTGGCAAAATTAATCTTTTCTCATGAAAACACAAAAGAAAAAGCCCAAAAACTTGCAGAAAAGAGAAATATTGCTTATTTTTGCAGCAAATAAAAAGAAAGAACGATGGCAAAGGAAAATATAAGCTTAAATGTTCCGCAAGCTGCGGACGATTTCAAGATGCTTTTTCCCATTCCTTGGGATCATCATCGCCGTATCATCGATAAATGTAAGGGCGATATGGACAAAGCCCTGTTCTTCGTAAGAAAGACTTGGGAGAACAATTGGGGACGTGACGCTCTTCTCAACTGGCTTGATACCGACCTTTATGAGCGTGACGGCAAAGCCATCACAAACTTCCAATCCACGCTCCCTGCTGTGCAGAGTGACTTAGCGCAACAGATAACAAAAGACCCTTATCAGATCATACAAGGAACCGATGGGAATATCAGAATATCAACTATCCAAACTCTTTCCGAAAGACTTTAAGTCTTCTATGCCGACTAAAAGGTTCGACCACTTTAAAGCGGATTTGCTATCCGCAGCCGTAGGCTTTTCATATTGATATCTTACGTATCAATCCTTAGTCTCCTTTATATCAGAAAGCGTTGCTTCAATATCTTCGATTGTAGGCAACTGGCTTTGTATGTTTTCAGGCATGAGCTTAGACAACTGATATTCGGAGATGCCTATTGGCTGATTGGTTGATTCAAGAGCATATTGAGCCATCACATTGTTCTTGGTTTTGCAGATAAGCAATCCAATTGTAGGGTTGTCAGTAGGCTTCTTTTTTATATGATTTACAGCACTTATATACATCCCCAACTGTCCCAAATGTTCAGCTTTGAATTTTGTAATCTTCAGTTCTACGACAACATAACAGCGCAGTTCCAAGTGATAGAAAAGCAAGTCGGGATATACAGTGTCTCCCCCTACTTGTAGAGGAACTTGACTTCCAACAAAAGCAAAACCTGTACCCAATTCAAGCAAAAAGCGTGTTACATTTTGGGTAAGTCCTTGCTCCAATTCTCGCTCCCGATACTCACCGTCAAGTGTGAGGAAATCGAAATTATAAGGGTCTTTCAATGTTTGTGCTGCTAATTCGCTTTGAGAATCCGCCAGCAGCTTGTTAAAGTTATTCACAGCCTTTCCCTGTCGCTCATACAGATTAGTGTCAAGGAAATTAAGCAGAACAGCACGACTCCAACCATTTTCTACGGTCTTATTCAGATAGAACACAGCACGGTTAACATCCTTACATTGCGATATGATATACAGATGATGCCCCCAAGGAACGGAGAAGAATACGTCCTCGTTTATTTGGGCAACAGGTTGTTGCCCATGTCCTTTTTGTAATTGTGCAACAACTTGTTGCACAATTATATTTCCTTGATTATAAAAGAGATACCATTGCCTAATGTATTGTAGATTCCTGTATGAAAGCCCTTTCATATCTGGAAACTCCGCCATAAGTTCACGGCTCAATTCTTTGAGCCAGCCATCGCCCCAAGATGCAGATTTCTGCTTTTCACAGATGTCTGCACCCATACGCCAATAAAGGCGGAGCAATTCTGTGTTAACCTTGATTGCCGCCTTAACCTGTGCATGGCGTATATCTTTCTTCAACTGCGAAACCCAACTTTTGAACTCGCTGTTTCCTGCCAATGTCATATTTCCTGCCATATTCTATGTCTTTTTTAATGATCGATTTGAGCATTTCCGTATTCACTTTGGCAAATCCATATTATTGATTTCGTCAAGTCTTTTCTGGTCAAGCACGCCCGAATTCCAAAGTTCATTCAGAGATTCATCCATTTTCTTTGAATAATAAGAATACAACAATTCCTTCAATTCTTCCAAACCTTTCTGAGAATCATCTACTTGAAACATTTGCAAGAGGTGTACTTGTGTACTATTCAATACCGTTGCTGCCATAACCTTCACATTAAAACGTTCTACATTTTTCTGCAAATTTACATTTTTCCTTTGAAAACACAAAAGAAATCCCTTAAAAACTTGCAGAAAAGAGAAATATTTCATATATTTGCAGAAGAAATTCTCTAATTCTCTAATTCTTGACTAAAAATGATAATAGCTAGTTGATAGTTCCGCATGTGGTTCAGGTACGGGCTGAAGGCCCAAAAGCTCCTAGCCCAGGGTAACACCCTGGGTATAAGCGCAATCAGCCTTGCGCCCTGTAAGGGCAAAAGCCTAAAAAATCCGTGTAATCCGTGCCTATTTCTCTCGCCTTTCCACCTCCGGCTCCGCCGCCATTACCGGCTCATCTTCCGGCAATTCATATCTTCTGATATGATGATCTTCCAGATAGATATGGTTCAGCGTAAAGGCGAGCGCCTCCAGCGTCTTCTCCCTTACCGCCGGCTTCAGTTCACATTCCCATATCACGATGGTATGCCATCCCATTTCAGCCAGCCGGTGCAGCACCTCATGGTCCCTCTCCCGGTTTCTCCTGATCTTCTCCATCCAGAATCCGGTGTTCGATTTCGGCACCACATAATATTTGCACCCCTCATGTCCGTGCCAGAAGCACCCGTTCACCAGAATACAGGTGCGATATTTCCTCAGCACGATGTCCGGCTTGCCCGGCAACCGCGGATGATTGAGCCGATACCTGAATCCCCTACTCCACAGAAATTTCCTGACAAGAATCTCCGGTTTGGTATCCCTGCCCCTTATTGCCGCCATATTATTATGGCGCTGTTCTATGGTCAAACGGTCCGACATATTACTCTTTCTTTAAAGGATTTCTTCAATCCATCCACTATTTTTCATCCGCAAAATTAATCTTTTCTTACGAAAAGCCAAAAGAAATCCCCCAAAAACTTGCAGAAGAGAGAAATATTTCATATATTTGCAGGCAGATAAAAAGGAAAAAAGATGGCAAAGGAAAATATAGACTTATCAGTAGTCCTTCATAATGACAGCGACTATAAGGACTGGCTCGTAGAACTCAAGGAACGATTCTATAGCCATCGCCTTAAGGCATCTTGCGCTACCAATGGCTACCTGTTAGACTTCTATTGGAAGCTGGGACGAGACATTGAAGCTAAGCAATATACCAATACTTACGGTTCTGGCTTTTACAAGAATCTTAGCCAGGACTTGAAGAATGAAATGCCGGGAGTGAAGGGTTTTTCGCCAACCAACTTGAAGTACATGAGCTACTTTTATAAGCTCTATGCTCCATTGTTGGCAAATCGTCAGCAACCTGCGGACGATTTTGAAGAGGACTTGTATAAAACAGATATTCAGCGAGTTGGAGATCAAAAACAAAATCGTCTACACGGTGTAGACGATTTCAAAATTCTATTCTTTATTCCATGGTTTCATCATCAACGTATCATCGACAAATGCAAGGATGATATGGACAAAGCCTTGTTCTTCGTAAGAAAAACTTGGGAGAACAATTGGGGACGTGACGCTCTTCTCAACTGGCTTGATACAGATCTTTATGAGCGTAACGGCAAGGCAATCACCAACTTCCAGTCCACGCTTCCTGCCATACAGAGTGACTTAGCGCAACAGATAACAAAAGACCCTTATCAGTTGGATTTCCTTAATCTAAGGGAGAAATATGACGAGCGTGACATTGAGAATGAATTGGTGAACAACGTTACTCGTTTTCTTTTGGAACTCGGAAAGGGATTTTCCTATATGGGCAGACAATTTCGTTTGGAAGTAGGTCAGCAGGAGTTCTTCCCCGATTTGCTTTTTTACAATGCCCACCTCCACGCCTATGTGGTCGTTGAGCTAAAAGCCCAGTCGTTCCGTCCATCATTCTTGGGGCAACTGAGTTTCTATGTATCAGCCATTAACCATCAGTTCAAGACCGATATAGACAACCCGACCATCGGTTTGCTCATCTGCAAGGACAAGGACAATGTGGTGGCGAAATACGCCTTAGAGTCATACAAGGAACCGATGGGAATATCAGAATATCAACTGTCCAAACTCTTCCCGAAAGACTTCAAGTCTTCCATGCCGACTATAGAGGAATTGGAAAAGGGTTTGAAAGATAATCGAGAATAGCTTTGGCTACTAATTTGAGCCCCCTTACGGGCTGAAGGCCCAAAAGCTCCTAGCCCAGGGTAACACCCTGGGTATAAGCGCAATCCGCCTTGCGCCCTGAACCAACGGTCACCGGCGCGTAGCGGAATTGAAAATCGCTGGCCGAAGGGTAAAGCAAAGGTAAAGGGCAAAAGCTTTAAAAAATATAAGGATATTAAGAATGAAAACAAGGGAAGAATACATAGCACTCATCGCTTCTCATGCCGAAGAACTGCAAAACACCTTCGGCATCACCTCCCTGCGGCTCTTTGGTTCTGTTGCGAGAAACGAGCACCACGATGGCAGCGATGTAGATATTTATGTAGAAATGCCCCCTAAGTTTTTTCTAGTAGTCCGCCTGAAGGTATACTTGGAAGAACTTTTAGACAGCCCTGTAGATATTATCCGGAAGCACCAACACCTCAATCCCTTCCTACTCAAGGAAGTTGAGAGAGATGGGATTGAAGTGATAGCAAACAGAAATGAGCGGTAAGAAACTCGACAGGTTCCGCAAGGTCTGCGCATCGGTACACTTTATTCCTCCTCGTCTCTACGCCTCCTATGCCACTTGTAGTCATTGTACAATACCCACAAACCGCCTCCCCCAAAGAAGAGACAGCCCACTATTCCCACTACCTGACAATATGTTTCAGATGGAATTTTTCTTGATACTTTTGGATGAAGAAACATATTGATGCCACCACACACAAAAATCAGACACAACAGGTAAAACTTAATTTTAATCGATATTTTCTTCCTATAAAAAAGAAAACAAACCAAAGAAAGACCTACCATTAACACTAAAATTAATGAAGACATTCTCCCAAAAGTAAAATCTTCATGCCTCAATAACCTAAGGCATAGCGTAAATATGGAAGCAGTAACCAATACAAGACCAACTGCATAACCTATCCAAATCACTTTTCGATTATCTTTAGAATCGAAAAGTGAACCCACGCTCTTCCAATATTTATCCATATCTTTCATAAGCCTTATTCCCAATAATAGTAGTTACTAATCACGACGCCTTGGTTCCGGCTCCGCCACCATTTCAGCCAGCCGGTGCAGCACCTCATGGTCCCTCTCCCGGTTTCTCCTGATCTTCTCCATCCAGAATCCGGTGTTCGATTTCGGCACCACATAATATTTGCACCCCTCATGTCCGTGCCAGAAGCACCCGTTCACCAGAATACAGGTGCGATATTTCCTCAGCACGATGTCCGGCTTGCCCGGCAACCGCGGATGATTGAGCCGATACCTGAATCCCCTACTCCACAGAAATTTCCTGACAAGAATCTCCGGTTTGGTATCTCTGCCTCTTATTGCCGCCATATTGTTGTGGCGCTGTTCTATGGTCAAACGGTCCGACATACTCTTTATTTACAAAAACTTCTTTCTTCTTATCTAATAAGTTTTGCAAGCTATATGCTCCTCTATATGAAAAAATTCCGCAGTTTGCGGAACTTTTCTCGGATTCATTGTAAAACCAAAAATCGTCAGCAGGTTGCTGACGATTTCAAATTATTGGTTCCTAACTCAACTTTGTTAATTTTATTGTTCCAATTTCTTAATCTCTTCGATAGATAAGTCGGTGAGATCGGCAATATCATCTAATGGAGTATTGCGCGCTAACAACTTCAAAGCAATCTCTTTGCTTTTCTTTTTGGCTTCTTTTTCCACAGCATGCTTAAATACCGCATAATTGTCCCACATGACCATCATGCTGTTGTCGTATTTCTCCTGTTCCTCTTTGGTCAGAGTCTTGGAGTCGGCGATTTCTGCCAGTCTCTTGAATATCTTATGCTGAGCCTCAAAAGGCATTTTTTCTAAAGTCTCCATATGCTTCAAATTATAAATCCAACAATCTAAAAACGTAGTACACTCTTCCTCTTTCTTCTTGAAAAGAGGCATTACCAAGTAGATGAAGCGGATCTTGTTAGAGTAAACCTCTCCGCTATCCTTGTCTGCCAGCACAACGTCTGTCCTGAACTTCTTGGGTGTATTTTCATCTACATCAAAGTTCATGAAACAGATAACATAAACGGGTGTGAGATGATAATCCCATTTTCCTTTTACGCCTTGGTCTACTATCGTTTTCGATGCATAGTAGAGAGACCGGTCGATGAAATAGGACTGGCTTCTGTTTTGCATTTCAACGATAATGTGCTCACCTGTGTCAGTTTCGCAAAAGACGTCGTAGATGATACCTCTCTGGTCTTTTGTTTCTGGCAACATCTCCTTGTCCTTAAACTTTACATCCGTGATGTGCTGCTCTCCCAGGAGGAGCTGGTTCAAGAACTCAATCAGCAAGTCTTTGCTGTATTCCTGGCCGAAGATTCTTTTGAACGACCAGTCTGAGAATGGGTTGATGTATCTTGCCATATCTTTGCGATTTTATGTTCTCGTTGCAAAGATACGCTTTTCTTTCGTAACTTCCAAGAAATTAACAAGAAAAAATTCTTTCTTGATTAAAATGATAATAGCTAATTGATAGTGTCTGCGGCATAATTCTTCCGCAACTTGCGAAGATTTCGTAGTAGGCGCATATAGTAAAGATATTCTGCGAGTTGGAGATCAAAAACAAAGAGGGTGTGTCATAAATCAACAATATGCTTTTTCTCATTTATAAGAATGCGATATGTTCATGAAACAGAAGGCTTTCCGATAGGAAAATGTTTCTTTTCGTATGACTCTACAATGTCCGACATTAATGTCAGCTCTATGGCATTCCTGTCGTTAGCAGGCGTTTCATCCGTTATCAATGGCAGCAGTTCATCTATCCGGTTGAGAGCAAACTCATATTGTTCTTTCGAAATCCTTTCCAGTTTATGCAAATCCATATTATTGATTTCGTCAAGTCTTTTCTGGTCGAGCACGCCCGAATTCCAAAGTTCATTCAGAGATTCATCCATTTTCTTTGAATAATAAGAATACAACAATTCTTTCAATTCTTCCAAACCTTTCTGAGAATCATCTACTTGAAACATTTGCAAGAGGTGTACTTGTATACTGTTTAATACCGTTGCTGCCATAACCTTTACATTAAAACGTTCTACATTTTTCTGCAAATTTACATTTTTCCTTTGAAAACACAAAAGAAAAAGCCCAAAAACTTGCATAAAAGAGAAATATTTCATATATTTGCAGAAGAAAAGCTGCACTCGGCAATTTGAAAGCAGCTTTCATTGCGCTCGTTTGCATTACAAACATTTTAAATTATATAATTATGTTAGGAACTGAACTTCCACATGTGGTTCAGGTACGGGCTGAAGGCCCAAAAGCTCCTAGCCCAGGGTAACACCCTGGGTATAAGCGCAATCCGCCTTGCGCCCTGTAAGGGCAAAAGCTTTGAAAATTCCGTGTAATCCGTGCCTATTTCTCTCGCCTTACCACCTCCGGCTCCGCCGCCATTACCGGCACTTCTTCCGGCAATTCATATCTTCTGATATGATGATCTTTCAGGTAGATATGGTTCAGCGTAAAGGCGAGCGACTCCAGCGTCTTCTCCCTTACCGCCGGCTTCAGTTCGCATTCCCATATCACGATGGTATGCCATCCCATTTCAGCCAGCCGGTGCAGCACCTCATGGTCCCTCTCCCGGTTCCTCCTGATCTTCTCCATCCAGAACCCGGTGTTCGATTTCGGCACCACATAATATTTGCACCCCTCATGTCCGTGCCAGAAGCACCCGTTCACCAGGATACAGGTGCGATATTTCCTCAGCACGATGTCCGGCTTGCCCGGCAAGCGTGGATGATTGAGCCGATACCTGAATCCCCTACTCCACAGAAATTTCCTGACAAGAATCTCCGGTTTGGTATCCCTGCCCCTTATTGCCGCCATATTATTATGGCGCTGTTCTATGGTCAAACGGTCCGACATCTTTAATTTATCATCAATATCAGCTTTAACATTGCAACATCGCAGCAGGCGTTATGTTCAGAACCTTGCATAGCAATCTGGCTATTTTTAGAGTAGGCTCAGAGCGTCCTGTTACATAATCGTTAATACGTGAAGGACTTACTCCAATTTCTGAAGCCAGTTGTTTTTGAGTCATATCCTTTTCATTTAAAGAAAGTTCTATAAGTTCAGAAACAGAAGGTTTTCCGATAGGAAAATGTTTCTTTTCGTATGACTCTACAATGTCCGACATTAAAGTCAGTTCTATGGCATTCCTATCGTTGGCAGGCGTATCGTCCGTTACCAAAGGCAGGAGATCTTCTATTCTGTTGAGTGCAAACTCATATTGTTCTTTCGTAATTCTATCCATAATTGTTTTTATTAAATGGTGGAACAATCTATTTTGTCATATTCACTATGTGTTCCGACAAATCTTACGAAGAGTCGGCCTATTGTAAATTTAATAACCACTACCAACCTATACCTGTTTCCTCGAATGTTGAATACATCATGTTGATTACCTACGTAGTCAGCATCAGGGAAGTCAGTTCTTATATCAGAAAAGTTGTGCCATTCTGCTTCTTCTGCAATCTGGTACCATCTTTCCAGAGCTACTTTTGAGTCTTCTCGCCCAGGGGTCTCGTAAAACTCTTTTAGTTTCCTATGCGAAATAATTCTCATAATTCCATGATTTAAATTTTCATTGCAAAGATATACAGAAATATTGAAATACAATAGTTTCTTCCATAAATATTTTGTTTTTAGGATTATTTATATAATTAAGCTATTTTTTCTACAATTTAGCTTTCCATCTTGCCCCCCTTACGGGCTGAAGGCCCAAAAGCTCCTAGCCCAGGGCATCGCCCTGGGTACACCAGCAATCACCCCTACGCCCTGTAGGGGCAAAAGCTTTTTAAAAAAGGATATTAAGAATGAAAACAAGAGAAGAATACATAGTCCTCATCACATCTCATGCCGAAGAACTGCAAAACACCTTCGGCATCACCTCCCTGCGCCTCTTTGGTTCTGTTGCGAGAAACGAGCACCACGATGGCAGCGATGTAGATATTTATGTAGAAATGCCCCCAAAGTTTTTCCTGATAGTCCGTCTGAAAGCATACCTTGAAGCCCTTCTGGGCTGCCCTGTCGATATTATCCGGAAGCACCAGCACCTCAACCCTTTCCTGCTCAAGGAAATTGAGAGAGATGGGATTGAAGTGATAGCAGAGCGATAGATGTGGTCCCCTACCTAAGAATCATTCTATCAGCCCTTCTCTTTACATTCCTTCTCAAAAAAAAGCCGCTGATCTTTAGCTATATTTTCGCAGAATTCAAAAAAATGATTGGAAATAACAATGTATTCATAGTTTATTTTACGTGTTACTCCTCTATTTTCCATTTCATTTTCAAATTCTTTTTTACCATCTTCATTATGATAAAGTACAACAACTTCCGTATCTTTATTTTTTTCTAGAAAATCTGCGTAATACTCGTAATCTATACCATATATACTATGCCCAAATATAATAATTCTTTTAGAGTTTTCTATTATATCACTAAATCTTTGTTTTGCATTAATACTAATGTGATTAGATTTTCTTAATGATATGAACGCATTAGGTATATCGCATTCACTATCTATCCCAAATATTACTTCAGAATCTAAAGCACCATGAATTCTATAAAAATTCTCTTTTAAATCATCGGTTTCTAAATCTATGCGTGAATCAAATTTTATACGTTGTAGGAATTTGACGAAATTATAAATTGTGTCAGTATAGTTAAATGACACGATCTTAAAGTCGGGAAAACCACCTTGATTTTTTTTTGAAAAATCGGACAGTTTTATAGCCAATCCTTTGTATCCAGCAGCATAAATACCCATAATCGAAAAGAATATCATAGGTGCCACACTTCTTTCTTCATCATTTATTTTTGCGCTTTTAAGAAAGACTACAAGTTCGTCCTTCAGAAGTCTCATTGCTTCTTTAACCAAATCTCTTTGTTCTTCGTTATATTGAGATAGAGCTTTTTTGATATACACACATTTTTCCCTTATATCATTGTCTGCTACAAAGTCAAGATAATTATTCTTTGTCATATATTCAATAACACTGTCAAATTCTGGTACTATTCCACAAAGATGCTTATAACCCTTAATTTCCTTAAATGATTCTTCATCAATATCTAAAGCTTTATCAATGAGAGGCAAAAGTTTATCTATCATCTTTAAATAAACAGCTTGTTCGCTTCTTGTAGCATATTCCTGAATAATACCTTCAAAGTCATACCAATTTTCCTTCTCTCCTTTTGCTTTTATAAACTGCAAAAGGGGATTATCAGCATGCTTTACAAAAAAATCATCACTATCACTATTCAACTTATTAAAAAAAGAACGATAATCGGTGACCATGCCTAAATTTAAGTCAAAGCCATTTCCTATTATCAAAGATGTTCCGTATTTCTTTTTCATATTATTTTATTTTCTGAATTTTATCAATTCATTGCCACTCATAAATACAGGCTTCCCTTCTGCATATTCTTCCTGATGCTTTGGATCAGCCTTCCACTTTTCCTTATCGGCTTGGATAATTCCTTGAATATCAAAGTCTCCAAGCGATATCTCTTCATCGAAGAAATAACAAAAATATTTATCGTGTTTAGGATTGACATACCCTTGTTTTTCTATCTGCTCACGAGACAGTTCTCCCGTATTCTTGACACGGAAAGACTTATAAACTTTATTCTCTCCTGCATTATACAATATCACGAACTTAGCATGCTTTACATACTCACGACTTTTTACGACACCACCTTGTACATCCTTACCAAGACGTAAATTATAGGCATCATCACGCTTTCCACCTTGACGACTGAATATCCAGTTTAAGTGATCAATACTGTTCACGATACCAATAAGAAAAGTTGCTGTCGGATAGTTTTCCAAATAATGCATTGTAAGAAATTGCTTTGGAATAACATCATGAGGACGTGCATCGACCCTAGGCATGACTTCTTCCGGCAGTGTCCTTGGGTCCACACCAAGTGGACATTTAGCAACGTAGAAGGCATGCTTTAACTCAAACAACACTGCTTCATTTTCATCTGCTACCCTTCTTCTGACGATAGTATTATTTTCTTTCTCGGGCTTGCGCAAAGCAAGTGAAAAATATTGCTGGTCACTTCCTTCTCGGTTATCAAATGGCTGATATACCTTACCAAGAATCTGTTGGAAGTTTTCTCTGATGTAAGCATTCGCATCAATATCACTCTTTGCTGTCATTGCATAGAACTCAAAATTTTCTTTGAGCATCTGCTGGATTTCTTTGCGGAACATCTTGCGGACCTTGTCACGCCACTGTACCTTACTAGTTGCATTATTGCGCCCATAAAGCGCCACCACAAAGAGAAAATTTACATCATAATGCGCCAAAAGAAATGTATCTCGATCGAACAATCTGTTCTCAAACTGACGACTCAGATAGTACTGCTGCCTACGTTTTCCCTCTTCCTTATCGCTATCAATCAGCTTGATATCGTCTTCTGGTCGAAGAACATTCTGATTGGCAGAGATAAAAAAATTAGGAATAACATTGTATCCTTCGGTAACATCATCACGTAATTTTATATGCCCTTTCTTATCTTCCTGTTTACCATCGTTAAACAGGTCGATATTCCACTGGATAACGTTTCTAGCATAAGTAAATTGCTTATAGATAGACTCTTTGCCGAGGGTGTTACCACGCTTATAATACTTAGAATCACCTATATAGTAAATATCACCTTCCTTATCATTATTGGTCAATTCCTGATACTGATAAATGTGGTCAACACGCTTTCCATCCGGTTGATCCTTCAGCTCCTTTGGCAGTTTCTGGTCGCCAGCTATTAAATCATCGATAATAGATTCGAAAACGACATGAAAACTCTTCACAAGTAAATACTCCTTGCGATCAACATTGAGCATAATGTCTTCCGGACGTTCGAAAAACGCATAACAATAGTTCCAAAGTTCCAGAGCCTTGTCTGAAAAGTACTTATACTTTATCTGTTTGAGACGCCTTTTACCAAACCCATTAATGTATCTTAGAAACTTTTTACCCTTAATAAGAGGAAAGTTAACATTCATCTTGACAGGAAAGCCGTACTTTTCACGCATATACTCAAGAATGCTGTAGTATATAATAAGCAGTTCCTCATCAAAATTGATTTTACGTTTCTTATTAACCGGATTCAGGTAGCTGGCATCTTGCCTGCGTGTACCATCGGAACAATCCTGTATGATTACATGACTTCTGGAGATGGTACGCATCCAGTTTATCTTATTGAAACCTGAATGGAGATTTTTTACAGTGAACATAACAAAACTCTCATTCTTTCTGTTCCATTCTTGCAATGCCAGCAATACATCAAGATAAGTGCACACTCTGCGCTTCTTCATATGTCCCATAATTGGCGCTTGCTTATAAAGCACAATACTTGACTGCGCCTTATTCTCGAAGCGATCAAACTCGTGTTCACGAAACACGCTGATAGCCCTATATATCCATACGCTTAAATTGTAAATAAATGTATGTTCCTCGCTGTTCAGCTCATCGCACTCATCAATATTTATCAAATTCTTTGGTTCAATGTGTCCAAACACCTTCTCTTCGCCAAATGGACCTTCCAAAAGCACCTTAGGAAGTAAAAACACGCAGTCATTTACAGCTGGGTCATCATTGAAGTAATAGCCAACATAGCTGAGACTAAGCTTACCGTCTCCATTTGGAAGCACATCAAACCCTTTGAGAACGTCACGGACGTCCTCATAATCATATTGGTATTCTTCTATTAATATGCGCATAATTATTCTACAGGACTAATTTGACCCCAATTATTATTTTCAACAACCTTCATTAATTTGAAGAAATTGTCGTTTGCATTTTTAGCTTTCCACTGGGTATAAATATAGAGCTTCTCACCCGAATTCAAAGATATCGCTTGCCAACACTTAGCTTTTGACGACTCTACATCAAGTTCGTTATACTCATTTTCTGTTTTGACAACTGTTGTTGTAAAGTCTGCACAAGCCTCCTTAAATTTATCTCGGATGCTTGCAGCCGTAGTCAGGTCAGGATTGCTACTGATGAAATTTAAGACAACACTTTTTACGATTTCTCTTAATGAATTCTGAACGCCATTATATTTGAATTTCACATTTGACATACCTTGTGTATCATCTTGATTTTCATCCGAATCATCACCTGACTCTTCATCCAAATCATTATCATACGGAACTGGAGATATCCCAACGCCCAAATTATCCATGAGTTGACCTATCGCATCTGGGTTTGCAATAGTATTTCCTTGTTCATCTTCAATAAAGAACATATCATAAAAAGAATCATCCGTATCATTCATCCTAAAAATGGAAACATCACAGTCTTTAAAGACATCATTCCACAAATAGAAAACAACTTTATTTACAAATGTATCTTCTCGAATGAAAGATTCTCCTAAATTAGGTTTACAGAAGAAATAACCAAGCTTCTTATCATCAGAACTTGTTACAGAACCAATTTGCTTATTTATAGCTTCCAAGAACTCCCACCAATCACACTCATTGTTGTTAAATCGAATCTTCCAACCAAGAGGAACTCTCTCTGAATTCTTGATAATGAATTCTCCATTTGCCCCTCTTTTATATCCATTCGAAATCTTCACATATCTCCATTCCCAACGACGCTTGAAAGCAGAATCTATAGGGAAGAGAGACTGGTCACTGGTGTTCATTGTTGCCCAAATATAAAGGTTATTTGGCAATAACAAAATTCTTCCTAACTTAATATCTTCAGTCAATGTTTTGCCATAGTTACTGATATAATCAGGAACAGCATAATCCACATTAAATTCGTTAGCAAGCATATACTCGCCACCCTGTCCAAACTCCTTGGCAATCTCGTTCTGCAAATCTGCGTCTGCTTCAATTGGATAGGTTGAGAATCCATTACCACTTCTATCAAGGAGTTGAAATAAGTCACCAAATATCTGAGCACAGTTGCCTCGGTTGATTTCCTCTATTACCAAGAATTGCGGTTCTACCGAATCAATTCTATTAGCAAGCTTTTGCCATGCGCCCAAATAGGCTTTTAAAAATGCCTGTTTAACAAAGGTATAAGTAATACGTTTTTCCTTTGCTATCTCAAATCCTTGTGCGCCATAAACGGGGGCATCTGCCATAGTAGGCTTATATGCTCCTACAAAAGTAGAATAATCACTATCAGGATGGAAAGTTGTACGTATTGTAGCATATCTATTCTTCTTCGTTATGCTGTTAACTTCGTACGATTTACCCGTACCAGGAGCACCATAGAAAATTTGCTGCAAAGCCATTTTGCGCCCAGAGTTCTTTTTTGCAGTATCAGAGCTAGCTGATGTTCCTTCAAAAGACTTCCATTCTTCCGATTCGAGAAGCAAGTTCAGACAATTTTGATTTGCTAGCCCTTTTACTATAGCCCCAATCAAGCTGCTCGAAGCATTAATAGTATTTGCAATATTCAGTACTGGAGAATCGGTAAAATCATTTGACCGCTTAATATTTTTGCCCCCACCCCAGTACTCATAATTCCACAAGAAATTTACAAGAAACTCTTTATCTGCACCATCATAGTTTTCGAGATAGTGCTCTGCTTTTTCCTTGCAAATCTCTTTAGTTTTCTGGTCCTCAGAGATGTCACCATTATCTTTACTAGGATGACAAGCTTCATACATATCATTCGTGAAGCCCAAAGCTTCTAGCTTGTTCTTATACTTCATCAATTCAACATAATACTGACAACAGCATGCAGCTATATATACCCATTGGTTCGGTATCACCAGTAAAGACTTTCTGGAACTTACTTGCAATGTATGCATGTTATACCGTTCTATCTTATATTCGCCAAAGGACCGAAATTTTGCTTTGAACTCATCTGGCAAAACACAGTCGTCCATGTTTGAATGAGCGATAAGCTCACTCAAACTTGCTTTCAATACTCCTAAATCTAACAACTCCTCCATACTATGACTTATTTAATAATTGATTGACTATTTCTTGTGCTAACCTTTTTATCACAGGTACAGCTACACTATTTCCAAATTGATGATAAGCTTCTTTCTTTGAAACTACTATTCGGAATTCAGGGTTAGCAGAATTATAATTCTGGTTATCAGCACATTCCGGATATTTCCATCCATTTCCAATAATTCTATATCCCTGCAATCTTCCTGCTTCTACAGGTGATAATGTACGAGGGTTTCTATCAGCTTGATCTATTAATATTTCACTTCCATCTTTCCAATATCTTGCAGAAATCGTACTACAGTACTCACTATCACCGAAGAATTTACGATAACCGAAACCTTTGCCGTTAGCCATGTTGCGTTCCTTACGTCTCTGGTGACCTTCCCACATTCTATCAGAAATAGTAAAGTCTGCCACAGCATCATCTGGTTCGAATATATCAGAAACCTTAGTAGGCATAGTTCCTTCCTTTAACTTTGATTTGTCATATATCGTATTACCATCTGCATCAATACCGTATGGGAACTTGAACGTTTCTACATTGATAGCTTTCTTGTACCATGCTATGATAAATAATCTCTCCCTGTTCTGAGGAACGCCGAAATATTTAGCATTTAGTACTGTGTATGAAACGCCGTAGCCTAACTCTTCCAATGTAGCAAGGATCACCTTTAACGTATTACCTTTATCATGACTCTTTAGACCTCTAACATTTTCTAGAAACAAGACCTTTGGAGGACACCCATTCTCTATCTTGTACTTTACAATATTTGCTATATTGAAAAACAAAGTACCTCTAGTGTCTTCGAAACCTCTTTTAAGTCCAGCCACAGAAAAGGGCTGACAAGGAAAGCCACCACAACAAACATCAAAGTCAGGTATGTCAGCAGGATTAGCCTTGGTTACATCCTCATTAAAATATTTGTAATTTCCAGACGAATCTTTTTCGAAAAGACCAGGCTCGATATCCTTATAATTTGCTTCATATGATATACGAGCATATTTATCCCATTCACTTGCAAAAACGCAATGAGCTCCTACGCTATGCATAGCTGTATGAAAACCTCCTATGCCAGCGAATAAATCTATAAATGTATATGACTTTTTCAATTTACTATTCCTTCCTATTATTTTTAGATTGTTTAAACTTTGAAATAATATCTTCGTCGATTTCTTTGATAAAATCAACGAAAGGAATTTCTAGGATTTCGCAAATCGTTAAAAGCTCAACTATATCTAAACGACGCTCGCAAATTTCAACTTTGCTAACGAAAGTTTGGTTAACTCCCAACCTTTCAGCCAGTTGCATCTGCGTAACGCCCTTTCCTTCTCGCTTGGCACGCAAGCGAGCTATCATGCGTTGGTATAATTTTGTATGTATACTTTTATCCATAATTCAATTATTTTAGTGCAAATATATAACCCAAAATCGGTTAGCCCAAATAAGGCTAAAAGTATTTTATCCCCAAAAAGACTACATTTTAACATAATTAGCAGAATTCCATAGTCAGTTCGAGGATGAATCGAGGGAACAAAGCCTGAGGTTCGGGGGTGGTATATAAAGCTTTTGCCCTTTCAGGTAGGCTGTTCAAAATCCGAATCAAAATCTGGTATAAAAAATGGTGTTATATAGGTGTATTTAAGTTACTGATA
>CAKPYB010000008.1 GCA_934202525.1 uncultured Prevotella sp.
ATATCAGTAACTTAAATACACCTATATAACACCATTTTTTATACCAGATTTTGATTCGGATTTTGAACAGCCTACCTTACAGGGCGCAGGGGTATTACAAAAATAAAACCCAGGGCGATTGCCCTGGGCTATGAGCTTCTGCCCTTTCAGGGCGTAAGGCGACAGCAGACGGCATTACAACCCTGAGGGCAAGACAAATGTATTTTTAGTTGCTATAAGCACTCTCACCATGCTCGTAGATGTCGAGACCTTCCTCCTCAACTCGCTTGTCAACACGTACACCTACACTCTTATCTACTACCTTGAAGATAATGTAGGTAACTACTACGCTGTAGATGATGCTTACCACGGTGGCTACAACCTGAACCCAAAGCTGATGCCAGTCACCATAAAGGGCACCCTGCACACCTTCGGCTCCTGTTACATACTGAGTGGCGAAGACACCGGTGAGGATAGAACCCAGAATACCACCCATACCATGAACACCAAAGGCATCGAGGGCATCATCATACTTGAACTTCTCCTTCACTACCGCTACCATGAAGAAGCAGACGATGGTGGAAATGATACCGATGCAGAAAGCACCTAAAATATCGGTACTGCCGGCTGCAGGAGTGATGGCTACCAGTCCGGCAACAGCACCGGTACAAGCACCTACTGTAGTTGGCTTCTTGTTTACAATCCAGTCGATGAGCATCCAGGTGGTGGCTGCTGCAGCTGTGGCTACATGAGTTACAAGGAAGGCATTGGCTGCCAGACCATCAGCTGCCAATCCGCTACCGGCATTGAATCCGAACCATCCCAACCAGAGGAATGACATACCCATGAACACGAAGGTGATGTTGTGAGGTGTGATAGGATGACCTGCACGGTAATCATCTCGCTTGCCTACACAGAGTGCCATGACCAGAGCGGCTACACCGGCATTGATATGTACCACGGTACCACCCGCAAAGTCGATGGCTCCCATCTCCTGCAGGAAACCGCCACCCCATACCCAGTGGGCCATTGGAAGATAAGCGATGATAACCCAGAGGATGGTGAAAAGTACATAACCGCTGAACTTCACACGCTCGGCAAAAGCACCGAGAATCAAGGCTGGAGTAATGAGGGCGAACATGCACTGGAACATTGCAAAGGTGAGTTCCGGAATGCCTGTAGGCATGATGGCATCCAAGCCGATGCCGTGAAGGAAACATTTATCGAAACCACCGATGACGCAAGCCAGAGGATTGCCCGAATCGGCATATTCTGTAGAGAAAGCCCAGGAATATCCGAAGGCTACCCATATCAGACTGATTACTGCCACGATGAATACCGTCTGCATCAAGATGCTGAGGATATTCTTCTGGCGCACCAAACCACCATAAAAAAGTGCTATACCCGGGATTGACATCAAGAGCACCAAGATGGTTGCCATGATCATCCACGCTGTGTTACCCGTATCAAGTGTCGTCAATAATAAACTGCTCATAAATATATCTTATAGTTAAATTAGAATACCAAATAATATTTATTAAAGATAAGTAAGAATGCCTAATTCAACATTCAACACTTAACATTCAACATTTTAAATTATTCCTCTTTCTCAGCATTATACAATGCGATGTCGCCTCGTTCGCCGGTTCTGATTCTTACCGTATCGAGTACAGGAATCACGAAGATTCGACCATCTCCTACTTCACCGGTCTGTGCAGCGCCCTGGATGGCAGCGATGGTAGGCTCCACATTCTTATCACGAACCACAATATTCAGAAGCACACGTTCGATGCTGCTGGTATCGTACATCACACCACGGTAAATGCGAGCCTGGCGCATTTTTCCCTCTCCTCTTACATTATAATAAGAGAACCACTCGATGTCTGCTGCTAAAAGCGCCTTCTTGACATCCTCGAATCTAGACTTGCGGATAATTGCCTCAATCTTCTTCATAATCCTTTAATAATTAATAATGTGTTAATACTTCTATTGATTGTCTCTTTCTGAAAACGGACTTTCATTGGTTGTTATTCAAATCAAGCCATTCTTTTACATTATGTTCGTTTTCGGCTGCAAAATTAATACATTTTGTCAGCATTTTAAAGGAATTCAAAACATTTCGTTTTTACTTTTCGACTGATATTTTAAATTTATCCAGGCTTATCCTATTCTTCTTACAATTTGTAAGGCAGATGACGTTTTTATGATACAAATTGTAAGATAGCGAAAAATAATCGAGATTTCTGTATATATTTTCTTGCATATTTCAGCAAAACGTCGTACCTTTGCAACCGAAATCAAACAAATAGTCATCGAAATATTCGAAAGACTAGCAAAAAGTCAAATCTCAAAAGAGACAAGACATGAGAGATAAAAGAAGAGTATTCAAACATAAAGAACAACGCAGATGAAAGAAACAGTTCATTTTACAAAGATGCAGGGAGCGGGTAACGATTACATATATGTAGATACCCAACAATACGACATCCCTGACCCAGAGAAGGCGGCCATTGCCTGGAGTGCTTATCACACTGGCATAGGAAGCGACGGACTGGTTCTCATCGGAAAGCCGCAAGACGGCAGAAGAGCCGATTATTCGATGCGCATCTTCAATGCCGATGGTTCAGAAGCGATGATGTGCGGCAATGCTAGCCGATGCATCGGTAAGTATCTTTACGAAAAAGGATTGACCCAAAAGGACACCATCCGACTGGAAACACTTTCGGGTATCAAGATATTGAAACTTCATCTTCAGGATAAT
The DNA here is from genome assembly GCA_934202525.1 of uncultured Prevotella sp. Taxonomy (GTDB): domain Bacteria; phylum Bacteroidota; class Bacteroidia; order Bacteroidales; family Bacteroidaceae; genus Prevotella. The sequence goes on from CAKPYB010000008.1 coordinate 2,741, forward strand.
AAGAAAGTTGTGGAATCGGTAACAGTAGACATGCTGAAACCCAAACTTGAAAATCCCGAGCAATTCTTAGGCCCTTCGGTGCTCGAAGCTGACGGCAGAAAATTTGAAGGCACCTATGTTTGCATGGGTAATCCGCATTTCGTTACCTTCGTGGATGACATCGACACCATCGACATCGCCCACTATGGTAAAATTCTGGAAAGAGACAAGGCATTTCCCCAGCGATGCAACATAGAATTTGCACAAGTAACTGACACAGACGTCATAAGGACACGAGTTTGGGAAAGGGGAAGCGGAATAACAATGGCTTGCGGAACAGGAGCCTGTGCCACGGCTGTAGCCGCAGCCCTTACCAAGCGCGCTGGCGGAAAGAGCAGTATCGTGATGGATGGCGGAACGCTGGAAATAGAATATAGCGAGGCTGATGATCATGTTTACATGACGGGGCCTGCAGCCTTCGCCTTTGAAGGAGAAATCCGGTTGTAATGTTGAATGTTGAATGTTAAATGTTATATTTAACTGCACCAACAAAATCTCTGGAGTGTTGAATGTGGAATGTTGAATTTAGCTGCACCCACAAAGTTAACACTTAACATTTAACATTAAACATTAAAATAAAATAGACGCAAACTTAAATAATAATAAGGTCGACAAAAAGACCGCAATAAAAGGAGAAACAAAATATGGCATTAGTTAATGAACATTTCCTGAAGTTGGCCAACAACTACTTGTTTGCCGACATCGCAAAGAAGGTAAACGCCTACAAGATTGCACATCCAAAGCAGCGTGTAATCAGTCTGGGCATCGGTGACGTAACCCAACCTCTCTGCCCTGCCGTCATCAAGGCGATGCACAAGGCAGTGGATGAGATGGCTGAGCAGGCTTCTTTCAGAGGCTACGGTCCGGAGCGAGGCTACGATTTCCTTCGTGAGGCTATCATCAAGAACGACTTCCTGCCACGTGGCATTCATCTTGACGCCAACGAGGTATTCGTAAACGATGGAGCCAAGAGTGATACAGGAAATATCCAGGAGATTTTGAGATGGGATAACAACATCGGCGTTACCGACCCGATTTATCCGGTTTATATAGACTCTAACGTGATGATAGGTAGAGCGGGAATCTTCGAGAACGGCAAGTGGAGTAACGTAACCTACATGCCTTGCGATGAGAGCGACGACTTCATCCCTCAGATTCCAGACCACCGTGTGGACATGATTTATCTCTGTTATCCAAACAACCCTACGGGTACGGTCATCTCGAAAGAAGAACTCAGAAAATGGGTAAACTATGCTATCAAGAACGAGAGCATCATCCTCTATGATGCAGCCTACGAGGCATATATCACCGACCCATCAATTCCTCATTCTATCTACGAGATTCGTGGAGCCAGAAAGGTAGCGATAGAATTCCACAGTTATTCGAAGACTGCCGGATTCACCGGTGTGCGTTGTGGATACACCATCGTACCAAAGGAGTTGAAGGCAAAGACATTGACCGGTGAGGAAGTGGCATTGAATCCTATCTGGGACCGCCGCCAGTGCACCAAGTTCAATGGTACAAGCTATATCAGCCAGCGTGCTGCCGAAGCCATCTACACCCCAGAGGGTAAGGAACAGGTGAAGGCAACCATCAACTACTATATGGAGAATGCCCACTTCATGAGAGCAGAACTCCAGAAACTCGGTTTGAGAGTATATGGCGGCGAGAATGCACCTTATCTCTGGGTGAAGACGCCAAACAATACACCTAGCTGGAAATTCTTCGAAGAGATGCTTTATGGCGCCAGCGTAGTCTGCACTCCAGGTGTCGGCTTCGGTCCATCAGGCGAAGGCTACATCCGACTCACCGCCTTCGGCGAGCATGAGGACTGTAAGGAAGCCATGGAGAGAATTGCCAAATGGCTGGGAAAATAATTCAACACTTAACATTGAACATTTAACATAAAAATTATATAAGGTATGAGCAACTTAAGATTTGAAGCTGTTTCAGAGGCTTCCAAGAGAAAGCCTGTTGAGGTAACCGCTCCTAGCGAGCGACCAAGTGAATTCTTCGGTAAGAAGGTATTCAACCGACAGAAGATGTACAAGTATCTCCCTGCAGATGTCTATGAGAAACTGGTAGATGTCATCGACAACGGAGCACGTCTCGACCGTAACATCGCCAACGCCGTAGCCAAAGGCATCAAGCAGTGGGCTGACGAGAATGGCGTAACCCACTACACCCACTGGTTCCAGCCATTGACAGAAGGTACTGCCGAGAAGCACGATGCCTTCATCGAGCACGATGGCAAGGGTGGTATGATCGAGGAATTTTCAGGCAAGTTGCTCGTTCAGCAGGAGCCTGATGCATCATCTTTCCCATCTGGCGGTATCCGCTCTACCTTCGAGGCTCGCGGTTATTCTGCATGGGATCCAACATCTCCTGTATTTATCATCGACGACACACTCTGTATCCCTACTGTCTTCATCTCTTACACAGGTGAGGCTCTCGACTATAAAGCTCCATTGCTCCGTTCATTGCACGCTGTAAACGTAGCAGCTACAGAGGTTTGCCACTACTTCAACCCTGATGTCAAGAAAGTTATTTCCAATCTCGGTTGGGAGCAGGAGTACTTCCTGGTAGATGAAAGCTTGTATGCTGCACGTCCTGACCTGATGTTGACAGGCCGCACCCTGATGGGTCACGATTCTGCCAAGAATCAGCAGATGGACGACCATTACTTCGGCGCCATCCCAGAGCGTGTCCAGGCATTCATGAAGGATTTGGAAATCCAGGCTCTCGAGCTCGGTATTCCTTGCAAGACACGTCACAACGAGGTAGCACCAAACCAGTTTGAGTTGGCACCTATCTTCGAGGAGACCAACCTTGCCGTTGACCACAACATGCTCCTGATGAGCTTGATGAAGAAGGTGGCTCGCCATCACGGTTTCCGCGTACTTCTCCATGAGAAGCCATTCGCAGGCATCAACGGTTCTGGTAAGCACAACAACTGGAGTCTCGCTACAGATACTGGCATCCTGCTCCATGGTCCTGGCAAGACACCAGAGGATAACCTCCGTTTCGTAGTCTTCATCACAGAGACTTTGATGGGTGTATACAAGCACAATGGTTTGCTCAAGGCTTCTATCATGAGCGCTACCAATGCACATCGTCTGGGCGCCAACGAGGCACCTCCAGCAATCATCTCTTCATTCCTCGGCAAGCAGTTGACCGACCTTCTCGAGCACATTGAGAAAGCCGATAAGAAGGATCTCTTCACCATGGCTGGCAAGCAGGGCATGAAGTTGGATATCCCTGAGATTCCAGAGTTGATGATTGATAACACCGACCGTAACCGTACATCACCATTCGCCTTCACCGGTAACCGTTTCGAGTTCCGTGCCGTAGGTTCTGAGGCTAACTGTGCATCAGCAATGATCGTATTGAACACAGCCGTAGCCGAGGCTTTGACCGACTTCAAGAAGCGTGTGGATGAGTTGATTGCCAAGGGTGAGGACAAGACATCTGCCATCATCGATATCGTTCGTCAGGATTTGAAGACCTGCAAGCCAATCCGTTTCGATGGTAATGGTTACTCAGATGAGTGGGTAGAGGAAGCTGCCAAGCGTGGTCTGGACTGCGAGAAGAGCTGTCCAAAGATCTTCGAGCGTTATCTCGACCCTGCATCTATCAAGATGTTCGAGGATATGGGTGTCATGAAGAAGAACGAGTTGGAAGCTCGTAACGAGGTGAAATGGGAGACCTACACCAAGAAGATTCAGATTGAGGCTCGTGTAATGGGCGACTTGAGCATGAACCACATCATCCCAGTGGCTACTCACTATCAGAGCCAGTTGGCTAAGAATGTGGAGAACATGATTGATATCTTCGGCGACGAGGAAGGCAAGAAGTTGACAGCCCGCAACATCAATATCATCAAGAAGATTGCCGAGCGCACTCAGATTATCGAGACCGGTGTTGAGGAGTTGGTAAATGCCCGCAAGGTGGCCAACAAGATTGAGAACGAGCACGATAAGGCGATAGCTTATCATGACACGGTAGCTCCAAAGATGGAGGAAATCCGTTATCAGATTGATAAGTTGGAGTTGGCTGTAGCCGATGAGCTCTGGACCTTACCTAAGTATCGTGAACTCCTGTTCATCCGCTAATCAGCAATGTCTTCCAACATAAGACATATTTCTGACAGATAATAACACAAAGCTCTAACAAGAGCTACTCTTCATCAGATATAACAATTGAACGATCAATCTATTTCTTTTATTGGTTGTTTAAGTTTGCGCGGAGTGTGGTTGTGAAATCACGCTCCGCTTTTTTATTTCCTGATTTACATACCCTTTTGGTCAAACCAGACAGCCAAGAATAAGATGACGGGCAGAATAAATATTTGCATTTATGCTTGGCTAATTCAGGTTTTATTCGTACCTTAGCAGCGCAAAACGTAAAGAGCGTAAGAATATGGCAAAAATAGTAAATAAATATCCTGTAGGAATTCAGACCTTTGAAGATATCCGCGAGAAAGGTTATCTCTATATAGATAAGACCAAATACATCGTGGATTTTAGAGAAAAAGGGATGAAATATGTCTTTCTGAGTCGTCCAAGACGATTCGGTAAGTCGCTCTTTGCCTCTACCCTCCAAGCCTATTTCGAAGGAAGAAAGGAACTTTTCGAGGGATTGGCCATTGCTGATTACGAGAAGGAATGGGTGAAGCACCCTGTGCTACATTTCGACCTGAGCGGTGCCAAGCACATGGGCATAGAGCAGTTGGAAAGATATTTGGCTGATATGCTTGAAGAACAGGAGACAAAATGGGGATACAAGACGCACCTGATAGATGCCAACCTCCGTTTGATAGAACTGGTGAAGCGGGCATACAATCAGACGGGCAAAAATGTAGTAGTCATCATCGATGAATATGATGCCCCTTTACTGGACGTAGTGCATGAAAAAGAGAACTTGCAGCCGCTCCATCGCATCATACAGAACTTCTACAGCCCTTTGAAGATGCTCGATCCATACCTGGAATTCACTTTTATCATAGGTATCACCAAGTTTCCTCAGTCTAGCATATTCAGCGGACTCAATAACCTCGACAATATAAGCATGTTCAACCAGTATTCGGCTATCTGCGGTATCAGCAAGACTGAGCTTACCACGCAGATGAAACCGGACATCGAGGCTATGGGTGAAGCACTGAATATGACGTATGAGGAGTGCCTGAAAGAACTGACGCAATTCTATGACGGTTATCATTTCAGCGAGAATTCTGAAGATATCTTCAATCCGTTCAGTCTGATAAAGGCACTTAATGCAGGCAAGATTGCTTCTTACTGGTTTGGTTCCGGCACACCATCCTTCCTCTTGAAACTTCTTGATAAGTATCATGTCAATCTTTCTACTTTAGAGAGTCAGGAGACAGTATTGAGTTCCTTCGACCAATCTACAGAAGAAATGACGGATGCTTTGCCATTGCTTTATCAGAGTGGCTATCTGACCATCAAGAAATATGAACCGATGTTTCAGGAATATACCCTGGGTATCCCAAACAAGGAGGTACGCGACGGACTACTCAACTCATTGATTCCTCATTATGTGAACCCTCGCCGTTCTGACAACAATGCCTTTCTCTTGGGGTTCTGCAAGGCGGTTTACCGGAATGATATCGAGGCGGCACTGGAGCACATGCGCACCTATATGGCAACGATACCATACGATCTGGAGAATCACAGCGAAAAGCATTATCAGACTATCTTCTATCTGATGTTCAGCTTCCTCAACATCTACATCCGCACAGAGGTGAAGAGCGCCATAGGCAGGGCTGATGCTGTAATGCACATGCCAGATACGATATACGTCTTCGAACTGAAGGTAGATAAGAGTGCCGATGAGGCTTTGGCCCAGATAGACGAAAAAGGCTATATGCTGCCATATCATGCAGAAGGCAAACGACTGGTAAAAATCGGTATCAGCTTCGACAGTACCCAGAGAACTATCAGAGATTGGAAAATCAAGGAAGAATAAAGACTGAATGGTGAACAGCGGGGTGAACACTTGCCCAAAGTATTCACCTTTTCGGCTTCGGGGTGAACCCTAGTAAAAAGAACTTTGTATATACAGCGCATGCTAGAAATATAAGAGTCTATATTATAATGGGTTATGGGGTATATTTAACACATTATTAACGCTAAAGGTTGGCATCGGGGTTCACCCTTCACCGACTTCATTGCCAAGTGTTCACCCTCACTCTTTCTTAGAGAACGTTGCAAACAACAGCAAGCCCCAGCAGAATACCGCCCCCGACCTGCCCTTCTAGGGGTGGGTAGGGTAAGTCTGGCGTAAACAAGATAGTTACGATAGCTAAGTATCATGGTTACGATGGCTAAGTATCATACTTATGGAGCATAACCCTATCAGTGATAATCGGTGAGTATCGGTGAGCAACGATGAGCATCGGTGAGTTGGGAATGAGAAATGTTGTATCTTTGCATTGTGAGATTCCTCAATTACAATCAAGACGAATCTACAAACATAATTAAGAGAGATGGGAAAAAGAAAAATCGCTTTATATCACGCTTTCCATACTTCGCTGCCAATCATGGCAGGATATGGATTTCTGGGACTGACTTATGGCATCTATATGCATGAGTTGGGCTTCAATTTCCTATACCCGATGCTACTCGCCATCACGGTTTATGCCGGCAGCGCAGAGTTTCTGCTGGGCAATATGCTGCTGGGCAGTTTCCATCCCCTGCAAGCCTTCCTGATGGTGCTGATGGTGAATGCTCGACATCTGTTCTATGGCCTCTCGATGCTCGAAGAATACAAGGGGTTAGGATGGAAGAAATTCTTCCTCATCTTCGGAATGTCGGATGAGACCTTTGCCTTGACAAGTTCTTCCAAGATTCCGGAAGGAACTGATAAGGGGTGGTACCTGCTCTGGATTACCTGGCTCGATGAAACCTATTGGGTCATCGGGGCAACACTGGGCGGCCTCATCGGTCCGTTCCTCACCTTCGACCTCAAGGGATTGGACTTCGTGCTGACCGCCATGTTTACTGCTATCTTCGCCGACAACTGGCTTCGGGAGAAAGACCACACCAGCAGTATTTCCGGACTGATTATCTCGGGGCTGTGCCTCACGATATTCAGTGCCGACCATTTCATCATCCCAAGCATGGTTATCATCCTTGTATTTCTCACCCTCAAAAAAGGAAAAGTATGACTCTTCTCCAACAAATCATCATGGTTTCAGCAGGCGTAGCCGCCACCATGCTTACCCGTTTCATCCCTTTCATCGCCTTCCGGCCGGGGAAACCTACACCTAAGTACATTCTGTATTTAGGTAAGGTACTGCCTGCTTCGGTCTTTGCCCTACTGGTGGTTTACTGCCTTCGCCACATCCATTCCTTCTCTCCAGATTCCGTGGCACAGTTGGCAGCTATAGCCTTCACCATCCTCATCCACGTATGGAAAAGGAATATGATGTGGTCAATAGCAGCAGGCACCCTTTGCTATATGCTGCTCATCAGAATTCTACACTTTTAATCCCGATAAAGCCATCACACACTTATATCACTTAAATACATTTTTCCAAGGTAAAAACAGCCAATTTTATACATTTTTCCAACCCATTTTCAGGCCATTTCTTACACTTTTCCAACTTTTTGATGATATAATTAATCAGAAAAGCCTCTCTGCAAGAGTATGCAGAAAGGCTCAACATTTTATAGGTACATTACAATACTTCTAATTCATTTCTCTTCATAATGAGGGGATAACGTTCTGGATGTTTCAAACTATCAATTTCCAAATCCACATCAAGTTTGGGCCATTCAATAGCATTCCTACCACTCATTCTTACCTCAAGGGCATCAGAGATGCATGCATGTTTCATCCAAGGTATCCTATTATAAGATATAAAATAATCATTACCTTTTACAGAAAGCATAATGCCCTTATCATTAATCATCAAGACGCTTACCTGTGTGTCTTGCGAATTTGATTTTAAAATCGTCTCCATTTTCTCAAAACTTTGGACTCATAATTACCAACGATATACTATAGAACAACAGATGCAAGCTGCACAAGTTAAATTCACTGTGCCAGAATGCGTCACATATAATCATATGTTTTAACATCAAGCCCTCTTTTTCCATACTTATGAAAAAAGAGGGTTTACCTCTTGATTAGTTGCCTTGGCGACCGTCTTTGGCACATAGAAATGAAACTTGCGACCTTCTACCAACTTGCGCTTTCCTGGCATCTTTAGAGCAGGTTCACTCATCTGGTCTCCCTTTCCTTTCTGCACTTTATCAAGAAGCACTGCAGTAGCTAAGTCGACATCCAAAAGCATCATTTCAAATATTTTCTATCATCCCCATCATCTTCCAATACACGCATTTGCTGGATTGCTATTTGATTAAGCTTAACCAAACGTTCACCTTGTGGCATCCCTTGATCAATAAATACCGCATTGAGATTCTCCATATTGGAAAGACAAATCAACTCATTGACAGTTGCGTAATCACGTATATTACCATTCTTTTCGGGATTCAGATCTCGCCACTGCTTCGCAGTCATACCAAACATTGCCACATTCAGAACATCAGCCTCATTTGCATAAATCAGAGAAGCTTGCGCAGACGTAATTTCTGTAGGAATCAAGTTATGCTTTATCGCATCTGTATGAATGCGATAGTTGATTTTAGAAAGTTCACGCTTTGCAGACCAACCCAATTGAGCTTGTTCCTCTGCTTTTAAGCGTTGGAACTCCTTAACCATATAAAGTTCAAACTCAACAGATATCCAGCTTGCAAACTTAAATGCTATATCTTTATGAGCATACGTACCTCCATAACGCCCAGACTTTGCAATCAAACCAATTGCATTGGTGGTATCTATCCATTTTTTAGGAGAAAGAGTAAAAGCATTAAGACCTGCCTCTTTTTTAAACCCCTCGAATTCGAGGGGTTTAAAAGAAGGATTATATAAACCTTCCCAAATTCCCAAGTATTCAATTGTATTGCGATTACGCATCCAATTTGCTATGACAGCATTAGGATCGTCACTCTTGTATCGTGCTATATCTGTCAAAGAAATAAAGTCTTCATTGTTTACAGATATAACAGTAACACCTGTATCATGTACTATAATTTTTGCCATAATTGTCTAATTTTAAATTGCATATTCCATTTTACCACACAAAGGTAGTGTACCAAATCTCTTTGAAGGATTGATTTTGCCATACTTTTGTCTATATTTGGCTTCTGCTTGCAAAATTAATAAAAAAGCTCAAACTTACAACACTTTTGCAACAAATTTACAACAGAAAGCAGCAAAATAAACCAAGTTCACCATTCTCATCCACGTATGGAAAAGGAATATGATGTGGTCGATAGCAGCAGGCACCCTCTGCTATATGCTCCTCACCAGATTCTGATTACACGCATTTCTCCATCAGTACAAAGGTGATGAAACCCAGAAGAAGGGCGTAGGTGGCTTGCTTCTGAAAGCCATGGGCATGGGTTTCGGGAATCATCTCATCGCTCGTTACATAGAGCATGGCACCACCGGCAAAGCCCAACATCACGGGGAGGAAGGTGGAAGAGGCTGAACCCAAACCGAAACCTAACAGAATGCCTACCACTTCGAGCAGGGCGATGAAGATGGAAATAAAAAAGGTGCGGACTGCTGTAACACCAGCCATCATCAAAGGAGCGATGATGACCATTCCCTCGGGGATATTCTGCAGGGCGATACCGAAGGATACCCCCCACTCCGTTGCGCCTTCTGCCGAACAGACACTCACTCCAGCAGCCATGCCTTCGGGCAGTTTATGCAGGGCTATCGCCATCACGAAAAGCATCACATGACTGAGTCTGGCATTGTTGCGATGCTCCTCGGGGTCTAGTCCCGTGATGTGATGAAGATGGGGAGTCACCAGGTCGAGCACGTTCAGGAACAGAGCGCCTGCCATCACGCCGATTACTACCAGCCACCAAAGACTGGTCTGTTCGAAGGCTGGCACTATCAGTCCCAACGTGGAAGCTGCCAGCATGATTCCGGCACAATATCCCAATACGGCGTCGTTCCATTTATGGGGCAACTCCTTGACGAAGAATCCCAAAATGGCACCTATAATCGTGGCACCGCAAAGTCCGGCAGCACTAATCAATACGTTTGTCATAATCAATAAAATATATCGAAGTTATCCAGTTAAACACATGAAGATGCAGATACATCATAGAAGAAAAAAAGCATGGACAACCCTCACAGTCATCCATGCCCATCTATTTCGTATCTGATCTATTCAGTTATTACTAATTATGTTTTGTTATGGTGAAATTGGCGTTTTCCAATTTCATATCATCATTCCTATTTCAACTTCTTATAACCATAAGCTGCGTTATTGCCCAACTGCTCTTCGATGCGGATAAGCTGGTTGTACTTAGCCATACGGTCGGTACGGCTCATAGAACCCGTCTTGATCTGACCAGAGTTAGTTGCCACGGCAATATCAGCAATCGTAGTATCCTCGGTTTCACCAGAACGATGGGAAGTAACGGTGGTGTAACCATGGCGATGAGCCATCTCGATAGCATCCAGTGTCTCGGTGAGAGAACCAATCTGGTTCACCTTGATGAGGATAGAGTTGGCTGCGCCCATCTTGATGCCCTTCTCCAGGAACTTCACGTTGGTAACAAAGAGGTCGTCACCTACCAACTGGCAACGATCGCCGATGGCAGCAGTCAACTTTACCCAGTTGTCCCAATCGTTCTCGTCAAGGCCATCCTCGATTGAATCGATAGGATATTTGGTAATCAGTTCTTCCAGGAACTTGATCTGCTCAGCAGCAGTCAGTTTTTTACCATTAGGATCCTTCTTCTTACCATCCTTCAACTGGCGATAATCGTAGTACCACTCACCATTTTCCTGAACGGCAAACTCGCTGGCAGCACAGTCCATGGCAATCTTCACATCCTTTCCTGGCTCATAACCGGCATCCTTGATAGCCTGGCAGATGCTGTCGAGCGCATCCTCAATACCATCGAGTGCAGGAGCAAAACCGCCCTCATCACCTACGGCAGTAGAAAGACCGCGGCTCTTCAGGAGCTTAGCCAAGGCATGGAACACCTCAGCACCCATGCGGATAGCCTCCTTCTCGGAAGGAGCACCCACAGGACGAATCATAAATTCCTGGAAAGCGATAGGCGCATCAGAGTGAGCACCACCATTGATGATATTCATCATAGGAACAGGAAGAGTGTAAGTATTGCAACCGCCAATGTAGCGATACAATGGGATGTGGAGATACTCAGCAGCAGCATGAGCCACAGCCAAAGAAACACCGAGGATGGCGTTGGCGCCCAGGTTTGACTTGGTCTTGGTGCCGTCGAGTTCCAACATCTTATAATCGATGGCACGCTGCTCCAAGGCAGAGAAACCTACCAAAGCTGGAGCAATCACCTGATTCACGTTCTCTACAGCCTTCAAGACGCCCTTGCCGCCGTAGCGGTTCTTGTCGCCATCACGAAGTTCCAAAGCCTCGTTCTCACCAGTGGATGCACCAGAAGGAACCGATGCACGACCTACGATACCAGACTTCAAAGAAACTTCAACCTCTACTGTAGGGTTGCCACGAGAATCCAAGATTTCTCTTGCATGAACATTTTCAATAATCATAATACTATAATACCTTTAATTACATAAAACATTTCTAATTTCCGAGTGCAAATTTAGGTATTATCTGACAAATCTCCAAATTTCGGGCATCATCAAAAGTTGGTATCGCCCGAAAATACCTACATATAGGTAAGGAGAGGCATGGAAATTTGAGATGCTACCAAATTGTCATTTTGTTTTAATTTTACCAATCAGTTCTTCGAAATCCTCCTTTTGCATAGCACCCATCTGCACAGATGGTTTGCCTTTCACGGGGATGAAGAGGAAGGTAGGGATGCTGCTGATACCGAAAACAGAAGCAAGTTCGGACTCCTGATCGATATCAACCTTATAGAAATCTATCTTGTCGGCATATTTCTCGGCGAGAGATTCTACTACAGGAGCCATCATCTTGCAAGGACCACACCAGGTGGTGTAGAAATCGATGACGGCAGGACGGGAACCGGCGAATACCCATTCATCCGGATGAGCCTCGTAATCCATAATCTTTTTTCTGAAATCAGATGTGGTAAGATATTGCACCTTGGCAGTTTCGGTTTTCTCAGACTTCTCTTTAGCCGTTTGAGAAGAAACAGCAGGTGCTTTCCTGTTCTGAGAACAAGAAACAAGAAATGGTAGAAATAAAACAACTGCTAATATAATTTTCTTCATAGTTTTTTCGTTGCTTTAATTTGAGAAGGTATGCCATTAGTCTATAACACACCCTCTTATTACAATTAATCACTAATAAATAATCACTATTCACTAATCACTACTCCTAATCCTTCAAAGAATAAGTAACGGTAGTAACAACCCTTACCTTTTTAATATATGGGGTATTGGAATCGCGGTCTTCGATAGAGAACTGGCCCTGGTCGGCATTCATAATCTTGTCTATCTTACTCTTGCTGTTCTCAGCAAACTGGGTAGCAGTCTGCTCAGCATTCTCTATCGCCTCCTGCATCATCTTAGGTTTCATCTGACGGAAGGCAACATACTCATACTTCACCGGATTCTCATAGCCACCATCTACAATGGCAACACCTTTCTGAAGCAGATTACCCTGACGGGCAATGATACTGCGGACCAGTTTCACATTCTTGGATGTAACCGTAATGATGGAAGTAATATTATAACGATACCCCTGACGGTTTTCGCCATATCGTTCAGCATTGAGGTCGATGACCACAGGCGCATTCACATTGATTTCATTAGCCTTAACGCCATTCTCCACCAGGAAGTTTCTGATGGTTCTTGTGGTGGCATTGATTTTTTGATAGAGTTCAGGCAGGTCATTGCCTATTTCCTTGGAAACGATAGGCCACGTCACCTTATCAGCCTCCACCTCCTTTTCGGCAAGGCCTTTCACTACAACCTTTCGGTCATTACTAATCACACTTTCAAGTCCCGACTTGATACAAAATCCAAGCACGATAATGCCGATGGTTAAAATCACGGCTTGCTTAATACCAGAATTGATGTTCATAATTAGTCCTCCATTATTAAGTTGTTAAAATTGAGTTTCCATTCTGTCTCAGATTGAGTTGCAATTTGAGTTTTCAAAGATACAATAAAAATATAGAAAAACGACACTTTATAATGATAAAATATGCTAAAACAGCCCATATCAACCCATAAGCACCATTTTTTCTGCCCAAAAGCTTGCATATATTACCAAAAAAAACTACCTTTGCATAAGATAGGCTGCACCTCTGCAAAATATTTCTAACCCAAAAACAATAAAATGGATTACAACATGATTGGGACCGCATGGTCGTTACTGCCTCCTATCGTCGCCATCGCTCTGGCGCTGAAGACGAAGGAGGTCTACTCTTCTCTCTTTATCGGCATCATTCTGGGTGCCGTACAATATTGCATTTCGATGGGAACAGGTTTCGACGGATTCCTCGTTCACCTGACAAACCACACTGTAGGTGAAGGCGATGATGCCAAGGCATACGGTTTGATACATTGCCTTTCTGACCCATGGAACGTGGGCATTCTGGTGTTCCTGGTGGTATTAGGCAGCATCGTTTCATTGATGAACAAGGCGGGAGGTTCGGCAGCTTTCGGCCGTTGGGCTTCCAAGCACGTACACTCGAAGGTTGGCGTACAGATTGCTACCATCCTGCTCGGCATTCTGATATTCATCGATGATTACTTCAACTGCCTTACCGTGGGTTCGGTGATGCGCCCTATCGCAGTGCGCAACGGTGTTACCAAGGAGAAACTGGCTTATCTCATCGATTCTACAGCCGCTCCGGTCTGCATCATCTCCCCTATCTCGAGTTGGGCAGCTGCGGTATCGGGCTTCGTATCGGGCGGAGAGAACGGACTGGCGCTTTTCTGCAAGGCGATACCTTTTAATTTCTACGCATTCTTTACCATCCTCTTTATGTTTGGCATCGTGATACTGGGCTTCGACTTCAAGGCGATGAGCAAGTATGATGCAAGACTGAAGGAATGGTACGAACGAACCAATGGCGGGAAACTCGATGAGGTAAGCGATACCAAACTGCAGATTGTTGAGCATGGTGTGGGAGCCAAACAGAAAGAGGATTCCAAGAACAAGGGAACCGTGAGCGACCTGGTGATACCAATCATCATGCTGATTATCTTCTGCATGGCGGGTATGGTATATTCGGGCGGATTCTTCGATGCCGATAATGCCAACTATCTCAACTTTGTAGATGCCTTTGCTGCGAGCAATGCTTCTGTGGGTCTGGTAATCGGTTCATTGGCAGCCCTGATTCTTACCATCATGATGTTTACCATTCGCAAGACCTTGCCTTTCGATGAGGCGATGAGTAGTCTCATCAAGGGTTTTGAGGCGATGGTACCAGCCATTCTGATTCTTACTTTGGCATGGACGCTGAAGAGTATGACCGACTCGCTGGGTGCGGCAGAATATGTATCATCGGTTGTAGCGAGCAGTGCCTCAGAACTTCAGATGCTTCTTCCGGGCATCATCTTCCTGGTAGCAGGCTTCCTGGCATTTGCAACGGGTACCTCCTGGGGAACCTTCGGTATTCTGATTCCTATCTGCATCGCCGTATTCCCTGGTGCTGATCCTTTGCGCATCATCTCTATCTCGGCATGTATGGCTGGTGCGGTGTGTGGCGACCATATCTCTCCTATCAGCGATACCACCATCATGGCGAGTGCAGGAGCAGAATGCAAGCATGTACATCATGTATCATCACAGTTGCCTTACGCCCTGACTGTGGCCTGTGTGAGTTTCTTCACCTTCATTGTGGCGGGATTCACTCATACGCTGGGTATGGTAACGAGTGCCATTATCTCGTGGATATTCGGTGTTGCCATGCTTGGTTTTGCTTTATTTTATTTAAATAAGCGCCAAAAAGGTAAATAGTTCTTAATTTATTTGTATATTTGAAATATTTTCAATATCTTTGCATAAGAATTTAATAAAGAACATATTAATAACTTAATACAGAATACATTATGAAGGAATTAAAAGGAACAAAGACAGAGAAGAACCTCCAGGAGGCTTTCGCTGGTGAGTCACAGGCTCGTAACAAATATACCTATTTTGCAAGCAAGGCAAAGAAGGACGGTTTTGTACAGATAGCCAACATCTTTGAGGAGACAGCTGCTAACGAGAAGGAGCACGCTAAGTTGTGGTTCAAGTATCTGGAGGGCGGTGCTATCCAGGATACAGAGAAGAACCTGGAAGCTGCTGCCAATGGTGAGCACGATGAGTGGACCGATATGTATCCACGCATGGCAAAGGAAGCTCGCGAAGAAGGTTTCGAGGAGATTGCAGCTAAGTTTGAGATGGTTGCTGAAATCGAGAAGCATCATGAGGAGCGTTATCGCAAGCTCTTGAAAAACGTACAGGACAAGCTCGTCTTCTCTCGTGACGGCGACTGCATCTGGCAGTGCTCTAACTGCGGACATATCGTAGTAGGCAAGAAGGCTCCTGAGGTTTGCCCAGTCTGCAACCACCCACAGAGCTACTTCCAGATTGAAGCACAGAATTACTAATTCTTGCTTGAGACGAAATACCTAACAGAACATATATAAATAAGAGAGGGTGTGTCATGGCCTTATGACACACCCTCTTTTTATGATTTAGCTTGAACCATTTCCAACATGATTTCTATCAACCTTGGAACACCATACTGTTCTATCTCGTCCTCTTTCACCCAGATATAATCATCAGGGAGCAGGGGGCGGGTTTCTATTTCCTGCAGATAGAAGTCGGCAAGGAGGATGCGATGGGTAAGTACATGCTTCACATCCTTAGCCAGGAGAAGAGGATTATGGACAAAGGCAGGCAGTTGCGGAGCATCTGATGCGTTATATGGTTCCCACAATCCTTGCCAGATATCACCCTCGCCGCGACGGTGGATAGCCACTTCGCCTTTACACCTTATATATATATAGGAGAGATGGCGCGTTTTCACCTTCAGTGTCTTGTTCTTCACCGGCAACTCCTCTACCCTTCCAGTCCTCAACGCCTCACAGGTTTCGGCAAGCGGACAGACAAGACATTTTGGAGATTGGGGAGTGCACTGGATAGCTCCGAAATCCATCATGCCCTGGTTGTAGGCAGCAACAGGCGATAATGCTGTATCAGAAAGTTGCTGAGCAGACGAAGCAGGTAAGAGCGATTGCGCCAACGCAGCAAACTCCTTTTTCCCCTGCGTTGAGTTGATAGGAGTATCTATTCCGAAGTAGCGTGAAAGAACCCGATAGACATTGCCATCGACTACTGCCGCCGGAATATCAAAGGCAAAAGAACCGATGGCTGCTGCAGTATAATCGCCCACCCCTTTCAGGGCTTTGATACCTTCAAGCGTATCAGGAAAATGACCGAGCACCACAATCTGTTTGGCAGCAGCATGAAGGTTGCGGGCTCGCGAGTAATACCCCAATCCCTGCCAGAGTTTCAAGACATCATCCTCGCTGGCAGCAGCCAAGTCTTCAACCTTGGGATAGGTCTTCATGAACCGCTCCCAATATTCCCATCCCTGTGCGATGCGGGTTTGCTGAAGGATGATTTCGCTCAGCCAGATGGCATAAGGATCCTTGGTTTCGCGCCAAGGCAAATCCCTACCATTCTCACGAAACCAACGGATAATGACAGCCGAAAAACTATTCATAAAATTCAATGTTCAAATCTCAATGTTCAAAGTAATTACTGTTCCGGATATTGCTCGTAAATCTTCAGACCGAACTCATTCGCCAAGGCATAGGCATGCTCCATGATATCGGCGAGGATATGTTCGTAATTCACCCATACCTTATCCTTAATGAAGAAATAGAACTCGATAGGGAGACCGCATTGCGTGGCTTCCATGTGGCGCACCATCAATGTGAGATCGGTATTGACCTCCGGACGCTGGCGCAGATACTTCTCCATGAATTTACGGTAAAGCTGGAGATTGGTAGGGGCAAGGGCTGCAGGATTCTTTAAATCCTCAATATCCTTCCCCTCCTGCATATCCTTATCTATCGCCTTCTGCAACGACTCTTTCAGTTTAAACGAATCTTCGGTGGCGAAATGCTTGGCAAGCAGATTACGTTTCAACGCCTCATCTACCAGACGAACACTGCGGAAATCGAAGTAAACCACGCGCTTCACTCTTCGTCCACCACTCTTCTGCATACCAATCCAGTTCTGGAACGAACCATTCACCAGGGTAATAGGCGAAATGGTAACGATGGTGTTATCAAAGTTGCGCACCTTCACGGTCGTGAGTGACATATCCTCAACGATACCATTGGCATCCACCGACTTCACCGTAATCCAGTCGCCCTTATGCAACATATCATTGCTGGTAAGACGCACACCAGCCGCCAATCCCGTGATGGTATCCTTGAAGACCAGCATCAGGACAGCCGAGGTAGCACCCAAACCGGCAAAGAGGGTCATCGGACTCTTGCCCAGCAGAATGGCAATCACCACCACGCCAGCCACAAAGAGCATCAATACCCTGAGAACACCGCAGAAAGTATGGAAATACTGCTGAGCCGATGAGCGTCGCTCCTGAGAATCCTCCAGTCCTTTGAAAGACCCGATGAAGACCAGAGCCGTACGCACCGACATCACCACGATATAGATGCCCGTAGCCCGCTCCAATATCTCCTTGAATATCGGATATTCCAGATAAATCAGTGGCATGAGCGACCATATCACCACAGCCGGCACAATATGGCAAGCCGAGGTGAGCACCTTCTTGTTCAGCAGCACATCATCCCAAGTGATATCCGTCTTATCAGTAATCTTACTGATAAGCGGAACCAGTATCTTGCGACAAAGAAAATCGCTCAGTATCGCCAAGAGAATGGCAGTAATGGTGAGCAAGATATGGCGAAGCATCGGCACGAAATCACCTGTGACTCCTGCCATGCCAATCATTTCATCTACCAACTTACGAATTTCCTCCATAAAACTATTAACTATTAACTATCAACTATTAATTATCAACTAAGACTATCAACTACCGCTCACGGTTGGCAGAGCAAAGTACATACTTTATCTGCAAAGTTTCTGGCATTATTGCCATGCATGATACCATTGTTGATGATCGCGAAACAGAGTTCATGACCATTGGCTGCGGTACAGTAACCCGCCAATGAGATGATGCCCGTCAGCGTACCCGTCTTTGCTTTCACATTGCCATGCACAAAACTGTTCTTCATACGCTTCTTCAATGTACCATCTACCCCACCGATAGGCAGCGAATGCTTCAGATGGTCCATGATGTTGCCATTGAGATAAGCATAACGCAACAACTTCACCTCCAGTTCGGCACTGAGATAATTATAGAGCGAAAGTCCCGAGCCGTCAGCCAATTTATATCTTGCCGGATCGAGTCCTATCTTACGGATAAGCTGTCTTTCCACATTCCGGGCACTCTTGGCACTCGCCCATTTATTGCCCGTAGAAGCCGCAATCTGATAATACATGCTCTCGGCATAGAGATTATCACTCTCCTTCATCATCTTGTGCAGAATCTGATCCATCGTATGGAATCGGGTACAGACCGTAAAGGCACTCGCAGGGCAAGTCTTCTCTGAAGCCCCAAAGCAGGAATATTCGATGCCTTCCTCACGGAGCTTAGCAAGAAACTTATCCATAAAGATGTCCTTGCGCTGGAACACCAGTGACGAAAGCACCGGATTGTCATCATCCCAGCACCAGCCTTCACCCAACAGGTCGGCATCCTTCAAAGAGCGGTCGGCATAGATGCTGCCACGGATGGTATCCACACCCATCTCCTTCAGACTATTGACAAATGCCGACATATCATCGCTGTTGAAACGGGGATCCATACCGCCTATACAATAGACATCACCCTTCAATACCCCATTCTCAATGGTACCGGTATATTTCAGAGTAGTCTTAAACTGGTAAGAACCGCCCAACTTATCGAGCGCCGTAATGGCAGTCAGGAGCTTCATCGTACTTGCTGGGCGCATCAGCTGCCGTTCATTTCTCTGATAGATACAAGAGTCAGCAGACAGGTCCCAGACCATCAGTCCTACCTGTGATGTTTCGAACATCTTGCTTTCAAGGAGTTTATCAATACCCACCTTCACCGATTCTGGCCAAGGCAATTTCTGAGTCAGCGTATCCGCTGCCAGGGAGTCAACGAGTGTAGAGTCGGAAACATCCTCCTCATCAACCGTTTCTATTCCCTCATCTTCAATCACATTCTGGGCCTGCACCGGTACGGATATCCATACCATCATCAGACCCAACATCATATATATTATCTTTTTCATCACAATCAGTTCAACTGAACTTATAAGAAATTATTTATTTTTGATTCTCTCCATAAATGCCTCTTCATTATCCGGCTGAACGGTCACAATATTCTTATGCCCGTATTCGATGACCACACAATGGTCTAATCCGAAGAAAGTCTTGGCGATGTGTACATCAATGACATCACATAGCGGCACATTTCTGTTGGAAGAGAACCTGCCCTCATTGATGATGAGATATTCCATCTCCTCATCCAGGTCTATCGGTTTTACCATCTTGAAGGTATAGGTTGTATTCAGTATGCGCTCTATCATGCCCACGATGATGATAGCCACAAAGATGCCGATGATGGCCAGTTTGACCCAGAAGAAGTAGAGAGCCAGGATTGCAAACACCGCCACACCGATACGTGCCGTCAGCGTAAAGCGCTTATGAAAAGTTCTATCTGCCATAACTTTGATTTATTACCTTATATTATTGTCGTTTTTACGACCTTTTGATAGTCTAAAAGACTATATAACCTTAAATTTCGCTGCAAAATTACAAAAAATCCCTTTCTTATTACTCATTTTAAAGATTAATTATTACTTTTGCAACGAATTAAGAATTAATTCTGAGAGAATGGGGCGGTTTTATAGATAAAAACACCTGTTCTTAAAATTGAAATTAGATAAGAATAAACTCAATGGTTTATAAGTATGATTTTCTGATTATCGGCTCAGGAGTTGCCGGTATGAGTTACGCCCTGAAAGTAGCCAGAGCGCATAAAGGTAAGGTGTGTATGATTTGCAAGACCTCGCTCGACGAGGCTAACACGTCATTCGCACAAGGTGGTGTGGCGTCAGTTACCAACTTGGAAGTGGATAACTTCGACAAGCACATACAGGATACAATGATTGCTGGTGATTATATCAGCGATTATAAAGCTGTGAAGCAGGTTGTCACCATGGCACCGGAGCAGATCAAGGAGCTCGTGCAGTGGGGCGTCAACTTCGATAAGCAGCAGGACGGCAAGTTCGACCTCCACCGTGAGGGCGGACATAGCGAGTTCCGTATTCTTCATCATGCTGATGATACGGGTGCAGAAATCCAGCGCGGTCTGATGGAGGCTGTGCGCAACTGTCCGGATATCGATATCAAGGAAAATCATTTTGCTGTAGAGATTATCACCCAGCATCATCTCGGTGCCCGTGTTACCCGCCGTACACCTTATATTAACTGTTACGGTGCATACGTATTGAATCCTGAGACCCAGAAGGTGGATACCTATCTGAGTAAGGTTACCGTGATGTGTACCGGCGGATGTGGTGCCGTTTATCAGACTACCACCAACCCTGTCATCGCTACGGGTGATGGCGAGGCGATGGTATACCGTGCCAAGGGAACTGTAGCCGACATGGAGTTCGTTCAGTTCCACCCTACAGCCCTCTATCATCCGGGCGAGACTCATCCTGCCTTCCTCATCACCGAGGCGATGCGTGGATACGGTGGCATCTTGCGTCTGCCTAACGGCGAAAGTTTCATGGAGAAATATGATAAGCGATTGAGTTTGGCGCCTCGTGACATCGTGGCTCGTGCCATCGATAAAGAGATGAAGATTCACGGATTGGATCATGTCTGTCTCGATGTAACCCATAAGAATCCAGAGGAGACCAAGCGTCACTTCCCTAATATCTACGCCAAGTGTTTGAGTATCGGCATCGACATCACCAAGGAGTATATCCCTGTTCGTCCTGCCGCTCACTATATGTGTGGTGGTATCAAGGTAGATTTGAACGGCTGTTCAAGCATCAACCGTCTCTATGCCCTGGGCGAGTGTTCATGCACCGGTCTGCATGGCGGTAACCGTCTTGCCAGCAACTCGCTCATCGAGGCTGTGGTTTATGCCGAGACTGCAGCCAAGCACAGTATTGAACATGTAGATGAGTACGACTTCAATGAGAAGGTACCAGCATGGAACGATGAAGGTACTTTGACCAACGAAGAGAAGGTGCTGATTACACAGAGCGTGAAAGAGGTGGGCGAATGCATGAGCAACTATGTAGGCATCGTGCGCAGTGACCTCCGTCTTAAGCGAGCATGGGACCGTCTCGACCTTCTCTACGAAGAGACAGAAAACCTCTTCAAGCGTGTAAAGGTAAGCAAGGAACTCTGCGAGCTCCGCAACATGATTAACGTGGGTTATCTCATCACCCGCATGGCGATAGAACGCAAGGAGAGCCGTGGTCTCCACTATACCATCGACTACCCTGTTCATGCTTACGACAAGAAGTAAAGTTTTTTCAAGATACCATATAAAGCCGCCAGGATATTCTCACACGATATCCTAGCGGCTTTTTCTTAGCTTATATGAAAGCTCAAACCCTTAATGACACTAATAACCAAAAACATTGATGCCCACACTTTTGCAGCAAAGATTTTGGTAAAACGACATAAATCACAAAAATAAATTTTGGTAAAACGACATATTTTTACTAAAAAGATTTTGGTAAAACATATTTTTTATGTAACTTTGCACCCATAAAACATTGAAAATATGGAGAATAGGGTATTCAAGAGAAAAATATATAGCCAAATGGCTGAATGGAAGGAAATTTCCAAGGGAAGTACAGCCCTCCTTGTAGAGGGTGCTCGCCGTATTGGAAAGTCAACTATCGTAGAAGAATTTGCCAAGAATGAATACGAATCATACATTTTGATAGATTTCAATGAGGCTTCCAAGGAAGTGAAAGCACTCTTTGATGATCTTATGAATATGGATTTCATTTTTCTTTTCCTGCAGAATGCTTACAATAAAACATTGCATGAGCGAAAGTCGGTTATCATCTTCGATGAGGTACAACAATGTCCGAAAGCCCGACAAGCCATCAAGTATTTGGTAAAAGACGGTAGATATGACTATATAGAGACTGGCTCACTTATCAGCATACATAAGAGCACTAAGGACATTAGCATCCCTAGCGAAGAACATCGTATCGAGATGTTTCCGATGGATTACGAAGAGTTCAGATGGGCCATGGGGGACACGGCTAGCGTGCCTCTGCTGCGTCAAGTTTTCGATAAGAAAATATCTCTAGGCGAGGGAGTCAACAGATTGAAGATGAGAGAGCTACGCCTATATATGTTGGTAGGAGGAATGCCACAAGCTGTCAATGCTTATCTTAACACTAACAATCTACAGCAAGTAGATACCGTAAAGCGACAGATTCTCCAACTATATGCTGATGATTTCAGAAAGATAGACCCATCGGGCAAAATATCCAAACTATTCATGTCTATCCCAGCTCAATTGAGCAGGAACCAGCTCCGCTATCAGCCTACTTCTGCTGTAGGAAGAATGGCTGCTGAGAAAATAGATGAGTTGATACTCAACTTAGAAGACAGCAAGACTGTTAACATTGCGTACCACACGGATGATCCGAATGTAGGAATGCCACTGACAGCCAACATCAACAAGTACAAACTGTACATAGGCGATACGGGACTATTCGTAACTTTGGCTTTCTGGGACAAGGATTATACGGAGAACATCATCTACCAGAAACTGTTGAGCGACAAGCTATCCACCAACATGGGATACGTATTTGAGAATCTGGTTGCCCAAATGCTGAGAGCCTCAGGCAACAGGCTCTTTTACTATACTTTTCCAAAGGATGCCACGCATTCTTACGAAATCGACTTTTTGTTGTCACGCGGCAGTAAGTTGTGCCCTATAGAGGTCAAGTCGTCTGGATACAAAACGCATGCCTCGCTTGATGCTTTCTGTCAAAAATTCTCCAACAGGATAGTAAATCCGTACTTGGTTTACACCAAAGATCTGCAGAATGATGGGCAAACACTCCTGATTCCGATTTACATGACCCCATTCTTATAAAGCAATGTTTTTTATTGTACCTTTGCACCGCAGTTGGGCGATAAAAACATCATCTCGTCAGCGAGAACTTGATGCTCAGGCCGAAATCCTGTGTGGTGGTAGGATAACTGCTGCTCGACAGGAGCGGGGTGTTGGTCTGACGGTCATAATAGAAACTCATGGTAAGGAGTTTACTGAAGGTATAATCGGCAGAGAAACTCAGTTTCAGAGCATTGTTGCCGCTGCTGGCACTGCTTACCATTGAGGCAATATCACGAACGATGGCTGCCTGCTTGCGGAAACTGAAGTCAAGACGTAGATTCAGATCATGGTTGGTACCATTCTGAACCGTCTTGGTAGTCGACGCATTCTTATTGGCTGCATTCTTGTTGCCGCCCTTCGACTTGGAACGGGAGGCCTTGGCACCCCAGCCGAAAACATCGAAGTTGTTGATGCGGTAACCCATACCGATTACCCAGTCCTTACTCAATGCCTCGTTCAGCTGCACACTCGTCATACTGAGGTTCAACACACGGGTCTGGCGATATTCTGCCTTCACCGTCATATTATTGTTGAATGTGACATCCATACCCAATAATGGCGAGAACGACTCGTTGATACTTACCTGCGAAATGTTGAACATGCTGCTTGGAGATGGATTGCCCGTAGTGGCATCACTCACGAAGCCGAGACCGTTCATATACTCCTGGAAGGTGCTGTAACTATTGTAGCTGCCTACCGCAAAGACGCTTTTGTAAGAGTGGTTGATGTTGACACTCTTGAAGTGCTCATTAAACCAAGGCAGACGTCCCAGTCCACTGTAACGGATGGTCCAGTTTGGCAACATCCTACTCAATGCCGGGAATACCGAGAGCGAATTGCCACCCATCGAGGTATAAGCCTTGAGGAAGGCAGGAATCATGACATCGCTGCTATACTGGTTGACCGGCGTGCGGGAAGCATCAAACTTGCCGCCAGCCAAAGCCGAACCAGCCGGATAAACGGTTCCGGCATACTGCGCCTCTACCCTATCTCTGAAACCAGCCAGCGAGTTGACAAACTTCTCGAAGGTCTTGCTGCGATACCCCGAATTGGCATTGCCCATTCCCTCGAAAGCCGAACCCAGCGAGATGGTAGTCATCTGGAAGGCTCCACTCTGGGTGGTTGGCGTTCCTTCATACATATACTGTATGCTCTTCTGCGTGGTCTTGGTACGTGTGGCTGAGAGATCAATCTTGAAATCCTTGACAGGCTCCAGGGTGGCACGCAACGTAAGATTATCCGTTCTGCTGGTAGTGGCTGGTGTTGCGATACTGTCGTTGCAGAGCAGCCAGTCGTTGTTTCTAGCCTTCTCGATATAATCGTCGCCAACCATACCGAAGGCGAAGTCAAGACCCGGTGCCATCTGTCCCACCTTCTTCTGTCCGAAGGCATCACCCACACTAGGCAAGAAACCCGGCAGGGTGAGCTGATAGCTGCTGCGATAGTTGATGCTCACATTGCGCACCATCATTGCCAGGCGACTAGCCAACTGCAATCCCTTATACCATTTCTTATCATCAAGCGGTTCCTTAGCCAGTACGGAGAGTTTTACCTTCATGGCAGTATCTACCTTTGAGATGATTCTGATCTGGTTATTATCCACCTTTTTATATTTAAGCGGGAACACTTTGCCGTCTTCCGTCTTGGCATTCACAATCAGTCGTCTGGTGTTCTTGCCGTGACGTATCTTGAATGTAGTATCAGGCAGGAGGGTGATTTCCCGTTCGAAGGCACGCTTGTTCTTTGGCAGCGCCTTCTTCGGATCTGCCGCCTGTTCCTTTGCTTCCTGCTTCTTTTTCTTTTTTTCCTGCTTCTTGCGCTGCATCTGTGCCCTACTCTGGGTACGGTCAAACTTATCGTTTACCTTCTTCAGGAAAGGCACATGGTTGTAGAGTTTCACCAGGTTAAAGTTACCGTTCAATGTCAGTTCGCGCTGGGTATTGATGGTATTTCCATACGAGTTGCCCTCCTCATCCTCTGTACCGCGCTCCCAAGAATAGTTGGCATTGTAAGAGGCATCGCTGTTCACCCAGTCGAAGACAGGCAGCAGATTGAGAGGCACCTTGTAGGATGCCTGGAAATTCTGACTGTAGTCGAGCGGTGCACCCCAGTGGCGGATGCTGGTCCATACGGAATCCTTCCAGGCATGATACTGGTCGGCATAAAGATCCTTGTTGACCGGTGTATATGGTTCCTCTATCTGTGCATGGGTAGCACTCTGGAAGTTCATGTGCAGGTTCTTGGTCAGATCCCAGTTGATGGAGAACTCACGGTTCCAGAGGAACTGCTCACTGAAGGTGAGCGGCAACTTGGAGTCTACTCCGGCAGCTCCACTCATCAGGGTTTCCATATCGCGCTCCTGCAACTCGTAGTAATCGCGCGTCATCTCGGTATTGAAGGCTATGTTCTGCGGTAGCCAGTTCAGTCCGAAACGTTTCAGAATGTCGAGCCACTTGCTCTTGTTCTTCAGTCCCTTGAACGGTTCCCATGCCTTATAAACCGGGCTCCACGAATAATCCAGGGCTCCGCGCCAGTTGTCCTTTCGCTCATACATCGTCGTTTCACCCGTAGTATACTGATGCTGATGACTGTAGGTGAACGAGAAGTTGGCAGGATCGTATGGCATCGGATGGCGCTTGGTAGCGATACCCACCCGGGCATTCGAGATGGAGAAGTTGGTCTGCGTAATCTTGGTGGCAGCGATGTTCTCGATAGAATCGCGCTCATGCTTGGAGCCGGCGGCATCGAGGGCATCCTTCAACTCCATATCGGTATCCAGCGGATTATACTTAGGAGTGGTCTTCTCCTTGGTGACACTATAATATAAAGGTATACTCACCTTCGCCTTGTCAGGGAAGAACTTACCCATTTCGAGCGATGTGGTCACACTGTAGGTACCGTAATTATCGGTAGTGCGACTTGCCACGCCATCTTCCAGACCGCCGAATCCCTCGCTGATGTATCTGCCGGTGGCATTCACGCTACCCAAATCGGAGAGTTGTACGTTCAGGTTGGCATTGGCTGCCCAACCACCCGAATTATTGTGTTCCTTGAGTCGGAGTTCGTTTATCCATACCTCACCACTCTTGATGTCGGCAGAATTGTTTCTCACACCCAGCATCATGGTCTTCACCTCGCCGAGACTCGGATTACCCACGATGGTAATCTTGTTCTGCGGATGTTCTGCATCCATCATGGAATAAGGAGCGAGATAAGAAGCCACACCCTGTGCCTTCGCCTTGTTGCGGTTTTTCTTCAATGCCGTAAAGACGCTCAGCGGCACATCGAGCATATTCTCCTCAGGCCATACCGCCTTACAGTCGGCAAGTACATAGCGGTTGTAGTTGGAGCGTGGCTCGGTGAGTTTCAGCGGGATTTCATACTCGTAGTAATTGTTCTTGTAATCACTACCCAGACGGATGAAGACTGAGAGATCACCATCCTGCAAACGGGTGGTATTCTGCTCCAATGCATTGGCATGGGCAAACATCTGGATGCGCTTGTACTGGCGCAGATCAAGGGTAGAATTCTTATAAACCGCCTTCGCCTCGCCTGTGCTCATATTCTTGACCACCAGACTCAACGCCTGCTCGTTGGCCTCAACCAACTGAGGCTGACTAGGATCCTGCTCGCGCTTGATGCCCGGAGGCAATACATAGTTGACCGGTGTCTTCTCGCCGTTCTCCTCCAGACTCACGCTGCTTGCATCGAGGGTTCCGCCACTGGCAGCACCGAGCGGCTGGTCATAGGTACGCCACTTGCCCATCACGAGGTCGAAGGTACCGAAACGCAGCACGATAGGTTTCTTGAAACCGGTGAGGAACATACGCATGAAGCGGATGCTGGAGAAATCGTTGATGTTGCCCTGACGGCTCTCAAACTCATCGATAGGTATGCGGAACTGATACCAGGTGACGGTAGACTTGGTATTATCACGCCAGGTCTGGCTGTATTCACGCTTATCTACAATATGATTGTTACCCACCACGAGATCTTCCGGACGGATGCTGACACGGTACTGGAAGTATTTCTCATATTCGTTGAGGGTATAATCCTGGTTGATATCCTCGACATCCGGCGTTGACTTATAAGAAGTATCATAGCTCTCAGAACGGCTGTCGCTGTCAGGCGAGTTGCCCTGAGGATTGTTGATATACTTATATCGCTGCAAGATAGGAGCGCGCATCTCATCCCAGTCGGAACCGCGGAAATAGTGGTAGTCATCACGTGCCGGATCGGCAAAGATGCTGTCGAATACCGCCTGGTTCACCTTGCCCTGAATCTGGTCGAGATAAGCACTCTTGTAGAATTCCTGCTCCTCGGCATCAGTCAGTCCGTTGAAACCCACATCCTGCAAGGCTCTGCTGCCACTGGTGGTAGCAAAGGCGTAGGTCACGGTGCTCTGGGTAGGAATCTTACCCCATTGGGTATAGGTGTAGCTCTTGCTGCCATCTACCGGCATGCCACTCTCATAGAATTTCTTGCCATCACGCAAGATATCCTCGCTCACCTCACCCAGGTTGATGTAGAAATCACCACCGTAATCGGCAGCATCTGCCTCTTCACGGGAATAGATGAACGGATCGAGCATCCAGAACTCGATGTATTCAATGTTTGCCTGTTCGAAATCATTGGTATCCAGCTTACGCATCATTCCGCCCCAATTGCGCTGCGGATTCTGCAGGGTTCCGTCAGCCTGCAAATCTGTTACATTGAAGTTGTATGGTCCCGGCTCGCTTGGATAGTAAGCCAGATTGAGTACATTCAGGGTATTGGTAGCGCCCTGATAGCTGCTCTGGTCGCGCAATGGGAAGAGCTCCTTGGTATAGACCTCGCGAACATAATGGTTACTCAACTGCTTGAGATCGCCCTTGATATGTCCCGGAGTAAGCGAACTTCCACGGCGGGTGAACAGCGGGTCGATGGTATACCAGGCAAGACGTGAACGGTGGAAACCACTGCTCAGACCGGTCTTGTCGCTGTAATCGTCCTTGAAGTTGAGCGAAGGCACACTGGATATAAACCAGGAGGTAGGAGTCGTCACATCGATGGTGGTCTTCGTACCCTCGAAGTCATCGATATAAGATGCATTGTCCTGTGTGCCGCCTGCTTCACCGGCAATAAGCTGGGCAAATTCTCCTGTAAAGGATATCTGCGATGGCTGGGTAAGATGCAGGAATGGTATCTTGTCAAGCACATTGGTAAGCCACTGACTCTCCTTGCGCCAGTTGAGATTGATGCCCCAAAGGGTGTTCTTCAGCGGTTCGGAGCCCATGGATACCTTGGTAGTAAGTGCCTGTTCGGAGAGGTGCTGGATAGTACCGCTCAACTGGAAGTTCTTGGTAAAATCATACTCCCAGTTCAGTCCGAACATCGTTTTTCGGGTTTGTCCGTAGTCGGTATTACTCTCCAGCGAAACATTGACAGCCGTACCTGCATCGATGATGCTCTGGTTCAGAATGGTCACCTCGCCGGCACTGTAATCTACAGAATAATCGGTGCCCTCTTTCAGGGTGATACCGCCTGCCGTAACGACCACCGAGCCCTGTGGCACATTGTAGGCATCGAGCGAGATGACATTGGCAGCAGAGCCTTTGAACTGTCCCACAATCTGATACTTGTTCTTTTCGGCTATCTGCTTGGCTACGGTCTTCGTACTGTCATAGAGTTCGGTAAAGGCATACTTTTCTGCCTTGTCGGCAGCCACGCCCCGCTTGACCAGATAATCACGCATATAACTGCCGAAAGGCTCTACCTTCGGAATGAACACGCGTCCGTTAGAGATGGTATAGCCTTCTACATAATCGAAATATCCATTGCTGTGTGCCTTGTTATTGTTATCCAGACGGTCGGCTCCCAGCACACGGATGATAGGCTGTTCCTTCACCTGCTGCTCTGGAATATAACTGAGATATACGCCGGTGGTATCGCTCTGGTATTTCACATCCAGACGGAACTTCTCCTTCTCTACGGTAGAAGCCAGATAATAAACGTTCTTCATCATCAGTCCCCAGTTGCCCTGTCGCGGATTGCTGCTGGTATTCTTGAGCGATTTCACGAAGAGTGCCTGCTTGGTATCGCTGAGATCGGATGCAAACTCGCCCACCTGATAGGTAACGCCTCCCGATGTATACTCATAGGCTACGGCAAGTACCTGGTCGGTCTGCAGACTGGTTTTCAATGAGATATAACCCAATGCAGTATTGACCGTATACTCAGAAGAATTGAGCAAACGGGCACTCTCCAGCTTCTCATAATCGGCTCCGCCAACCAGTCCGCCTCCATCGAGAGTGGTTGCAGCCTGGTCGATGTCACGGGCAGCAGCATACTGCCCTGTCATCGCCGCATACTCTGTATTCGCCTGGTTAGAAGGCACCTGTCCGCTCGCCGCCCACATCGGGTTGCTCAGTTTCTGGTTCTCGCCCAGGTCGGTCAGGGCTACGATGTTTCGGGTATTGGTGGTATTGCCGGTTTTGTTGGTAACCCACACCTCCACGCGGTTGATGGTGATGCCCGTGGTGAGATTAGGAAGTTTCTGCATCCAGGCATCATAATGGTTTCTGAAATACTGGGAGAGGAAGAAGTGGCGGTTCTCCTCATAATCGGCAACATTCAGTTCGAAAGGAGTGAGCTGCACACCGCCCCTGGTAGATACGCTCTTCGATGCACTCTTCTTCTGCGAAGCCACCATCTGCAGCTTGAGTTTGCCAAACTGCATATCGGTTCTAACACCAAACAGACTGCTGGCGCCTTTGATGAGCGAAGAGTTGGAAGGGAAGGAGACATTGCCCGCCTCAACGAGTTTGATGATTTCATCTTCCTTGCCGTCGTACTTCAGTTTCATGTTCTGTGCATCGAAATCGAAGGTAGCATCGGTGTTGTAATTCAGGTTCATGTTCACCTTATCGCCCACCTTTCCGTTGACGTTGAGGTTGATTTTCTCATCAAAATCCATCATCGTCGTCTTACGGTTGCGGATAGGCAGCGAAGGATTGTCGATGCTCTTCTTGTTGATACCGAACTTGAGTTCGGCAGAACCCTGAGTCTTCACTCTGATACCGCCAGGACCGAAGATTTTCTCTGCAGGTCCCAAGTCGAAGTGCATATCCGAGAAATCGAACTTCTCCTTGCCTTTTGCCTGGAAGATTTCATCGTTCTGCTTGCGGAAGTAACTGTTGCGCTGCTGCTGTTCGGTCCATGCAAGATACTCTTTCGGAGTGAGCATGATAGGAGCCGAAAGCCAGGTTGAGCCCATGCGGTTGCCGATGATATAGCGGTCGAGGGTATCGTTGTAGACTACCTGATATTGCAGATTATCAGGACGTTTCAGGTCGAGCGGACTCTGATAGAGGTCGCTCAGGGAGTAAGGTTGGGTGCGCTGAATCTGCCAGCGTGTATGCAGCAGCGAATCGGGAATGGTATCTTCATCGAGCTGTACGGGCTGGGCTGTGCTGGTACGGGTTTTCTTTTTATCGTCCTGAAGTTGAGGCAAAGCTATCGCATAGCCGAAGGTTGCCACCATCAGCCAAGCCAATAGAAAAGATATGAATCTTTGCTTCTGTTTCATCGATAAAAAACTCCCAACTTATTTGATTTGCTTCAATGCCAGTTTCACAACCTGTTCTACCGGGAGATCAGGCTGTGCCTTGAGGATATCTACTACTACCTTGGCAGATGGTGCCGGCGAGAAGCCGAGCATAGTAAGGGCGCTTACCGCCTCATCCTTTACGTCATTGTTCACCATCACCACATTGCCTCCGCTGGCTGGCAGTTCGTCAGCGATGCCGAGGCTCACGATTTTATCTTTCAGGTCGATGATGATTCGCTGTGCTGTCTTCAGTCCGATACCCTTCACGGTTTTCAGCATCTTGTCGTTACCAGTAGAGATGATTTCGCAGAGTTCGCGTGGCGAGAGTGAAGAGAGAATCATGCGGGCTGTATTTCCACCTACTCCTGAAACGGTGATAAGGAGGCGGTAGAGTTCACGTTCCTGTTTGGTAGCAAAGCCGAAAAGGGTGAAAGAGTCATCTCTTCCACCAGACGTAAGCACTTCGTGAACATAGAGTTTCACCTCCTGTTTGCCCTGAATAGCAGTATATGTATTGAGCGATATATTGAGTCCGTAGCCCACCCCCGCTGTCTCAACAACAGCCAGCGCAGGTGTCAGCTCTGTCAGATCGCCATGAATATATTCTATCATTTTCTTTTTCTCCTAATTAAATAATATATTATATAACGTGCGAAGGGCGGGATTATTGTAATAGACTTCCATAAAATTACGTCCCGACGTAGCATGTGATACGTCCCGACGCAGAGCCAGAGACGTCGGGACGCAGCAAAAGCTACGTCGGGACGTAATTCTAAACACATCGGGAGGAATCGGAAAGAGGATGTATGATGTTTCGCTACAAAATAACGAAACTGTAAGGCTCTTGCAGCAGAAACCTTACAAATCTCCGCTTATTCATACCTAAAAACTATGATTTTACTACTTTTTGCAACTTTTATGAGTTAAAATTCTATTAAAACGTCACGTATTTCAAGAAAAAGCTATACTTTTGCAACCGGAAATAGAATGAAGAGCGGAAAACATATCCGCTGGATGACTAAACCACAACAAATAAAAGAAATTAAAACAACAAAATAAAAGAAATAAGACAATGAAGAAATTTAGAGCAGCCGTAGTAGGATACGGCAACATCGGTAAGTTTACTGTTGAAGCACTCGAAGCAGCTCCTGACTTTGAGATTGCAGGTATTGTACGTCGCCAGGGTGCCAAGGACAAACCAGCTGAGTTGGCAAACTATGAAGTAGTAGATGACATCACTAAGTTGAAGGATGTAGATGTTGCAATCCTCGCAACCCCTACCCGCTCTTGCCCTGAGTATGCAGAGAAGATCGTTGCCCTCGGCATCAACACCGTAGACAGTTTCGATATCCACACCAGCATCCTCGACTACCGTACCAAGCAGATGGAGAACTGCAAGAAGGCTGGCAAGGTAAGCGTTATCTCTGCCGGTTGGGACCCAGGTTCTGATTCTATCGTACGTGTTCTGATGGAAAGCTTGGCTCCTAAGGGTTTGACATATACCAACTTCGGTCCTGGTATGAGTATGGGACACTCTGTTTGTGTTCGTGGCAAGAAGGGCGTAAAGGAAGCGCTCTCTGTAACCATCCCATTGGGCGAGGGTATCCACCGCCGTATGGTATACGTAGAGTTGGAAGAAGGTGCTAAGCTTGAGGATGTAACAGCAGAAATCAAGGCAGACCCATACTTCGCTCACGATGAGACCCACGTATTTGCCGTAGCATCAGTAGATGATGTAAAGGATATGGGTCATGGTGTGAACCTCGTTCGCAAGGGTGTATCTGGCAAGACCCAGAACCAGCGTTTCGAGTTCAACATGAGCATCAACAACCCAGCCCTCACCGCTCAGGTATTGGTTAACGTGGCTCGTGCTTCATTCCGTCTGCAGCCAGGTTGCTACACCATGCCAGAGATTCCAGTTATCGACATGTTGTCAGGAACTCGTGAGGAAATCGTTGCAACACTCGTGTAATTGGGAGTGAAGAACGAAGAGTGAAGAATTCACTTGCATCACAATAATAAAACGGCTCGCAAGAAGTTTCGATTTCTTGCGAGCCTTTCCCATTCAACTAAAACCACTTATAATAACCCCGTCATATACAATGGCAAATAAGTAATTCCCTCCTCTACTTTCAAATCAGCAGTATGCAAAACATACGGGGTTGCCAGATAGCTACCATATTTAGCGATGCACTTTTTGAGAGAAGTGAGCGTGTATCTGTTAGTAGACTTCACTTCTATCGGTGAAATATTATGCTTTGACGTTATTGTATCTTTGGCTATCAGGAAATCCAGTTCCATCCTTTCCTGGGCATTCTCCTTACTATATTTGGAAAAGAAATACAGCTTATGCCCTGCCGAACGTAACATCTGAGCAACTATATTCTCAACTATCATTCCGCCATTGAACTCCAGCTTATCTACCAGAAGCTTGTTATATAAGTTTTCAGATACTATCGTATTTTCATTGAAAGCATGACTGATGAGCAAGCCCGTATCTGCCATATAGCATTTCAATGTCGTATCATCGGTATTCATGCCAAGACCGATACTTGGCTCTGTCGTATTATAGGCCATATTGACTATCATGGCATCTGACAGCCAAAAGAAAGCCGTTTCATAATCTCGCATTCTCGCCCCTTCGGTGAGTGCCTTCAACATAAATTTCTTCTCATGTTTTTGAAGCTGAGAAGGAATAGTATCAAAAATCTGAGTAACTTTAAATACATAAGTTGACGCATACTTCTGGATATCATTACGATATAAAGTAAGAATTTGGCGTTTCACACGATCCACCTTATTGAAATCTCTGGTTTCTACAAATTTAGCTACAGCCTGCGGCATTCCTCCAACAATGAGATACTGTCTGAAATAGTCCATTGCCATGCGATGCATCATTTGTCCCATCTCATGCCTTTTCTGAAAGTTCATTCGTATAAGCGGCATCAGGGTTTCATTGTTCAGTGCCCACAAGAATTCCTCGAAATCCATAGGATACATCAATATTTCTTCCTCCTCAGAAGGAATCATGATATTCTCTACGTTCTTTTTGATAGAAACGAGCGAACCAGTCTCGATATAATCGTAACGACCATCTTCAACCAGATACTTGATAGCTGTACGAGCCCGGGGATACAATTGCACCTCATCAAAGATTATAACCGAATTTCTTGGATATAGAGGTGTATTGGTGAAACTGCTTAAATACATAAAGAACGTATCCAAGTCATCCAGATAGGTTTCAAACAAGGATTTTATGTCCTTTCCTATTTTATTGAAATCAAGTAAAATATAACTCTTGTATTCTTTTTGAGCGAATTCCTTTACGATATAGCTCTTTCCTACACGACGGGCACCATTGATGAGAACAGCACTTTCTCCGTTCTGTTCTTCTTTCCATTTCTTGAGTTGATCATATACTTTTCTTCTCATAATTTACACCTATCCTAGATTAATTTTATCGGGAAAATACACCTATCCGCGATTAACATTTCTCAGTTTTTACACCTATCCGCGATTATCAGATGATGCAAATATACACATATCCGCGATTATCTCCAAGAAAAAGCCAGTTTTTTAATATTTTTTAATTTTAAGAATAAGATGATAAAGATACGCAAGATCATAATATTGGTAATAGTATAAACATCATGCTTTAAGTCCATTGTTGCCTTGTTTTATAATCTATTGCAAGCATGTGAATTAGCCACAGGAACTGTATCTATCGGCATGAAGAAGTAGATCTATCTAATTGTCGGCAGCCGTCAGCAAGGTTGCTGGCATATGGCAGCAGCATTGTCGGCATATACCAGCAAGGTTGCCGGCAGCTGCCGGCAACCATACGAAACTATATTTAAAAGGTAAATAATACAGGTTTCTAAGACTATTTAAATAACTTATCAAAAGCTATATTATTTATGTGTCATGATATCAAGCACCATATCATCGGTAGCTCTCATCGCATCGGCACCGATGCTCGTGAGGTTGTGGATGCACTTATCCACATCATCATCTACGATACCCTCGGCAGAGGTGACACACTTGCCTTCCATAGAAAGGAGGGCGGAAAGAAGGGCGGTGCTGACACCTGATGAAATCTTCAGGGCACAGCTTGGTTTCGCTCCGTCACAAATCATACCGGTGAGATTGGCTATCATATTCTTGACTGAATTGCAGATGCGGGTATAATCGCCACCCATCAGATAGGTGATGCCGCAACTGCTGCCCGTACTGGCTACCACACAACCGCAAAGAGCTGAAAGCTTGCCTAAGCTCTGCTTGATATAGATGGCAGTCAGATGACTGAGCATCAGGGCACGGATCATTTCCTCCTCGGTATTCTCGTTCTCCAGCGCATAAACCACCACAGGGTTCGTTGCACAGATGCCCTGGTTGCCGCTGCCGCTGTTACTCATTACCGGAATCATGGCACCACCCATACGGGCATCGCAGGCTGAAGCGGTGCGGGAGATGATATGCGAGAAAATATTATCGCCGAAGATACCATGACTCAACGGACGGTCCATCGTCTTGCCCAAACAGTGGCCATAGTTGCCTTTGATACTCAACTCGGCAGCCTTCATATTATAGTCTCTGGTCTTGAGAATGAAAGAAATCTCATCGAGCGGAGCTGTTGTTGCAAACTCGTAAACCATCGGGAAATTGAGCTGGATGTCGTCATCAGCCTCATCGCCCACAGTACCGCCACGCTTATCGAGCACCACCTCGCCATTACGCTCAACATACACAAAATGGGTATGAGAACCGGAGATAATTGCCGTAGCCTGGTCTTCACCGGCATGACAGATGATTTCGATATAGAGTTTATCCACATCCCCCTGCTTCAGTTTGATGTTGATATCCGCATCCTTGATATATTGTTTGCCCTGCTCCAGACTGTCGGGAGTAAGGTCTTTCAAAACTTCCAGCTGATATTCAGGCTTTCCGATGAGCGCACCCAGCGATACGGCGATAGGCAAACCGATCATACCCGTGCCAGGAATGCCGACACCCATCGCATTCTTGAGCATATTAGGACTCAGAAGAACCTCGATACGTTCAGGGCGCTTGCCCAATGTTGTAGCAGCCTTGGCTGTACATAGTGCCACAGCCATCGGTTCGGTACAGCCGATGGCAGGAACCACCTCTTTATTAACGAGCGCAATGATGCGCTCACGCTTACATTTCTCTAACATAATCTATATAACTTTTATATAAATAACGTTCTTACCATTATTTCGGGTACAAAAATACAAAAAATAAACCGTATTTCACGATATTATCGAAAAAATACGGCTTATCTTTATCAATATACTACTTTAACAACACTTTCTTGTCAGTTGAACGTCTTATTTTGTGCATAACTCAGCCAATTTGATTGCCAGTTCTGCACCACGGATATTTTCTGCAATACATTTACCAGTAGCACCATCTACCAGGAAGATGGCTGGAATGAACTTTACTTTATAGGAATCAGCTATTCCAGCACGGTCAAGACCGTTAGGCCAAGGAAGTTTTTCCTCAGCAAGTGCTTTTTTCCAAGCAGTTTCTTTCTGGTCTATTGAAACACTTACTATTTCCAACCCCTTTCCTTTATACAGTTCATAAAGTTTCTTGAGGTTTGGAATTTCCTTACGGCAAGGTCCGCACCATGACGCCCAGAAATCAACCAGATAATACTTCTTACCCTTTACACAAGAAGCCATGCTCACTTTAGAGCCATCCTCCTGCTGGAGTTCGAACTGAGGAAGAGATTCTCCTTCAAAACTCTTCGGATTGATCTGTTCATTCAAGCACTGACCATAGAAACTGTTCTTTGCTGTTTCTGAGAATAAAGCCCACTGTTTCTTATTATCCTTGGTAAAATAGCTCATCGTATTGAGCATAGCGAAAGGTCCCCACCATGAGTCTTTATTATCCGTATATAACTTATCATAAGAAGCCTCAACGGTTTTGAAGAAACTGCTTTCTTCATCAGCAAAGTTTTGATATTCCTCACTAGCTTTCAACTTATTCACCAGAAGTGTATCCTTCGCTTTCCAGGCTGCAGCAATCCGGTCTCTGACAGCCTGATGATGCAGATGACAATCAGTGTACATTTTATCAAGCATCTTCTTTACAGAACCGATTTTTGCCTGATATTCATTGTTCATCGCGCTACCGGTAATTTTGAGATTACTCGTATCAAAACCATTGTTCACACCATCTTTGAATGGTTTGGCATCGAGAGATACCTGAACTTTTTCTCCACCTTTGGTCATCAAAGTAAAGGTAAAAACCCCATTCTCAGGACCAACGCCGATAAAGCGGGCCTCTGTTACAGGGATGGTCAAAGTCAGTTTGCCACCCTTAACAACACCTTTAGCTAGAGGTTTTTCATCACGATGGGTAGCAGCCAAGACAGCCACCATTTCGGTACCATCAGGCACACCATTCAAAGTTGCATCAACGATACATTCATTGGCATTCTGTGCATTGGCACTCATCATAGAGGTGAGTGCCAATACTAAAGATAAAAATGATTTCTTAAACATGATATTTATACAATTACTAGAAATATTTTATTATCGCTTGTTACTTATCTACATTCTGAACGAAACTTCCGTTGCCAGGATTTTCAATGGCTCCCTTAGGGAATGGGAAGGTCCAGAGATGAGAGGTTGGAGCAAGACTTACCTGCTTGTCATCTACCATCTTCGTCAGCGTGCGGGCATAGGTACCTTCAGCATTGTACCTACGTGCATCACCGAAAGGCACGATAGAGAAGATGAGTTGATTATCCTTTGCCTGACGGATATACTGGATAGCCTCAGCAGATGCAGATGCAGACAACGGCTGATATTTCTCTGGGAGGATGTAGGTCTTGCGAACCTCGTTGAGTATATCCATCGCATCAGACAACATGTTCTTTCGAGCCAGGCACTCAGCCTTGATGAGATACTGTTCTACAGTTCGCATACCAGCAAGATTAATATAACCATTGGTCAATCCCTGATAATAAGTCTCAGTTCCCTGCGTCCTCAATTTCCAATTACTCAAGAAGTAAGCATCTCCCTCCTCAAATCCTTCAGCCCGCTGCACGGGCATTTTGAATATGGCAGAGGCATAGTTGGAGCTATTATCGGCATAATTGAAGTTATAGCAATCCGAGCTATTGAAACCAAGCGGTGTCGCCAACGAAGGATATACGCCTTGCTGTTCTATCTTAATCTTGTTCTCATTGTAGAACTCTACCCAATCAACCAGCTTGTCATTGATGGCAAGAGCCTTGTTGGCAAATTCCAACGCCTTCTCATAGTTCATCATCTGAAGATAAGTTCGTGCCAACATGGCATAGGCTGCACCCTTACCCGGATGAAGCAGAGTAGTACCCATGTCTGGAAGGTCAGCTACAGCAGTATTCAAATCATTCAAGATGAATTCATAAATTTCCTGAATGGTGGCCTGATGATAAGGAGCATTCTGAAGACTGCTTGTAATCAGAGGCACACTCAACTTACTGGCAGCACTTGAAGGCTCGTAGGTATCAGCATAATAATTAGCGAGATTGAAATAGTTCATCGCACGCAACACTCTGGCATATGCCATCACCTCAGCCTTCTCTTTCTCAGTACCTTCTGTAGTATTAGGTACATCCTCCAATATCAGATTACAGGTATTGATAGTGCCATAAGCCACATAATAAGCACTTTCATCTGCAGAGTTCCAATAGGCCCGGTCGGTTTCCTCCTCCCAATTATAGTTTGCCTTATACATCGGATAATAACTGGCATTCGAATTGGTAAGATATTCATCATTAAGCAAATAGCACGTCTGTAAAACCGGCATGCGATGGGTGCCATACTCGTAACGGAGAAAAGCCTCATAGTCGGCGAGCGACTTAGGGATACGTTTGCCCTTTGGTTCTATATTGAGATAGTCATCGCAAGAGGCAAGTCCCATTGCCATGCCCAGCAGCAACACCATATATACTAATTTCTGTT
Source organism: uncultured Prevotella sp. (assembly GCA_934202525.1). Lineage (GTDB taxonomy): Bacteria > Bacteroidota > Bacteroidia > Bacteroidales > Bacteroidaceae > Prevotella. The sequence goes on from CAKPYB010000008.1 coordinate 41,611, forward strand.
TCATTTTCTTCATGATTTAAAAGTTGAGATAAATGCCTAACACATAGTTGGTGGCATTATAACCACCCAGCTGGTACTTAGCCTGCTTGCTCTTTGCCCAGAAGAACGGATTCTCCACATTAGCCTGAACACGGGCACTCTGCATATAGAGCGAACGGCACAGCGACTTTGGCAAATGATAAGCCAGAGAGATGTTGTTCAGACGAATATAACTGGCATCAAGAATATTGATATCAGAATAATAATAAGTACTATACAAAGAGGATGCAGACAAACCACTTTCGGCAAAAACAGCCTTTGGCACATTGGTATGAGCCTCATCACCCGGTTTCTGCCAACGATTAGCAAGTCCGGCACTAGCTCCCGCAATATTGGAGATATATCCTACGCTGGAATAACTGCAAGTGAGGAAAGCAGGATTGGCATTGCGCATCTTATGACCACCCGCAAAAAGGAACTGCATACTGAAATCGAAATCCTTGTAGCTGATACTGGTTCCGAAAGATCCACTATACTTAGGAGTGGTAGTACCCATGTAAGAGATGGCATCCAATGTCGTTGGCTGATTAGTTACCTTCTCACCTTTCTCATTATACACCTGTGGCAATCCTTCTTCATTCAATCCTGCCCATTTATAACCATAGATAGCATTATATTCATTGCCGATAATAGGATAAGCCGAAGGATAATCCAACTGCAGGATATACATAGGTGCCTTCACGTTCACATAAGTTACCTTATTCTTATTGTATGCATAAGTCATATTGGCTTTCCAGGAGAAATCACCTGTGCGAAGTATCTCACCATTCAAAGAGATTTCTACGCCACGGTTGTACATCTCTCCATTGTTGATGGTATAAGTGCTGTAGCCCCAACCTTCTGTTGGAACACCCATGCTAGAAGCCAGGAGGTCGGTACCCCTCTTGTCGTAATACTCTACTGTACCATTGAGCCGGTTCTTGAAAAGCGAGAAATCGATACCTATATTAAAGGTATTGGTCTTCTCCCAACTCAGCATCGGATTGGCACGCGACTGCACATAACCCTGTGTGCCTCCCACATGCCCGTTATTATTATAGCTTGCCACCATATAAGGGGCAGAATTCTTTGATACGTTACCGGCAATACCTTCAGAAACACGAAGTTTCAGATAATTGACCCAATCGGCGTGAAAGAACTTCTCTTTGCTGATAATCCAGCTGGCACCTACCGACCAGATTGGTTTGTTCTGATATTTAGAACTTGTACCCCAAAGGTTAGAACGATCCCATCGCAAACTACCAGTCAAGCTGTAACGGTCATCGTAAGTATAAGCCGCATTGCCATATACCGAAACATAGCGGTTGATATTCTCATAAGAAGCAGACAGGTTTGTTTCTGTCATAGAACTATAACCCAACACGCCAGCTATACCTTTTAACAGGTCGGCATTATTCACCATGCAGGATGTCAACATCTGAGAATCATAGTTGAACAGTTTGTTGCGATGCAGTTCCTGTTTATTCTGGATAGTTTCTGTACCCAGAACAGCTGTTACGCTGTGAACATCCTTAAAAGTCTGATCGAAACTCAACTGCTGACGGAAGTTGTAAGCAGATGTATATTGATCTGAACGGACTAGAATATCTCCGTAAGGAATAACATAGTCGACAGAGCCATCTCCTTTATCCTTCGCATAACTGTTCACTATACCACGAACCTGAGCAGAAGCCTTGTCAGCCAAATTCTCACCACGATACGATGCACGTTCGTATTGGAAAGAAGCAGCATACTTCAGACAAGGTAGAACCTGGATATTCAAACGGGCAAAAGTTCGAAAAGCCAATTCCTTGTTTGTGGTAATCTGTCTATCCAACTCCTCCATTGGAGTAATATCCATATTATAAAGTCCATACTTCTGATAGATAGCCAAAGTGCTGGCATTATACTTTTCACTCATCGGTTTGGTATAATAAGAACCATCAGCATTTACCAGGTTATCGTATGGTAAAACAGAATATCCAGGGGAAAGCACATCATAGTTCTGGGTTTTATCCTCACCAACCTTCAGGTAAGCACCCAAATCCAAAGAAAGCCATTTTGTAAAATGAGAGGTATTGGCAAGATTAATACCTAAACTCTGATTGTTGGAATACTTATCTTCAAGGGTATTATACTTATAAGTAACAGAAGCCTTAAAGAGGTTATTCACCGAATTGTTCACAATATTCATATTATATTGCTGATACAACGGATCGCGCTTGGCATACTTCTTCATCTGGTCATAGTAGTTATAACCTTTTCCTGCCAAGTCAGCCAGTTTAGCATTCATAGCTGATTCAGAGATGTTACCTGCATAATAATTCAAGATACTGCGGATACCTGCACTCGTATAGATATTCTGTCCCAGCATATTCTGAGCATACGCCTTAGCACCATCACCTTTGAGACTAGGATTCTGCGCCGCCCATTCCTTCTCCAGATCAACCACCAGGGAAGAGTTGGCAAGATAATCAGTATAATAAGAATAAGGATGCCAGGTAAGCGAAGCATTGAAAGAAACATTGGTCTTACCCTTGGCAGCCGATTTCTTGGTAGTGATGACAATGACACCATTTGCAGCACGAGCACCATAGATAGAAGCAGCTGCAGCATCTTTCAGTACGGTAACACTCTCTATATCATCCATATTCAGGTCAGGAATCTCCTCTGTAATATTACCGGCCCCATTGCCAGTCAACTTGGTTTTCTCTACAGGAAATCCATCAATGACATAGAGAGGAGAGGCAGAGGCGTTCATCGTGGTAACACCACGAATCATACCATCATTATATCCAGCCACTTCACCTGCCAGCATAGAAGAAAGACTGCTCAATCGCTTATCTTTCAAATCATCGGCAGTAACCTTGGTAAAAGCACCTGTAGCACGTTCTTTCGAGATGGTCTGGTAACCCGTAACTACCACTTCTCCGAGCACGGTTTTATTCTCAGACATCACAATCTTCACATTCTCCTTACCTGCTACCTTTACCTTCTGATCATTCATACCAACATACGAAACCGTAACCTCGTGGCATCCTCTTGGAATATAAAATTCAAAATTTCCATTTACATTTGTCACAGTTCCAAAAGGACTACCAGGCACCACAACAGAAGCACCAATCATCGGATCCCCATCCTCATCGGTAATTGTACCTGACAGAGGACGGATATCAGATTCGCTACTGGCAGAGCCTGTCAAAGCAGTTTTATGTTGCAATACCTTCTTGACTGTGATAAACTTACCATTTACAGAGTAAGCAAAAGGCTTACCCTGCAAAATCAGCTTCACGGCGGAAGGAGCTGAAGTATTCTTCAACTGAACAGTGACGGTATAAGGCTTTACATCCTCAACCACAAAACTTACCTTGTAATCCGACTTCTGCTGTACCTTTCTCAGCGCAGAAGCCAAGGACTCATTTACGAGCGACATCGTGATGTCTCTCTTTGCATTCTGTGCCTCTACAGGCAATGCCATCCATATAGCCAGGACGACAAGCATGAATACACTTCTTACTTCTTTCATATTTCTCTCTTTTTCGTTAATACTTTAATAAAAGTACGTTTCTGAAAGCAAATCGGTAACATCGTCTTCCAAAAAAATATAAAAAAAGTTTGTTTACTTACATTTAAAACGAAAAAATCGGCATTTTCAGAGATTTCTGTATCTCGGAAATGCCGATATGACTATTCATCAACATGTAATTGTGAACACCTTATTATATAGGACCATATTTTATATAGAATATTACTCTATATAGAGAGTATTCCCTATCAAACTAACTTTTGCAACTCCAAGATTATTCAAGAGTTCAACAGCATCCTCTATGCTACCATTTTTATCCGCAGAGAAATCGAGATGCTTCGTTTTCACCCCAGGATTCTTAAATACCACCTTGCTCCGGTAATATGCGGCAAGACTGTCTAAGATATACTCAAGGGGTTGGTCGTGATAATACAACACCCCATCAGCCCATGCAGTAGTTTCTTCTGTATTCACATTCTTTATCTGCTCGGGAACTGTTGACTGTGCGCTTAAGGAATATTGCTGACCAGGATTCAATATCACAGGTTTGTGCTGACTATTCTTAGCTGAGACTTCTACCTTTCCCTCTATCAGAGTAACCTTGCAGTCACTTCCATGATATGCCTTAATATTAAAAGAGGTACCCAAGTCTTTTGTCAAAATACCACCTGCATCCACCACAAAAGGTCGCTTACTTTCGTGTTTTACCTTGAAGAAAGCCTCTCCCTCAAGATGTATCATACGCTCCTTACCCTTAAACTGATGGGGATAAGTAATCTTACTATTACTGTTGAGTTTTACTTCTGTACCATCAGAAAGAGTCAGCGTTATCATCTCACCATCAGTAGTTTGAAGTATTGCCACGCCTTGTTCCGAAGATACATTTTGCGCTATCAGATTCTCCGAAGCTCCACCAAAAGCATGCTTATTTTTTACCCACTGCCATACTAAGACTATCGCCAACATGGCAGCAGCACCCATCAGAGCACCCATCAGCGTTCTCATCGCTGGATGTTGATGTTTCACAGGCTTTTCTGCATCCACCTTCTCCTTACCAATAATTTTCTCCAACTCGTCATCCAAGTTAGGAAGAGGATACTTTTGGCGTATCATAGCCTGTTCGATGGCAACCAAGTCTTGGATGTCATCCTGTAAGCTCTCATCATTAAAAATATCTGTTTCCTTCATCATTTTCCTATTTCTTTACTAAAAATAATACGTTTTACCTTGCAAAATGGTAACAACCTCTATTGAGATTCTTTTGATTATTTTCAAGTTTTTATTTGATGATAATGTTCTCTTAATAGTTTCAATGCCTTCATGACATGACGCTTGACCGTTTCCTGACAGATATTCATCTCCTCTGCCACTTCCCGGTATTTCTTATGGTTAAGATAACATTCTTCCAAAACATGACGAGTTGTCTCAGGCAACAAATCCAACATTTCTTCCACTTGTCGCTGGCGTTCCTTATGAATATCATCATCTTCATAATATTGATCTACAGCATGAAGATAATAATCAGCATATTGCGCTTGAACTGCTGAATGGCGCAGATAGTCTAAACACTTATTCCTGATGGTTTTAAGCAAGAAGGCTGGCAGAGTCTGCATGTCATAAGAGTCAAAGTTCTCCCATACGTGAACGAAAACACCACTCACGATATCACGGCTTGCTTCTTCATCTTTCAGAAGTTGCAGCGCATAATAATATAACCGGGCATAATATGATTTGAAAAAACGCCCAAAAACTTCCCGCTTATCCATCTATACCTTTTTATGTTGATAACCCAAAAATGTACGCCATATATGGTGCACGACACACCATATATGGCTTTGAATATTTCTTTATGAATTAGTCTTCCAACTGGAACAGAGGATCATCTGGAGTCAGCATGGTTGGCTTCTGGTCGAATTCCTTCAAGAGCTGCTCAGAAGCATACTTCTTGTTTACTACCAGGCGGAACATGTACTCGTTGAACCAATCGTTGGTCATGATGAAGCAACCGGCAAAACCATTGTCGGCACCCCAGCTGTTCTCCACCTTCCATTTTACAGGCTTGCCATTGGCATCGAGATCTACAGCTGTCAGCGTCATGGCATGAGTAGAACCGCTATCGAAAGTAGCGATACGGTCAGCCTTGTTCATTGGGAATGAGGTATTGAAGAGGCTTCCATAGTCGAAGTTGTCGAGTGCCAGATAGCCGCGCTTTCTATCAAGCTGCTTGCCCACATCATAGCTTGAATACATCTTATGACCGTCCTTCAGAGAAGCGATGGCGAGCTGGGCAATCTCCTCCATAGGCAGGTTCAGGTACTTCCAGTTATGACCATCGTAGGTGTGGCGGTCGTACTCTACCTCGTATGTCTTGTGGTAAGGACGGCGTGGATCGTTCATCACCATCAGGAAGGTACCGTTCAGGTCCTTGCCTACGGTTTCCTCATAGAAACTCTTAGGAGTATACTTCTTCGCCTCGCCAACCTGCTTGCCATCCTTGTCGCGGAAAGCATAGGTAAATTCCTTTACCGGTTCGCCGAGAGTAAGACTCAGCATGTGATAAACCTGACCGAGCATCTCGTTCTTGCGAGCCTGGATAGCTGCCGACTTCTTGCCCTGAGCCACCATCTTGCGGAGTTCCAGACCATACTCGCGGAGCTTGCTGCTTACGAGACGGCTCATCTTGGAAGTATTGTTGCTTGAGAAAGTCTCAGGCTGGGCACTCATAGGTACAAGACCATACTTACTTGCCAAATCGGCAACACCACAGAAAGTACCGCCATCATTGAGCGGATTCTTGAAGAAGAACTGCACCTGAGGATCCTCGATGCTCTTCTTGCCGAGGTCGATAACGCCCTGAAGCATCAGGTTAGCCTTCTCCAACTGGTCATAGAAGAAGAGATAATCCTGAGAATACTCCACCACTCTGCCCTGCTTGTCGTTGACAGCAAAGTTGGAACGGAGCACGTTGAAACCACTGAACATCCAGCAACGGCCCGAACTCTTCTGGTTGTGAATGCTCTGCGAAGGAGTCTCGATGCTGAAATGAGTATCAACCGGGGCCTCGTTGGCATGATTCTTCACAAGGTCATCAATGTTGTTGTTGGCAATCGCATTGAAGAGTGCCTTGTTGGCTACACCTGCCTGCTGGCTTTTCTCCATCTGCTGGAGAGCAGACTGACTGATGCCGCCACCCTTGGTCTGCGCCATCAGAGACATGGAAGCCATCATCATGGCTCCCAAAAGTAATACATTTTTTCTCATCACGATAAAGGTATTTATTTGCTTATTGTTATATAACTAATTCCGGATTTCATTCCTTTTTCAGAAATTTCCTTTGCAAAAATACAAAGAATAATCGGAAAAAGCGAAAATATTGCCTCAAAAGTGCTTTATATAGGAAAAAAGCATTATCTTTGCACAAGATTTTCACGAAGAAAACATGGACAAGAACAAGTTTAGTCTATTAAATAGTATAAAATACCCGGAAGATTTGAGACGGCTGAGCATTGACCAGCTGCCACAAGTCTGCAAAGAGTTAAGAGAAGACATTATCGACGAGGTTGCCGTCAACCCCGGTCATTTTGCCTCCTCTCTTGGCGTGGTGGAAATAACCGTAGCCCTACATTATATCTACAACACCCCATACGACCGTATTGTATGGGATGTGGGACACCAGGCCTACGGACATAAGATATTAACAGGACGCCGCGACAACTTCTGTACCAACCGCAAGTTGCACGGCATCCGTCCATTCCCTACACCTTTAGAAAGCGAATATGATACCTTCGCCTGCGGACATGCGAGCAATTCCATCTCCGCAGCACTCGGTATGGCCGTTGCCGCACGCGAAAACGGAGATACCGACAGGCACGTGGTAGCCGTCATTGGCGATGGAGCCATGAGCGGCGGACTGGCATTCGAGGGACTGAACAACGTATCAAGTACACCTAACGACATGCTTATCATCCTGAACGACAACGATATGAGCATCGACCGGGCAGTGGGCGGTATGGAGAAATATCTCCTGAACCTCGATACCAACGAGACCTACAACCGCCTCCGTTTCAAGGCATCGCAGTGGCTGCATTCCAAAGGCTATCTCAACGAAGACCGCAAGAAGGGCATCCTGCGCCTGAACAATGCACTGAAGTCGGCACTGAGTCATCAGCAGAACATCTTCGAGGGAATGAATATCCGCTACTTCGGACCTTTCGACGGTCATGACGTGAAGGAAGTGGCGAGAGTACTCAAACAGCTTAAGAACATGAAGGGTCCTAAGCTGCTGCACCTGCATACCACCAAGGGAAAGGGTTACGAACCAGCCGAGAAGAGTGCTACCATCTGGCACGCTCCAGGCAAGTTCGATCCGGAAACGGGTGAGAGAATCATTGCCGATACCAGCAACCAGCCTCCTAAATATCAGGATGTTTTCGGTGAGACGCTGCTGGAACTGGCTCAGAAGAACCCGAAGATTGTAGGTGTGACGCCAGCCATGCCTACAGGATGCTCCATGAACATCATGATGAAAGCGATGCCCGACCGTACCTTCGATGTAGGTATTGCCGAGGGGCATGCCGTCACCTTCTCAGGAGGTATGGCGAAAGACGGACTCATCCCATTCTGCAATATCTACAGTTCGTTTGCACAGCGTGCCTACGACAACATCATCCACGACATGGCACTGCTCAACCTGCCGGTTATCATGTGTCTGGACCGTGCCGGACTGGTAGGTGAAGACGGACCTACCCATCATGGTGCCTTCGATATGGCGGCTCTCCGTCCGATTCCGCATCTCACCATCGCATCTCCGATGAACGAACATGAGTTGCGCAACCTGATGTATTCAGCCCAGTTGCCAGGTCATGGCAGCTATGTTATCCGTTATCCGAGAGGCAAGGGTGTGCTCGTAGACTGGCGCAACCCGATGGAGGAAATCAAGACCGGTACCGGCAGAAAGCTGAAAGACGGCACCGATGTAGCCGTTCTTACCATCGGTCCTATCGGAAACGATGCCGCCCAGGCCATCGCTGAGGTAGAGGCAGAAACCGGAATGAGCATCGCCCACTACGATATGCGATTCCTCAAGCCACTCGATGAAGACATTCTGAAAGAGGTGGGCGAAAAGTTCAGCCGCATCATCACCATCGAAGACGGCGTTCGTATGGGCGGTATGGGCTCAGCCGTATTGGAATGGATGAACGACCATGACTATCAGTCAAAGATGACCCGAATGGGATTGCCAGATGAGTTTGTGGAACACGGAACCGTGGCACAGCTCAGGGAAATCGTGCATCTCGATAAAGAATCAATCAAAGAAGCAATTAAGAAATGAAAATAATCATAGCTGGCGCACATGCCATAGGTACTCACCTGGCGAGACTCCTGTCACGCAGCAATGAAGAGATTACGCTCATCGATGAAAGCGAAGAGCGCCTGGCAAGCATTGGCTCCGACTGCGACCTGCTCACCATGCTGGGCAAGCCTACCAGTCTTCACATCTTACGCGATGCGGGGGTAGCAGATGCCGACCTCTTCATCGCCGTTACTCCGGTAGAAAGTACCAACATTACAGCTAGCATCCTTGCCAAGAACCTGGGTGCCAAAAGAACGGTGGCCCGTGTGGATAACCCGGAATATATGGATCAGCAGGCTCAGGAATTCTTCAAAGAATTAGGTATCAGCAAACTGATTTATCCGGAGATGCTCGCAGCCGTAGATATCAATAACGGACTGAAAATGAGTTGGGTACGTCAGCGCTGGGATGTGCACGACGGCGCACTCGTCATGCTCGGCATCAAACTGCGCGAAGGATGCGAGATACTGAACGAACCGCTCAAGAACATCAGCGGTCCTAACGACCCTTATCACGTGGTAGCCATCAAGCGAGGCAGCGATACCATCATCCCTGGCGGTAACGACGAGCTGAAACTCTACGACCTCGCCTACTTCATGACCACCCGCAACTATATCCCATATATCCGCAAGATTGTGGGCAAGGAGCACTATGTGGATGTGAAGAACGTGATGATTATGGGTGGCGGCCGCACAGCCGTAAGAGCCGTGAAGAAGATGCCGGAATATATGGAATGTAAGATTATCGAGATGAGCGAGGAGCGCTGCGAATATCTCAACGACATTCTCGATGAGAACAAGACGCTCATCATTCATGGTGACGGACGCGACATTCCGCTACTCGTAGAAGAAGGTATCCGCAGTACGCAAGCCTTCGTAGCACTGACCGGTAACGCCGAAACCAATATCCTGGCCTGTCTTACCGCCAAGAGAATGGGTGTGCGCAAGACGGTGGCTGCCGTAGAAAACGTAGACTACGTGAGCATGGCAGAGAGTCTGGATATCGGTACCATCATCAACAAGAAGATGATTGCCGCCAGCTACATCTACCAGATGATGCTCGATGCCGACGTGATGAACGTGAGATTCCTGATGAGCGCCAACGCCGATGTGGCAGAATTCATAGCCAAAGAAGGTTCGACGGTAACCAAGAAACCGGTGAAGGAACTCGGCATGCCTATCGGTGTAACCATCGGTGGACTGGTTCGCGGTGAAGAAGGAATGCTCGTTTCGGGTAATACCCAGATAGAACCGGGCGACTCGGTGATGGTTTTCTGCCACAACATCAACATGAAGAAAATTGAGAAATACTTCATCTAAGCGTGAAGGAGATAGAGAAATACTTCATATATGATAAACAGCAAATTAATATATAAGATTTTAGGGCAACTGCTTTTCATCGAGGCTTTCCTGCTCTTCGTCAGTCTGCTGGTAGCTTTCTACTACCAGCAGGACGACATCTTTGCCTTCATTGTGGCAACACTTACCACCATCGGAGGCGGACTGGTGTTGAAATGGCGAGGACACGGAGCAGACAACTCGATGTCGCGCCGTGATGCCTATCTCGTAGTAACGCTCTCATGGATTGTATTCAGTTTCTTCGGAACCCTCCCCTTCATGATAAGTGGATACATCAACAACTTTACCGATGCCTACTTTGAAACCATGTCGGGATTTACGACAACGGGAGCCACGATATTAGACGATGTAGAATGTTTCCCCCACGGACTGCTTTTCTGGCGTTCGCTCACCCAATGGATAGGCGGTCTGGGAATCGTGTTCTTCACCATCGCCCTGCTGCCATCGCTTGTAGGAGGACAGACCAAGGTGTTTGCTGCCGAGGCTACAGGACCTATCAAAACGAAACTGCATCCCCGGCTTTCCACTTCGGCTAAATGGATATGGAGTATCTATCTGATGCTCACCATTGCCTGCATCGCATCCTACTATGTGGCAGGAATGAATCTCTTCGACAGTTTCAACTATGCGATGACCACTACGGCTACAGGAGGTTTCTCTACTCATAACAGCAGTACCTCGTTTTTCCATTCGCCGGCGCTGGAATACATCTGTGCCTTCTTCTGCTTCCTGTCGGGTGTTAATTTCACCCTGCTCTATGCAGCCGTCATCAAGTTCAAGATCAAGGATCTGTTCAAGAATTCAGAGTTTAAGTTCTATATGCTCCTCGTTACAGCCTTCACGGCTTTCATCATGGTAGAGCTGATAGCGATGCGCAACTACGATGTGGAACATGCCTTCCGCAGCGCCATCTTTCAGGTGGTATCATTCATCACCACCACGGGATTATTTAACGACGATGCTGCTGTGTGGCCTCACGTTACCTGGGTGGTATTGGCAGCCTGCATGTTCTTCGGAGCCTGCTCGGGCAGTACGAGTGGAGGCTTGAAATGTATCCGTGGCGTGATGTTGGTAAGAATGGTGAAGAATGAATTCCGCCAGATTCTGCATCCTAACGCCGTGCTGCCATTGAAGATTGATGGTGTGAACGTACCGATGCAGAAGCGTGTTACGCTGCTTGCCTTCCTCACCACTTATCTCATCATCTGTCTGGTGATATCGTTCACGATGATAGCCATGGGCATCGACAACACCAATGCCATCACCATCACCTTGAGTTGTGTGGGTAATGTAGGCCCTACGTTGGGTACGGAAATCGGGCCAACCATGTCGTGGAGCGAACTGCCGGATGTGGCTAAATGGTTCTGCTCGCTGATGATGCTCATCGGCCGTCTGGAGATATTCAGTGTGCTGGTTATCTTTACCCCAGCGTTCTGGAGAGAGAACTAACATACCCAGAGGGGGAGTTAGAAAATAAAAGAGAAGTTGATATTTGAAGTAAGAAATACGCTTACTAGACTAAGTATATTTCGCACAAAAAGCGTTATATATAATTAAGGTATAGGTTCAGCAAGAGCCTTACCGGAGAGTAAGAAACCGTACTGAAGAGTACATTTATAAACTAAATATAGGTAAAAATGAAACCATTAAAATTTCAACCGCTATTAAAATCCACCATCTGGGGTGGCAGTAAGATTATCACTTTCAAGCATCTCGACGTAAAGCAAGAGAATGTGGGAGAAAGCTGGGAAATCTCTGGAGTACCAGGAAATGAAAGCATCGTAGCCGATGGCGAGATGCAGGGCAAGAGCCTCAACGAGGTTGTTGCAGAACGGAAGGGAAGCTTCCTCGGAGAAGAGAACTACAAGCGTTTCGGCAATGAGTTTCCACTGCTCATCAAGTTTATCGATGCCAACCGCGACCTCTCTATCCAGGTGCATCCTAATGATGAAATTGCCAAGAAGCAAGGTAAGGAACGCGGCAAGACCGAGATGTGGTATGCGCTGCCATGCGAGCCGGATGCCAAGCTCTACAACGGCTTGAAGATGCAGATTACTCCTGAGCAGTACAAGGAGATGGTAGAGAACGATACCATCACCGATGCCCTGGCTCAGCATAACGTGAAGGAAGGTGACTGTTTCTTTATCCCAGCCGGCAGAATTCACGCCATCGGAACAGGCTGTTTCGTTGTCGAGATTCAGCAGACCAGCGATGTTACCTATCGCATCTACGACTTCAAGCGCAAGGACAAGGATGGCAACTATCGCCAGCTCCACACCAAGGAGGCTGCCGAATGCATCGACTACACCGTATTGCCAGACTATCGCCAGCACTACACTCCTGCCAAGAATCAGGGTGTAAGCATGGTGCAGTGCCCTTACTTCACCACAGCCGTTTATGATCTCGATGAGCCAATGACGCTGGATTATTCAGAATTGGACAGCTTCGTGATTCTGATTGGCTTGAAGGGTGAGGCTAAGATTACCGACAACGAGGGTAACGAGATTACGCTCCAGGGCGGCGAGAGCATCGTTGTTCCTGCCAGCACCAAGACATTGAAGATAGAAGGAACCTTGAAGTTCCTGGAGGTTTTTTAAAGGTAAAAAAGTAAAAGGGTAAAAAGGTAAAAAGAGCCTGGCGGGATGTCATCTGCCTGCTTTCTTTTTACCTTTTTACCCTTTTACCTTTTTACTTTTTTACCTTTTTACCCTTTTACCTTTAAATATCCTTTTTACCTTTCCAAATACGTTTCCACATCCGCCTGTATCTTCTGGAATTCGGGAGAGAACTGGTAGAAGGTGTTCTTCTTCATCATCATCTTCACCTTGCCCAGACTATTCTCATAACATGCCATTTCGGTGCGGGCCTGCTCGGAATGGAGGGCACGGTCGCGGATTTCATTCTCCCTATCGTTGCGCAAAGCATCGCAGACGCTCTGGACGATAGGACTAACTACCAGGTCGAAGAGATGATGACCCTGAATATATAAATAGGTATTGCTCTCGTTTACACCCAGACTGTTGAGGTAAAGAGCCATTTCATCCAACTCATCCTTAAACTTCTTGAAGCGGCGCTCCAGCTGGAACAGCTTTGCCCGCACCTTCTTTCCCAAATAATCTATCGCCCATTTAGGATCCTGGATTCGGACAGAAGGCAGCATGATGACCTTATCAAACTCCGCCATATCAAAATGCATCGACATCTTGCGATGACGCACATAGAACAGCATGTGCCATAAGAAGAGGGGCCAGATGGTACGGGAATAGGACTCAAGAAAACGCTCGAAATCAAAGATGCGACGGTCGTTGAGCGTCACCATCACACAGGTTTCGTGCAATCCCCTGGCATAACATTGGAAGTTTTCAATGGCATAAGCATAGGTATGGAAGATGAAAGGATTCTCCAACATCTGCTGGGAAGACTCGGTTGAGCCCTGACGCAGATAATCGTAATCGGCATCTACACAGGCTATCATATCCCTACCTACTCCCTTCAGCATACTGGAGATAGCAGCCTTCTTGCCTCGGTCTAAATGCTGGTTACGGGTAGGCAGCATGATATCAAAATAGCGTTTTTCATTTTCAAACTTTCCCAGTACAGAACGCCAGAAGAAGACATCATCATAGCTCTCGACGTAAGCCACAATCTTGCGCCGAGCCTTCTTCGAGGTCATCTTGTTGGCAGCCTCGAAGAACTGGGAATTGATATTATCGGTTAAACGTTTAGCCATAAGCAGAAAAATTCAACATTCAACACTTAACATTCAACATTACGAAATCGTAATATCATTCACGTCCGTCACCCGGTCTGTCCATCCGTCCATGACCACAGCAGGACTGTGGGTGGTCATGATGATCTGGATATTCGGATTGAGCTGCAGCACCAGACCGATGAGCTGCTTCTGCCATTCAAAATGAAGACTGATTTCAGGCTCATCCATAAAGAGGATATACGGTTGATTGTCCTCCACCAGCACGGTGAGGAGGATGGCGAGGATCTGCTTTTCACCAGCCGAAAGCTGATAAGGCGAAAGCTGCTCGCCTATCTGATTGAAGCGGATTTCGTTGGCAGTACGGATGATGGTCTTGCCGGTATCCTTGAAAAGATTATCTACCATATCCTGGAACATCTTCTTCGGTTCACTCAGCTTCTGAGCCTTGAAGGCTGCATCCGGTTCGCCGCTCTGAAGCACAGCGATGATGCGGTTGCCGATGTTCACCTGATAATCCAGATACTTGCGCTGCAGCTGGAAGAGCTGCCAGTCGAGTTCGGTAACCAGGGTAAGGTCTATCTTGTTGATCATCTCTGCATTCATCAATGGTCTATCTACCGAGCGGATTACATCATATCTAATCCACTTTGCCTCCTCCGGCTCCACCTTCAGATGCACACCCTTGATCATGTGACTAGGGAATTCACCGCCAGCCGCCAGACCCTTTACCACCTTATTCAATATAGTACTCTTGCCCACGCCGTTTACACCACTCAGGATATTGACACGGCGGTCGAGGTTCCAAAGAATATGTTTGGTACCGCTCCAGAGAGATTCAATCTCTATCTGTTTGATATAATCAGCATATTTCTGCATAAGAATAATCTCCTATCTTTAATAGTCAAGAACGGAAAAAGACTATGGTCTTAACTTCTTAACTCCTTTAAGTTTCAAAAAATATACCGCAAATATAGCAAAATTCCTCGAATTTTTGTACCTTTGCACTCGATTTTATTCAAAAATAGGAAGATTTAAATAGAAATAAGGAAAAAATGGATAACAAACGACCTCTTATCGCCCACCTGTGCCTCTTCTGTTCCGGCGCATTCTGGGGACTGATGGCTCCCGTAGGCAAGGATGCCATGCTTCACGGCATCGACGGCATCGACCTGGTGAGCTTCCGTGTATTGGGTGGTGCCATT
This sequence comes from uncultured Prevotella sp., assembly GCA_934202525.1. Classification (GTDB taxonomy): domain Bacteria; phylum Bacteroidota; class Bacteroidia; order Bacteroidales; family Bacteroidaceae; genus Prevotella. Next base: position 56,780 of record CAKPYB010000008.1, read on the forward strand.
CTCTTCTGGCTCACCTCGCTCTTCACCAAGAAAGAGCATGTTCCAGTAAAAGACATCTTCAAGTTTGCTGCTGCCGGCCTCTTCGCCCTCGTGTTCAACCAGTGTTCTTACACCATCGGTCTGAACATGACCTCGCCTAGCAATTCCAGCATCATGACCACTTCGATGCCTATCTTCGCCATGGTTCTCTCCTTCCTGATATTGAAGGAGCCTATCACCTGGAAGAAGGCGCTCGGTGTATTGATGGGATGCGCAGGTGCCGTCATCATCATCATGACGAGTGCTACGGCTGGCAATGCCAAGGTGGGAAACATCTGGGGCGACCTGCTCTGTATGTCGGCGCAGCTTTCCTTCGCCCTCTACCTGTCGCTCTTCAAGAACCTGCTGTCTAAATATTCGCTCTTCACCATCAACAAGTGGATGTTCCTCTGGGCAACGGTCCTGATATGGCCTTTCACCATCAGTCACGTGATGAGCATCGACTTTGCCCAGGTTCCGATGAGCACCTGGTGGGAAACGGGCTACGTGGTTCTCTTCGGCACTTATCTGGGCTACATCTGCATGATGATTGGCCAAAAGACCCTGCGCCCTACCGTGGTGAGTGTATATAATTATGTGCAGCCGTTGGTATCAGTCACCGTGAGTGTTATCGTGGGTCTCGCCGTATTCAAGGGTATGCAGGCAATAGCCGCCATCCTCGTGTTCTCAGGTGTATGGCTCGTGGTAAAGAGCAAGTCAAAAAATGATATCGACAAGCACGACCACAGTCTGGCTTACGAGAAAAGACATGCTTAAAAGATATAAGACTGAAACTGTCCCCATCTGAGAAAACAGATGAGGACAGTTTTTGTTATATGAGAAAAGAAAATCAGCAACCGAAATAAACCATCAGTCCGCCCAAAACGATATACAATAGGGCGTATGGGATAGCCGAACGGAGAATCTCTCCATCCTTTCCCTCCATATCGCAGGCAGCAGTCGCGATGGCGATGCTCTGCGGACTAATCATCTTTCCACCCGTGGCTCCTGTGGTATTGGCGGCAACCAGCCAGTTCTCCTGACCACCCTCCATACCAAAGAATGTGCTCTGTCCCGTCATACCCAACTGGTTGGCAACATGAGCCTGAAGCTTGGCAAAGAGGATATTCGAAGAGGTATCAGAACCCGTTACGAAGGTTCCGATGGCACCAATCATCGGAGCTACCAAAGGATAGAAATCGCCCGTCACAGCCACCAGTCCGGAGGCGATGGAAGTAATCATTCCCGAATAGTTCATCACACTCGCCAGGGCTATCAGCGAACAGATGGTCACCACCGTCTTGCGCAGATTCACCGTGGTACGGGCAAGAATCACCATCAGTCTCTTGAGGCTCAATCCCTGAATCAGTCCACCAATCGTAGCACCCAGGAAGAGCATAAGGCCCGCATTGGAAATCCAGCCAAACTTAAAGGTGCTGTCGAGCACAGGCAGATGAACCGCACTCACCAGATGACTCTTGAGGAAAGCATTGACCGGAGGACAGAGTGCTCCGGAAACCAGGATGAATATCAATATAAAGAGGTAAACGCTCCATGCCTTCAGGCTCTCGGCGAAAGTAAAGGTTTCCTTATCCTGCACCTTGCTCTTGCTGGCAAACACCTTGGCGTATGCGATGATGGCGATAATGGCAGCCAGCGAACCGATGATGGCTGGAGTCTCCGAACCGAGATAATAGCCGCAGACAAACTGCACTACCACGGAAATCACTCCCACCCAGAGGGCGATGATGAGATTCTTGATAAGATTGTGCTTATCGGTAAGCGTCAGGATGATGAAAGGCAGGATGATAAAGAGAGGTGACAGCTGGATGATGGCGAAAGCCGAAGTCTCGCAAATCTGTGCCGCCGAAGCCGATCCGCTTTCAGCCACCTCATTACAGAGCGTAGTAACCGGTACACCCACGGCACCAAATCCCGTAGCCACGGTATTACCGATTAAGGAAACCAGAGCCGAGAACATCGGTTTGAAGCCGAGTCCGATGAGGATGGCAGCAGGTATCGCCACCGCCGTTCCGAAGCCCGCCATACCTTCGAGCAGTCCGCCGAATCCCCATACGAGGAGCAGCACGAGCAGTCCCTTATCATCGGTAATCGATGTAAACTGCCTCTTGATCACTTCTATCTGCTTGCTTTCCACGAGGATATTATAGCTGTAGATAGCCATCAGGATGATGATGAGAATCGGGAATACCGCCTTCAGGATGCCTTCCACCACCGCCCATCCCGTCAGGGCGATCACGCTATCCTCCGCATGTTCCGGGGCTATCATGCCTAGCGGCGAAGCTGCGAAGAGAGCGAGCAACACGGTAACTACGAGCGTCAGTAAGGCGCTTTTATGACCTGCCATCTTGAAGCCGAGCATCAGGATGAACAGCAACACGATGGGAATAATAGAAACTACAGATGCCATAAGCCATTCAGTTTTTTATTGTTTTCGATTGCTAAATTTTATGTTTATGACTGCAAAAATAACATTTTTCTTTGAAAAAAGAAAACATTTTTTGAAAAAATCTTTTATAAGATGTCCGATTTTTCAATTTCATACGTCTATAGAATGTAAAGGTTATGAGAACAGAAGAATTCAACCATATCATCCTACCGATGCGCAGCAACTTGAAAGCGTATGCGCTAAGGTTGACTGAGAGTGACGACAATGCCGAAGACCTCGTGCAGGAAGTCATGCTCAGGCTGTGGGACATGCGCCAGAATATCAAGGCAGAAGATAACCTCAAGGCGCTCGCCATCACCATCATGCGCAACAAGTTTTATGACCAGTGCCGGCATGAGGAGCGGAACTTCACCACCGACAAGGTAATGGAAGTACCCATAGAAGACCGGCGGGCAGAGCAACGGGACGAGGTAAACCTCATCAGACAGATAGTGGCACAGCTCCCGCCCTTGCAGCAGCAGATATTCCGCATGAAGGAGATAGAAGGCTATACAGCCGATGAAATCATGCAGATAACGGGATGCACTGCCGATAATCTCCGAAAGAATCTCTCCAGAGCCCGACTCAAAATCAGAGAGACTTATATGAATATGGTGAAACAAAACAGAACAAAGAAGGAGGAAAGAATATGAATGATGAAATAAAAAGAATACAGAACTTGCTCGACAAGTATATGGATGGTACCACATCCAATGAGGAGGAGGCAACGCTCAGAAAATATTTCGAAGAGCATAGCAATGATATTCCGGAAGAATGGGAATCCTATCGCGCCCTCTTCAGCTATATCGGATTCGAACAGATGAATCTTTCTCAAATTCTAAAAGAAGAAGAGAAGGAGGAGGAATTCGAAAAGAAAGATATTGCAAAGGAAGATATCGAAAAGAAGGAAGCTTCTCGCAGCAGATGGCTCAAATATTTCGGCTCTTCTGTGGCAGCAGCCGCTATCATCGCATTCATGCTTGTGGGCATCCAAAAGATGATTCAGCCTCAGCCTGAATGTTATGCGGTTATCGATGGAAAGGTTTATACCGACCAGGAGTTCGTTCATAACGAAGCCCTGGATGCCCTGGAAGATGTTTCGGCAGATTCCGAAGATCCATTCAGTGCCCTGGATATGATGAAACAATAAATTCATCTTTTAGATGAAACAATCAATCAAACTATAAAGTATAATATATATAATAAGGTATAGAATATGAAACGATGCAACTTGATAAAACGCTTCTTCATCGGACTGCTTCTTATCGTGGTAGCCTCGATTTCGGCTAATGCCCAGGAGGGGCTGTACGTAAAAAGTATATTCCAACGCTTCGGGCACGCCAAGGGATGCAAGATGGTTACGATGCAGAATACGCAACTCAAAGGTTACAAGCTCAAGATATACAAGAGCCTGGTATATAAGAACCATGCCACGGAAATAGCCCACTATCTGAAGTCCGACCGCAAGGCTGCGAAGAAAATCAGAGAGGTGGTGGAGAATGGCAAGATGGTGAGCGGCTATTACATGATGGCACCCTTGAGCAATGGCGACAACCGCTTCATCCTCTTCAGTAACCCGAGTGAAAGCAAGGGAACCGTGATTTATATCGAAGGCAAGCTGTCGCCCGAAGATATCATGCAACTCTGCTATTCCAGAAGATAGAAACAACCTCTTCCTTCTGGAATCTTCTCAATAAGAATAAGAAACAACATAAAATATAGTATTATGAATATCAAAAACGTAATGATGATGGCTGCCATGATGCCAGCCTTCGCCCTTGCTGAAACCAACAGCAACTGTGCACCAGCTTCTGTAGAGACTAACGACACTACAATCAGAGTGAACGACCAGAACATCGTCATCAAGCAGGATGGCGAACAGACTTCTGTGAAGATATATAAGATAAACGGCAACGAGATGACCAAGATTTCAGAGACCCAATTCGTAGATGGTCAGGAAGTAGAAAAGGTATTTGTCACCTCACCTTTCATCCCTCAGACTTTGAGAAAGCGCAAGCGCAGTCTGGAGAGTCATTATCCAACCTTCTTCTTCGGCTGCAGCCAGTTGCCAGGCAGCAGGGGAAGCATGGGAGGCAACAACGAGATGCACAGTCGCGACTCCAAGTCGTGGGAATGGGGCATTACCCTCACCAGTCTCTGCTTCCGCCTTTCCAACGAAATGGCGCTCACCTCCTCCCTCTCCATCGGACAGGTACACCACCATTTCAAGGACAATTATGTATTAAGCACCGAAAACGGGGTATCGGCAATGACTCCGATAGAAGGCGAGACGCTGAAGAAAAGCTATATCAGCTACAATGTGCTCCGCCTGCCTATCATGCTGGAGTGGCAGAAGCGCATAGGATGCCATGATGCATTCCTGGCTTTAGGTCCATCAGTAGAATACCGCTGGCACGAGCATTCCCGCTACTTCATCGGAAAGCACAAGCATACCGAAACGGGCGATATCAACCTCAACCCTATCGGCTTGAACCTGGAAGCCCGTGCCGGCTACTCAGGAGTGATGCTCTACGCCCGTGCCGGAGTAACCCCGCTGCTCAAGAAAACCAAGGCTCCCGAGTGCTACCCGATGACCATCGGCTTAGGATTTAGATTGTAATCTACGGAAAAATAACTGAAACTGTCCCCATCTGAAACTCCCTTTCAGATGAGGACATTTTTTGTATCCGGCCAAATTCGGGAATTAAAAATGGCCAAATTCCGGAAAAATAATCGGCCAAATTCGGGAGTTGAATACAGCCAAATTGGGTAACAGATTTCGTAAAATACAGCCAAATTGGGTAACAAAGCACAGCCAAATTGGGTAACGAATCACAGCCAAATTAAGTAAAAATATGCCGCCAAATTTGGTAATTCCAAGATTTTATCGTATATTTGCAGCCGAAACAAAGGAGATTCAATATGAAAGAATACAAGAAAAGAATTGCAGATAAACTATTGGAATACAGACTCGAAGAAGTTGGAGCCGTATTGATAGAAGGGCCAAAATGGTGTGGAAAAACTACCACAGCAGAACAAAAGGCCAAAAGCGTGCTATATATGGCAGATCCAGACAACCAAAACAACTATCTGGAAATGGCAAATTTAAAGATAAAAATGCTCCTGAAAGGAGAAAAGCCACGACTCATTGACGAATGGCAAATCATTCCGCAAATCTGGGATGCCATCCGATTTGAAGTGGACCATCAGGGTGAGGAAGGCTTGTTTATCCTCACAGGATCTGCCGTGCCTGCATCTTCCGAAAAAATACATCACACGGGTACAGGACGTTTCGCCTGGATTACCATGCGCCCTATGTCATTATGGGAATCGGGAGAATCTACAGGCGAGGTAAGCATCAGCGAACTGTTCAAAGGAAATGCAAACCTGGAAGGTTTCAACAAATTGAAACTGGAAGACATCGCCTATCTCGTCTGCAGAGGTGGATGGCCTAGTGCCACTACCAAGAACCCAAGAGCAGCCTTGCGACAGGCTTACGACTATTACGATGCGGTGGTAAAGACTGATATTTCAAGAGTGGATGAAATCAGCAGAAACAGCGAACGAACCAAGCTGCTTCTGCGTTCATACGCCCGTTCACAAGGTGGACAAGTAAGTATCGGAGCCATAAGACAAGACATGATGGAAAACGATGATGAGACACTGGCAGACAAGACTGTACAGAGTTACATCGGTGCGCTCAAAAAAATCTTCGTCATAGAAGACATGCCTGCCTGGAATCCGAACCTTCGCAGCAAGACTGCCATCCGTTCGGCTGAAACCCGATATTTCGTTGATCCATCCATTGCAGTGGCTGCATTAGGTCTAGGTCCAGATGATCTCATCAACGACCTGGAGACTTTCGGTTTGCTCTTCGAGACCCTATGCGTCCGTGATCTTCGTGTATATGCTGATGCCATCGACGGCAACGTATATCATTACCGCGACAAGAACGGTTTGGAATGTGATGCGGTTATCCATCTCCGCAACGGCTCATACGGTCTCATCGAAATCAAGCTGGGTGGTGCACAAGCCATCGAAAAAGGAGTCTCTACGCTAACTGCTCTTGCTGACAAGATAGACACGACCAAGATGAAAGCCCCATCTTTCATGATGGTACTTACTGCCGTAGGCGACTATGCTTACCGCAGAGAAGACGGAGTATATGTGGTACCTATCGGCTGCCTGAAAGACTAGTTTGGGATGGGATACAGACTCTAAAATCCTATATATAATAAAAATTGCTCCTATATATAATTAAGGTGTAAACCCATCAAAGCAGCTAAAAAATGCCCGAATACCACAAACGTGGTAGCAGGAATACTACTCATATGCTATTTCAGAATCCAGAAAATCGCCGTACCTTTGCAGCGTCAATCAGAACAAACAGCATGATGACTTTCAGAAGGACATCAGAATGTCTTTCAGAGAAAGAACATCAATCTGATTTCTGGGCGACAATTTATATAAATGAATAAGATTGAATATTAACGTAAAATTAAAGAAAGGACATAGATTATGAGTACAGAAAAGAAACTTCGCTTTGAGACACTTCAGTTGCATGTAGGTCAGGAAAATCCAGATCCAGCTACCGACGCACGTGCGGTGCCTATCTACCAGACCACAAGTTACGTGTTCCGCAACTCTCAGCACGCTGCCGATAGATTCGGACTCCGTGACGCAGGTAACATCTATGGTCGCTTGACCAACTCTACTCAGGGTGTATTCGAAGACCGTGTAGCTGCCCTCGAGGGTGGTGTAGCAGGTTTGGCTGTCGCTTCTGGTGCTGCCGCCGTTACCTACGCTCTGCAGAACATTCTTCAGAATGGCGACCACATCGTAGCTGCCGACAACATCTACGGTGGTACTTATAACCTCATCACTCATACATTATCCACACAGGGTGTAAGCTACACCATCGTAGATCCTCGCAACTTCGAGCAGGTAGAGGCTGCCATCCAGGACAATACCAAGGCACTCTATGCAGAGACCTTCGGAAATCCTAACTCTGATGTAACCGATATCGATAAGTTGGCAGAGATTGCTCATCGCCACAACATCCCATTGATTATCGATAACACCTTCGGCACCCCATACCTCATCCGCCCTATCGAGCACGGAGCAGATATCGTGGTTCACTCTGCTACCAAGTTCATCGGCGGTCACGGTTCATCTCTCGGTGGTGTCATCGTAGATGGCGGTAAGTTCGACTGGAAGGCAAATGCCGACAAGTTCCCTACTCTCGCCAAGCCAGACCCATCTTATCATGGTGCCGTATTCGCAGATGTAGCCGGAGCAGCAGCCTTCGTAACCCGAATCCGTGCGGTCATCCTTCGTGATACCGGTGCAACCATCTCTCCATTCAACGCCTGGATTCTTCTTCAGGGCTTGGAGACATTGAGCCTCCGTGTAGAGCGTCACGTTCAGAATGCATTGAAGGTGGTAGAATATCTGGAGAACAATCCTAAGGTGGCTAAGGTTAATCACCCAGCCGTTCCTTCTCATCCAGACCACGAGCTTTACAAGAAGCTCTTCCCTAACGGCGGTGGTTCTATCTTCACCTTCGATATCAAGGGCGGCGAGAAAGAGGCATGGGAGTTCATCGACCACCTGCGCATCTTCTCTTTGCTGGCTAACGTAGCCGACGTGAAGTCACTGGTTATCCACCCAGCAACAACCACCCACTCTCAGTTGAGCCCAGAGGAGTTGGAGGAGCAGCACATCTATCCTTCTACCGTTCGCCTGAGCATCGGTATCGAGAACATCGACGACCTGATTGAGGCACTCGATGAGGCATTTACGTATGTGAAGTAATTTCAGTGTTGAATGTTGAATGTTAAATGTTGAATTGCCTGACGGACAATAACGGCATTCAACATTCAACACTCAACATTAAAATTCAACATTCAACACTCAACACTTAACATTAAAAAAATCATTATGGCAAAGATATATAAACAGATTACTGATTTAATCGGTAAGACCCCATTGGTACAATTGAGTAAGTATTCAGCATCCAAGGGTTTGGAGACCCCTGTGATTGCTAAGGTAGAATTCTTCAATCCTGGCGGAAGCGTAAAGGATCGTATCGCCCTTGCGATGATCGAAGACGCTGAGCAGAAGGGCATCCTGAAACCAGGTGCCACCATCATTGAACCAACCAGCGGTAACACGGGTGTAGGCCTGGCTCTGGTATCAGCCGTAAAGGGCTACCACCTCATCCTCACCATGCCTGAAACCATGAGTGTGGAGCGCAGAAACCTGGTGAAGGCTTACGGCGCAGAAGTGAGACTGACCAGCGGTAAGGACGGAATGCCTGGTGCCATCAAGGCTGCCGAGGAACTCCGCGATTCCATTCCTGGTTCCGTGATTCTTGGACAGTTTACCAACCCAGCCAATCCTGCCAAGCACTATGCCACAACAGGACCAGAAATCTGGGCTGATACCGATGGCGAGATTGATATCTTCGTAGCCGGTGTAGGAACAGGTGGAACCATTTCGGGTATCGCCAAGTACCTGAAAGAGCAGAATCCTAACGTGAAGGTGATTGCCGTAGAGCCTGCCACATCGCCTGTATTGAACGGCGGACAGAGCGGTCCTCACAAAATTCAGGGCATCGGTGCCGGTTTCATTCCAGAGACTTACTCTTCAGAATATATCGATGAGGTATTGGATATTCAGAACGATGATGCCATCAAGGCTGGTCGTGACTTGGCTCAGACCGAGGGCCTCTTGGTAGGAATCTCATCAGGTGCTGCCGCCTTTGCAGCCACCGAGATTGCGAAGCGTCCTGAGAACAAGGGCAAGAAGATTGTAGCCCTCTTGCCAGATACTGGCGAGCGTTATTTAAGCACTGTACTCTACGCTTTCGAGGAGTATCCATTGTAATTCACAATCGGATATTTTCTGATGGAAGCAAAATCTATCATAATTTCCCCAACCAGCTTTCCCATAGCAGGTTGGGGATTTGCATATCAAGCCTTTCTGTTCCTGTCAAACAGGTCTTGATAGGAGTCTGCTATGGCGCGGTGCGCCTCATCCACTACGATGAGTCCTGGCGTACACTTCGCCCGTGTCATGGTTGTCAAGAAACCATTTCACCACAGCCGCACAACTCCACAATCAGTGTAATCCATGCAATCTGTGGGACTAAAGAAGAGTAAAGTAGAAAAATATGAAAAGGCAATAAGCCAACAAGATGAGCAGAACTTTTATTCAAAGCTCAACCCATCTTATCGTATATAATTAAAAATTAAAATTTTATCCTTTTGTGTTTTCCAGATATTAGGCAATTAAAGTGTATATCCGCATCCGATCCGTATGGAATTTTAATCATGCCGTTACCATGGGCGGTTACTCCTACAGCTAATTATTTTTCCATCCAATTTACAACAACAATACCATTAAGCCTCCCTATGTGCTTAACGTTTTCTGTAACCATAACCATGTTATTTATGATAGCTGTAGTACCGATAATTATGTCAGCATCTTCAATAAGTTGACCTTTTTTACGAAGAAAAGCCTTTTGTACAGCAAATTCATTCCAAATATTTGCCATTGGCAATATTGTTACATACTGGCAAAACACATGAACAGCTCTAATGTTCTCAGAAGGTCTATCGCTACACTGAGCCCCATAAAGTAATTCTCCCAAAGTCATCTCAGAGATAAAGAAATGTTCTTGACCAATTTCTGAAATTTTAGCAGCAACATTACGTTTACCCCTCATAAAATATACACAAATATTGGTATCCAACAAGTAATTCATATCATCCAAAATTGACAGGTTCTGACTTTGACATTTTACTCTCGTTGATATTAGCTATAATATCTTCTGCCGACTGTTCGCCAACCCATGAACCACAGCAACGTTCTACCATTTCTTTAGTCCTATCTGCTGGCGTTTTAATTTCCTCTGCATCAGCTATCGACATGGAAAGTAAAGCAATAACCTCTATCTTATCTTCCTTACTTAACTTTTCGAGTTCATGCCAATGAGGAACCTTACTTGCAAGCCTATTACTTAAAGCAACTATATTCATAATTATCTCCTTTAAAACGTTCAACTTTTCCGCAAAAATACGCTTTTTCTACGAAACCACCAAGAAAATCAGAATAAATCTGCAAATTATCAGCCAATTACCCAAAATCATCAGAAAACAGCAACCTATAAACTATTAATTGTAAACTGTTAACTATAAACTATTAACTGTAAACTCTCTTCCCCCGGCGGTCCCATCCCGCACAATTTGGCGAGGGCTTTGATGCCCCGCCATCCTTAGAGCGTAGCGGTTCCGAGCACCGAGTAGGGCGGTTTCCCTCTTCTTCCCTGAGGGGAGAAGACCGAGATGAGAGGTGGAGCCCTCTTTAAGGGGAAAAAGCGATGCCAATGAGTGCAATGAAAGCTGCTTTCAAATTGCCGAGTGCAGCTCGCTTTTTCAACAAAGAGGGACGGGGTGATTTTCGAAAAAAGATACCACTTCACTATTTTCTCAATACCCTTCTCAAACAAGAGAGATGCCCCCAAAATCCTTCTACAACTTGCAAGAATCGAGTATAAATTCTAGCCTTTATCATTTAAAAGATTCTAAAAATCAATAAATATCATTACGAGTTCCCATAGTGGGAACTCTCATTTATTTTATTTTTCCTATCTTTGCAAAAGATTACCATTTTGGAGGCGCCACGACAAAAACAGTAATTTGTGGATCTCTACTTCCGAAAGCCAACGGAGGCGGAGACAGGGGAATTTGTGTCCGAAGCCAAAGAGCGATACCAAACATCTTCTGCTCAGTTCACGGTGACACGATGACACGATGACACTAGTTTTTCAACTTTTCGCCTCGCACGCGGGCAGGCAGGAACTTTCGGCTTGATTTTTCCTGCCTGCCCGCGCGAGAGTAAATCTTCAGAAATCACTGTCATAAGTGTCACCCTGTCATCCAGAAGCAGGTTACTTCCGAATCAAAAGTCAAAGACTTACGGTGCAAAAGTCAGTCACTTACGACGCAAAAGTTAGTCACTTACGCCCCGTAATCCCCTGGCTTACGAACCGCAATCCAATCATAAAGCCCTTAAAAATCAAACAAGCCTGGCATTTAGAAGTGATACCAAGCAAGGCATGTAAAAGGGCTTACAAACACCAGAGCAAAGAGAATCTATGAAAAAGTATGAGCAACTGTGAGCAAGTATGAGCAACTGTGAGTTGCCTCCTCACCGATTTCGTATCTTTGCATTGTGATTCAGAGATACTCAGCGGTTCCAATCAGCAAGCTATAGTAAGGCGTCCCCATAGCAAGCTATCCCCAGGCGGTCCCATCCCGCACAACCATGGCAAAGACCGCTTTGATGTGATTTGATAGCCAACCAGCCAGGCATTAAAAAGAGAGTGGATTTTCGGCAACCAGTTCCGATATAAAAAGATATAAGCTCGGGGAGGAATGAGTTTGAACCAATCGTCAAAGTTTAAAGAATACTAAAAGATTCTCTTTCGCTTGAAAATTTCTTTTTAAATGCCTATATTTGCAATGCCGTTAGTAATGGCGGCAGACATAAAGAGGTAGCAACTACGCTTAGTTCGGACTGAGAATCTGGACAGTTCGCAGTACACAAGAATGACAGTACCAGTTGTTTGCCCCAATATGTATACTAATATCCATCCCGCTTCTGTGGGATGGGTATCTCTATTTAGTTAATTTTGCAACCGAATTATCAACCCAGTCTGAGTAACATGGATTCATATTCTGGAATTATCATAGAAGAAAGCAGAAGATCTGAGCAATTTTCAGACTTTACTCCCATACCTTGCAAAGGTTTCAACCTTCTTTGCAAGGCAAAGCGCTATGGCAGATGGTGGGTGCTTAAAGGCCTGAAGAAGCCATATCGCCAAGACGGAAACTACAAGAACTTGCTGCACAAAGAGTTCGATATCCTCATATCCCTGCAGCATCCCAACATCGTGTCAGCCTACAGCATGGAAGAAATACCGGAAATGGGTACCTGCATCGTGATGGAATGGATAGACGGCATCACGCTGGAACACTGGAGTGGCAAGAAGACTGAGGGAGAAGGCATTTTCCTCCAGCTGCTTGATGCAGTGCATTACATCCATGCCAAGCAGATAGTACACAGAGACTTAAAACCTTCCAATATCATTATTACCCATAACGGCAATCATGTAAAGCTCATCGATTTCGGACTTTCAGATACCGATGACTTTGCCATCCTCAAACAGCCTGCCGGCACACCGGGCTACATCTCACCTGAACAGATTGTATCCCAACAGGCAGACATCCGCAACGACATCTTCAGCATCGGTTGTATCCTGGAAAAGATACTTCCAGGCAAACCCTATACAGCAATCATCAAGCGCTGCAAGGCTCCCATAGCCCAGCGATATGCCAATGTTGACGAACTCAAAGCTGATTTCATGGCTCGCAGAAACAGCCATCCATCCGGTATCAAGCGTATCGCAATCGCAGCTTTGGTCTGTATCATCTTATTAGGTTTCATCAGTTATCCTTTACTGAATCAGCAGGAAAAGAGCATTAGCATCACCCCGGCACATCACGAAGCCAAGAAGGATACAGTCATCCGCCAGCAAACCAAGAAGCCTGCCCCACTTTCCAATGGCCAGAAATCCCTGCAGCCAACAGCTACCGAGCCATCTTCTGCATCACAGGCACAAGCCGCCGAACTCCTATCCGAAGGCAAGAAGACAATCGACAAGATGTGGAAGGAATCCGGCATAGACACCATCCGGTCTGTTGAGAAAAAGAGCGAAGCATTCTATCAGTTTGTAGATAAGAGTAATGAATTCATCACAACGACTTATCCGCAAACATTCTCTAGAGACATCGCTGGCAGCAAGAAGGCAGATATCATCTACGAGCTGTCCTCTTATACCTCTGAAAGATATGTGAAACCCACCTTATCGAGATTTCAATCTTCCAGATAATGCTCCACGATGATGCCGTTCTTCTTACCTATAGCGTAAGTAACCGGTTCGTCATCTCCATGTTTCCAGGCATGGAGATAAGCAGGCTCATGATTGATAAAATGACGGCACTCAAAAGTATCATCTTTCGCCAATCTGGTATTTTCTGATGACACCACCTTGAAACTACCGTTTCCCTGATACCTGATGATGCAGGTTCTGTCGGGCAGCCAGGAAAGTTTGAGCATCTGTCCCTCATAAAGATCATCGCAAGATATTTCCTTGCCTATAACCATCTGGCTCTGCTGCTCTCCCGTCCCTTGCGACAATCCAAACTCCTCAAAGTCTGCATAACCGAGAAAATTAGCCAGCACATTCTTGGTAAACTTACTGGCAGAAACCCCTTCGCTCACGTATCCCCAGAATCGTCGCAGCGTAGAAGCACTCACCCTTTGCTGGGTACGCTCCTCCACCTTTTCGCTCAACCAAGCGAAGTCGCGAGGCACAACCATCTTGCGCCCCACCATCTTTTCTATCATTTCACGTAATATCTGTTCCATGCTGCAAAGATACAGAAACAAATCCAGCCAACACACAAAAAGCCAATATTTCGACTAAAAACACCTCATATTTTGAACTTGGAACGGAATGGAACGCTGAAAAAGCAGAAAAAACACCTATTTTTGCAAAAAAATTAGCTCACAATGAACAACTTTAGAAAAAAAATGGTATATTTGCAGTGCTGTTCTAAACAAGCAGCAGACATGTTAAGGAAACAACCATGCTTGGTTCGTACTGAGAATCTGGACAATTCATTGTACACAAGAACGAAGACAGAAGTTGTTCACCCAATCGTGTATTATTGTATCCATTCCGCTTCGGCGGGATGGACATTGATATATACCCTTTGGTGTGAGCTGATTTTCATTCTTTGTGTACAGGTAGTCCAGAACCTTCAGAACAGAATGAAATTGGTTCGCACCTTTTTTATGCCTAAGAATGAAATAACCCAAAAAATAAATGATTAGCTTATGGAAAAATTAGAAAATAAAAAGCCAGAAAAGCTACTGATAGCAATCAGCGCATTAGGCAATCATGGCAAGACACTAAGTGCTACCAGATTGATAGAACTTTTAATTTCACATCGTGAAGGATGGCTTTATGATAGCCGTTCCATCAATCTCAAGAAAGAGCAACTGGCTATTCTACAACGCAATGGAACGGCAGAGATTGCTGTTATCACCATTGGTGATGGAGTCGATAGTAGATTTACAAATTGGTATAATATTGTAGCAAGCATTCCAACTATCAAAATCATTGTTGGATGTTGTCGTACGAAACATGGGACATTCGCCTATCTCAAAAATTTTGCAAGGACTCATCAATATACAATGGTTGTAACGCATCCATATTTTCAAGAGATGCCTGTTTTGCCTAAGGGCTCACCTATTGCAAACTATTGGAACGCAATTTTTGCAAACCATCTATTAGATATGATACATTTACACTTGTAAACGATATTGGGAATAATAACAAATAAAAACTATAAGAATATGAAAAAGATTTATCTAATCATGATACTCTTCTTTGCGATAGCATCGGGAGTATTTGCACAAACTGCCAACATTGTCACCCTCACGCTAAAAGCCAAGTCTGGTGAAGCAGAAGCACAGAATGCTCTGGGCGAAGCATATTATGATGGGAAAGGGGTTACGGAAAATTTAACTGAAGCTGTAAAATGGTTCACAAAAGCTGCAGAACAAGAAAATGTTAAAGCACAATACAACTTAGGCGAGTGCTATTACTATGGCTATGGAGTATACAAGGACTATGGAGAAGCCGAAAAATGGTACACAAAAGCAGCTGAACAAGGATGTGCAGAAGCACAAAACAGCTTAGGATACTATTATGAAATTAACGAATTGAACCCTAAAAAAGCCGTAGAGTGGTATACAAAAGCTGCAGAACAAGGACTACCGGTGGCACAATGCAACTTGGGAATCTGCTATAAAAATGGCGACGGGGTAGAAAAGAACCTTGAAGAAGCCGTGAAATGGTATACAAAAGCAGCCAACCAAGAATATGCGCAGGCTCAATACTTACTGGGAAAAGCCTATGATAAAGGCGAAGGTGTAGCTAAGAATGATTCGGAAGCTATGAAATGGTATCTCAAAGCGGTAAAAAACAATTACCCACAAGCAGCCTATTATTATGGTGGAATGCTCTTAGAGGGTAACAAACAAAAGGGTATAACAAAAAACATACCTGAAGGTGTCAAATATTTGCGCAAGGCAGCAGATCTAAAAAACCTTAATGCAATAAACTCATTGGTTGGTGCCTATTACTCGAAAATGACAGGTGAGAATGATTTTGGTATTAGCAAATATCTTTCTTACGCTGACTTTGTTAAGTATATAAAAATTGGCGCAGAAGAAGGAGATCAAAACATGAAAACTTTTCTGACCAATTTACCAAATTTAAAATCAATGATAGCACAAGAAAAAAGTCTTGTAGCGAAATATGGACAGAGAGCATACGACAACATCAAAAAGGGAAAGGTTTATATAGGTATGCCAGAAGGTATCCTTACCGCATACAAGACTTTTGAGACTGATGGTAGCAGATATCAAATGTACAAATACAATGGTCCTTACAGAGACTTAGTTGGTACTTACAAACAATATATCCCTTCCTATGCTCTCCGACTGGTCAATCTTCTTGGGAAGGTATTCCCTAGAATCGTAAAGGTTAGAAATGGAAAGGTTACAAATGTCATATATTAATAACATTAATAAGCGGACTCATAAAAGCATTACATTTATTATGAAGCATTCATTTTTACAAACATTAAGCACCACTTTTTCCTCTAAAATCGGAAAAAGTATCATTTTAGCAATCTTCGTTATGCTAACAGGAAGCCCAACCTTCGGACAAGCAAGACGAGGCACTACACAAAAAGCTCATACAACAACTGTCACTAAGCCAAGCCCAAATTTGGTGAACGACTTTAACAAAAAAATCAAAAACAATTATTTCTTCAACAATAAGTCGAACAATAATGAGTGGGACATAGTATTCAAACCTGCCAATACTGAAGGAAAAGGCGGTGGAAATATCGTGATACCTATATCTAAACTTGGTCTCTCATTCTCATACAACATCACTGCAAACGGAAGTATCTATATCAAGATTGACAACGTCAAGATGAAGGAGGAGAAGATAACATGGCAAACTAATCCCGATGGGGTCATTTTAGAAGATCTATTTTTCCAATTGCAGAGCGACTCACTTAAATACGATGAACTTGTAAATTGGAATCCAAACGAAGAGCCAGATTACGACGAAGTCAAAAAAATTGATAGTATTGATGAAAAGCCATCTTTTCCTGGTGGTGAAAGTGCAATGAAGTCTTATCTGAACAGCAATATAAAATATCCTGATGTAGCACAGGAAAATGGCGTACAAGGACGTGTAATCGTGCAGGGTATCATAGAGAAAGACGGCTCGATATCTGATGTTAAGATTAGTAGAAGTGTTGACCCGTCACTTGACAGGGAAGCCTTGCGTGTTGTTAAGGCAATGCCGAAATGGACGCCAGCAAAACTAAAAGGAAAACCTGTACGTACCAAATGTTCAATACCTATCGTTTTTAGATTATAATAAGGATCTATACCCAAGACGGGAAAGTGGCTGCTATAAAGTGGTAATTACATAATTTCAAATTACAAGACAATGAAAAAGAAACATTTTTTTATCATGATGCTTGTCTGTTTCACAACAAGCATCACAAGTTGCTCAAACAACAAGAATAACAAGGAGGAAAATGGAATAGATTCAGTTGCCATAGCACAAGCTAAAGCAGACAGTATTGCCAGATGCGATAGCATAGCTCGTGCTGATAGTATTGCAAGAGCAGACAGTATTGCTAAATCAAACAATTTGGCAGTAGGTATGTCTGTAAAGGAGGCATTACAGAAGCCTGGTGTCAAGAAAGATTGTGCAGATGCATTTGATGGTCAACACGAAGGAGATGCCTTGGTTTTGATACAAAACGGCAAGAAGTTTCTTACAAATGTTAGTTATCACATGAAGAACGGCTTTGCTGAATGTGATCATCTCAACTTTGACCTTTTGCCAGACAGTTATGAAGGTGACATCACTCTGGTTAGAGCCAAGGACTGTGCAGCATCCGCAAAAATAGTAAAGGAAATCAAAGAACAAGCCTCATGAGACATTCTATTATCACAGCATTAGGCGTTTGCCTAGTCGCATCATTTACCGCCTGTGGCAACAAACAGACTAAAGATGCAGAAGCCGTAGACAGTACGGCAATAAAAGACACCATCGTTTCCGAAAAAGTAGAGCCACAAGTGGACTCTACAAAAATCTTTAGCGACACAGTTGCACAAAGAGGAAAAATGGTATATAAGGTAACACGCCAAGTAGAAGACGACATCGTATATGATGACGAAAGAGACTTGGATAAGAGCACATTTACTGAGTCATTGCGCATTACCTTCAAGAACAATGGCAAAGTCAGCATCAAGGAAACATTGCAAGACGATGCCACTTGGAGTGGAGAATGGGAAGCGAATGGCTATGACATAACCATTTACGCCAACGATTTAGTCCTACGAGGTACCGTTTCCAAAGATTACAAGACACTTGAACTTTCCTCAGAATCTATCAGCAAAGTAAGTTGGGCAGGTTCTAGAAAATTAAGACTTCAATAAACCAATTACACTCATGGCTTTCCTATTGATATAATAGCGAATGCCATGAGTGTTTTTTATTTTCCTCCTAAGAATAGTATCTGTTATGAAAACGGACATTAAAATACCGTTTACCGCAAAAACACAAAGTAAAGTACCGCAAAAACACAAAGTAAAATACCGTTAAAACACAAAATAAAATACCACAAAAATACAAAATTATTTGTAGATTCCACTATTTATTACTATCTTTGCAAACAAAAATATATTGAATATGAAGTATTTAGATAGAATAGCAGACAGAATGCTCCGACTTCGTCTGGAAGCCTTTGGAGCAGTACAGATTGTTGGACCAAAATGGTGCGGAAAAACCACTACGGCCATGCAGCAGTCAAAGAGCGTAATCAAGATGCAAGATCCAGATAAGCGTGAAGGATATCTGGCGACGGCACGCACCAAACCATCCTTGCTGCTCAAAGGCGAAACACCACGACTGATAGACGAGTGGCAGGTAGCACCAGTTTTATGGGATGCTGTTCGGAATACCGTAGATGAGCGAAAACAGAAAGGTCAGTTTATCTTAACCGGTTCTACAGTCGTCGAAGACAAAAACGGAGAAATCATGCATACGGGTACTGGCCGCATCTCCAAGATGCCCATGTATCCTATGAGCCTTTATGAGTCAAAGGAATCAACAGGCACCATATCTTTACGTTTATTGTTTGATGACCCAGCTTACGATATTGATGGATTTCTGTCAGACATGACCGTGGAGAAACTGATTTTCGCTGCTTGCCGAGGCGGTTGGCCAGCATCATTGGACGTCACTTCGCAGGAGGCACAATTACTGATAGCACAGGATTACGTAAATGTGATTTGCGATGAAGATATATCGAGGGTAGATGGCGTAAGAAGACAGCCAGCTTTGGCTCGACTCATCATGCGTTCTTATGCCCGGAACATCTGCACCCTCGTCAAGAAATCCAAGATGTTGGCAGACATCACGGTAGAAATGGAGAAAACGTCGATGCCAACATTTGATGATTATGTTTCTGCCCTGCAACGATTGTTTGTCATAGAAGATGTGGAGGCATGGTGTCCGGCAATCCGCTCAGCCGCTGCAATCCGTTCGGGAGCCAAGCGTTGCTTTGTAGATCCTTCCATAGCTGTTGCTGCTTTGGGTATGTCACCAAGAAGTCTGGAATTAGACCTTCGAACCTTTGGTTTCATATTCGAGTGTATGTGCATTCGCGACCTGAAGGTATATTCGCAAGCTTTGGGAGGTAGAGTCTCTTACTATCACGACCGCTATGACCTGGAGGCAGACATCGTGCTTCATCTTGCAGATGGCCGCTATGCCTTGATAGAATGCAAGTTGGGTAGTCGGGAGATAGAAGATGGTGCCAAGCATCTCCTGCAACTACGGGATCTGATTCGTGAGAAGAACAAGACAGAGCATCAGATGCCACTCAGAGAGCCAGACCTGCTGATTGTCATGACAGGAGGCGAAATGGCTTATACCAGGGAAGATGGAGTAAAGGTTATACCTTTGGCTACATTAAAAGACTAAGAAAAGGGCACTCATCCTTACCTCACTTAGAATACCACCGCCCTAACTACCTTTTTTAACATAGTTAGGGCGGACTTATAAGCCAGCGAATTCAATAATCAAGCGCCAATACTTAAAAAATATTGGCGCTTATTTTTGAAATTTTCCCTTCATATTACTATATTATATAGGTATAACCAAAAAGAAAGAATAAAATGGCAAATAAAATGTCTTTATGTATTATCAAATACACCTATACTCGATATGTAGGGGTGGATATCGAAAAATATACTCGGGGACTATTCGAGTATGTGAAGGAAGAGTTTGGGGAGTTTCAACCACAAATGTCAGAGCCTGGAACTATACCTGATATGCCAGACTATCTGGACATCGTGCTCTGCAAAAAGGACGGAAGTATCTTCTACGAAATGGATATCCAAAGACGTGCCATCAACATCCCGCATGATTGTCAAATAGATGGATTAGTATTGGAAATCTTTATCCAGAACTGCGATGGCACGAGATACAAAAAAAGACATGCATATCCCAAGCCTTGGTGGAACCATAAAGCTAAAGGCAAGTCGGGCATGAGAAAACTGAAAATTCATAAAACTATCAGCAAAAGGAATCTTAACAATCAAGAAGGCAAAGACTCTGAAGGCATCAGAATACCTGAACTTAGACCCAAGATTGACTTTCACAAATTCTTAAAATAACCATCCCATGACATACGAAGAATTCAAGCAATTGGCTGAACATCCACAGCATCGGGATGTTCCTGCCATCTTCAAGCTCGAAGTATTAGAAACAGAAGAGCTGGAGGAGAAGAAGCGTTCACATTATCCGAAATACAAGGTGAACACCTATTGTCCGCAAGCCTTCACCACAACTCTGGAGGAGGCAGAGAGACTGATGCACCAGGATGTCCTTTACCGCAAGAAGATGAAGGAGGAAGACGACTATCCGCTGGATACCTTCTGCTATTATATCTCGGAGATTCCAATGGGACTGTTGCACTACGACCGCGAATGTCTTTCGGAAAGGATGTATGATGGGGAAGGAAAACTGATCGACCGGTCTTACTGCTGTTCGCGTTTCAGCATTTACTATCCCGGAGTCTGCGATTCGCCAGCATACGACCGTCATCCTGACGAGACATTCCGAGGCAGAAGCGCTGAACAGATCAGATTCCAGAAAGGTGACATCGTGGAAGTATATCGTGGCGATGAGGTGAAACTAGCCATCGTTGTCGGAACTCCGCTTACCACCGAATGGATCTGGGAGAGAAACCAGGCTGCCAAGGATAAAAGGGGATTGGATGAACTGCCATACGATGAAACGGACGACAGCTATACCGTGATAGATGGTCCCGGCTACGAATACCACGACCATGTTCCGTCGCTGTATGTCTTCGCCCCTCACTATCATGTGCCGCTCTATCTCCAGAGACGATTCAAGGGCTATTTGGAAAAGGCTGAGAAAAAGCAGAAAGAAGAGGAGGAGAAAGACAGGATCTTCCGTCAGGCTCACGATTGCAGCTTCAGCAACAAGGAACAGATTGAGAAGTCAGAAAAGTGCGGCTGTTTCTTCTGCGGCGAAATTTTCTCGCCATCCGAAATCACGGATTACCTCCCTGATGAGCCGCCTACAGCCGAATGTCCCTTCTGTTATACCGACTCCGTAATAGGTGATGCCTCCGGCTTCCCTATCACCAAGGATTTCTTGAAGAAAATGAAGAAGAGATATTTCTAGGGCGTTTTTCAACGTTTTCATCTACATTCTCCCCTATCTCATAGGGGCAGTTTCAGTTTTGAAAACGGATATAAAAAAATGCGACAGCACCGCCCTAACTACCTGTTTTTATACAGTTAGAGGGGTGCTATTAATAAAAAAGAAGCAGGATGGAAGACTGGTCCACCCTGCTATTTTTATTAGAATACCTTTACGAAACGGTCGATATCAATAGAAAGGCCTACCGTGAAGGTGCGACCGGTGGTCATCGCCGAACTCCAATAATAGTTCTTTGGCGTATAACCGAAAAGATTATCTACCGTAAAGTTCAGATTGACGGCATCCAGGAATCGCTGTTGAAGCGTGAACTTCCACAACTGATAACTGCTGTCATGCTTCTCGATGTTCGTATCAGGAGAAGACAGGTATCTGCCTGACAGAGCGGCATTGATGCGATAGAACGAACAGAGCTGACGATCGTAGTCGAGGCGCCAGGTAGCTGAATGCGGACGAGGCTGGGAGAACTGGGAATCTACGCTTCTGCCACCCACATGGAGATAACTGTAGTCGAGTTTCACACCGAGTCCCATATCCGAACGGTACTGGGCACTAAAGTCGATGCCGCTCACCTCTACTCCATCCTCGTTGCAATAACGGGAAGCCACATCCGGCTGACCGGTTCCCGGGGTATAATCGGCATAATCCTCGGTAGTGATGCGCTTATCATACTTATTATAATAGCCCATCAGGGTAAGACTATACTGACCGGTAAAGAAGCCAGCATTCTTCACCCTTCCGGTATGCTCCAGCGCCAGGTTGTAGTTGTTGCTCTTCTCCGGCTTCAGATCCGGATTACCATATATCATCTGCATACCTGCCATATCAAAGTTCATATACATCTCCTTGAGCGTTGGGGCACGGAATCCACCGGCATAGTTGGCACGGATGGAGAAACCCTTCCACTTGGTCATCAGAGCCAGACGACCGGTAGTGGCATGCTGGCTGGATGCAGAGAAGTAATCATGACGAAGACTTGCCACGATGTTCAACCACTGCAAAGGATTGTAATCGAACTGGGCGAAGGCATCACATGAATTCTGATTCTTTGATTCATTATCCTCAAACTGATAGGTGGTAAGATAATCGTTCAGGAAATCTGCACCTACCGTCAATGTATTCTTGCCGAAAATATGGGAATAGAGAGCACGGACGGTGTTCTGACGATTGGTATAATCGTGATCGTGAGTGCGCTCATTGTTCACATATCGAGCCTTATCATACTGGTCGAAGCCGTAAGAAATCTCCAGATTATCATTCTCCGAAAGATTCATCATGGTTTTCAGTCCGGCAGAATAATCCATGTAATGATCATCATAGTTACTGCGCTTGCTGATACGATTGAAATAACCGCCACGGCCAATCAGTTTTACCTTATCAGAGAGCTTATAGGTAAGTCGCTCCTTCACATTGAAGGTCTCGCCACCATAGATATGGAGGATGTTGGATTCTGTATCGAAAGGACTGGTAAGCTGAACCTCATCCGATGTGGTGCGCTGGATGCTGGTCTGCGAATTCCACTTTCCGGCATTGAAGCTGAAGCTTCCTCCATGGCGCCACTCCTTGTTGAAGTCGTTGTAGCGGGTATTGACATTGGCAGTCCAAGGCTCGCTGTTTTCACGGGAGATGATGTTGACAACTCCGGCTACGGCATTGGCGCCATAGAGCGCCGAAGCAGCACCTTTCACAATCTCGATACGACCTACATTATCCAAGTTCAGACGACTATAATCTACATTATCCATGGTTTCACCAGCCAATCGCTCGCCATCTACGAGGAAGAGCACGGCGTTTCCACCGAAACCATTCATGTTGAGAGAAGTCTCCTGATTCATGGCATAGCCAAATTCCAGACCCGGCATCTGCTCGGTGAGGAGGTCCTGGATATTGGTAGCATCAGCTATCTTGATATCATTGGCGGTAATCAGACGGGTTACCACAGGAGCATCCTTCAGCGCCTTCGGAGTTCGGGTAGCGGTTACTACCACCTGATCGAGGGCTGTAGCATCCGGTTGAAGACGAAGGACATGCTGCTCACCTTTTCTCTCATCCGCTTTCAGTACGAAAGTCTGAGTCTGATAGCCCACAAAGCTCACCTTCACTCTCACCGCTCCATCCTTGCTGTAAGGAATGCGGAAATATCCGTCTTCATCAGTTGTTACCCCACTCTTTGCATGCAAAATCTGGACGGTAGCACCCGCCAGAGGTGCGCCCGAATCATCGAGCACCCTACCCACGACATCGCCCTGGGTTTCGGCTTTCAGATTCAGGCACAATCCGCAAAGGATCAGGAATAGTGCGAATATCTTTTGTTTCATCGACAATTACTTCTTTGTTGCATTCGAAGAACAGTTCATAACAAAAGGCATATTACCATACTTCAAAACAAAAGTAATCTGCATTTTACCATCTTTTATAGTTGCTTTAATAGCTGATTTAGAAATACCTTTGCCATTTTCCAATGTTTGATCAAAACTGGTTTCTGGAATAGAATAAGTACCATTTGACTCTGTTACAGCAAGATTCTTCACTGTAATTGAAGGCAAAGCCATAGGTGCAGATCCAAATGCAGGAAGGATGATATTTACATGACTATCATCAACTTTTTCCAACTTAAAAGTTGCATTCTCCAATGGGTCCATATCACCCTGACCTGCCAAAGCAATAGACATTGTTTCACCAACGTAAGTACCAACAACCTGTTCTGCTGTTGCTGAAGAACCAGCACCATTATTGTCATCATCATCACTGCTGCAAGAGCTGAATGCTACACACATAGAAACCAAAGCCAACATCATGGCCATCATTGTCTTAAACTTTTTCATTTTTCTTTTCTTTTTTTATTTAGTTACAATATTATTTTCTGTTCAAGGGGATTTGCAATCCCCGATTATTTATCTTCCGGAACATAGATGATTTCGCCATTTTCCAGCTGGTAAGCGATGCCCACCTTCTTTCCCTTGTTGCCAGATTTACTGCTCTGGTCTTCAGAAGGAGTATAGCGATTGATCTTCTGTCCATCCTTGGTAATGATTTCCATATTCTCCTTGCCAGGGTTCTTCACCATCGTGAAGTTATCCTTGCTGAACATTTCCGTCATATTATAGCGCGAAACGAGTGCCACCATCAGGGCAAGGGCAAACACCATCGCCACATCGAAGAGGTTGCTCACTACGCTCATCGGATCATCATCCTCGCCATCATGCGCAAGCCTATTTCTGCGTCTCTGTCTCATAAATTATTTATCTTTAGTTTTTACCTTTAAAAGCCTTTTTACTTTTCCTCCAAAAGGTCTGCCATAAACTCGAGGTTGCTCATATCCTCAGTGTACCAGCGGTTCTTGGTCTGCTTGGTTACGAAACCGATGGCTGCAGAGAACAATCCCACTACGGTGGTAGCGAAAGCCACCTGCATATTGTAAGCCATCGAAGCAATATCGCCGGTAGAAAGACCTACCAGGGCAGGACCCATCGGAATCAAGGTACCCATCAAACCGAGCATCGGACCCATCTTCAGGAGTGTAGAAGGAAGAGAAAGATCCTTCTCAACAAACTGGGCATACAGGTCGAGGATGCGGTTCACCTGCGCCTTGCTCTGACGGTTGTCCACGAGTTTCTTCATATAGGAAACAATGACAGCCTGCTTGTTCTTTGGCAAGCGATCGCCCAGGGTATCGATGTTATCGAGCGTCAGGGTGTTCATCTGTTCACGAATCTCCGCACCCGACTTGCGCTTTACAAGATACTGTCCGAAGAAACCTCCGAGGAGCAGCAAAGCTCTGAGGAAGAAGAAAATCAACAAAATAATCACAGGAACCAGCATGCCTGTGGAAATCCAAAACAATACGTCTGATATGTAATTCATCTTTTTTTAAATGTTAAATGTTGAATGTTGAATGTTGAATGTTGAATGTTGAATGTTAAGTTGGGGCTTGCGCCGTTACAGTTTCTGGGATAAGCGCTGCATCTTGATGCGATAGCAGCCCCATCCTATTGCCATTCCTACGATGACGATGGCGATGACGCCGAGAAGCGAGAGGGCATCGAAACTGTTGAATCCTGCCACGGCAGTCCTGCCATTCACCGTACCGATAATGCCCATCAATCCGAGCAGCACCTCTACCAGGAAAAGCAGTTCCAAACGGATTGGTCGCTCCGGCAAGAGCCATCTCAAACCGTAGGTGAATACCGGAGTCAAGACCAGCAGCACTACGGCAAGCACCCATGCCACTACCTGGAACGATACGCCGGGAAGCAGGAAGATGGTCATCACCAGAACACTGAACAACACTGGGAAAACCAGCAAACCCGGGAAATACTTCAGGAAGATGAAGAACACCCATTTGCGGCGACTCACATGTTCCGAAGTCTTCAGATCTACGTGGTGCACACAGAAAAGCATCGTGAGTGCCACGTCGATACTCAGCAGCACCGCCATATCGAGCATCAGCTTCTGGTCGGCTATCCAAGCCGCAATCTGCGTCTTCGACTGTTCGATGGCGAATGGCCAGGTCATTCCCACGAAAAAGGCTACGAGCACCGAGATGATCATAATCTCCTTCACTCCGTGGAAGGTCTGCTTCAGCACAAAACTGAAGCAAACCAATATCATCATTACTAAAACTAATGTCTCCACTTTTTTTCAATGTTAAGTGTTAAATGTTAAGTGTTAAATTATTCTTCACTGTTAAGTGTTGAATTATTCTTCACTCATCATTTTGCGACGACGTCGCAAATATATCGCGAGCACAACGAACGCTACGATGACGATGACACCTACTACGATGCCGCTCACCACAGTAGTGGTCTTCTGAGCATCCTCATTCAGCGTCTCCTTCTTCATCACCATACCCTTGTCGCTGCTGTTCTTCGCAGCCTCAGCATCACGGATCTGCTCTACATTCTGCTGATATTCCTTGGCAGAAGCAGCATCGGTCTTGCTGGCGATATAGTTGCGCAGCTTGGCATTGTCGCAGACAAAACCGGAGCATGAAGGCTTATACTTGTTCACGGTCTCGGTATGAAGCTTGGCGATGTCCTTGAGCTGCTGAGGAGTAGCCTTCCACATTCCCTTGCGGGCACTCTCCATCATCACGGCGGTCATCTCCATCAGCGCCGCCGGATTCTGCTTGTCGAAGAACTCCTTGGTGCCGAGATTGTACTTGTCCTTGACATACACATTATATATCTCGTCCCACATCTCCTTGTCGATAGCCTTTGGCTTCATCACATTCCAGCCGTAGGTATTGGTTACGATTTCGGCGAATGTGCTGGCACTGCTGGCTCCACCCTTCATCTTTTCCTTGATATAGGCAGGGTTGAAGATGGTGGTTCTGCCCTCGATGCCGATAGCCTCCTTCACCTCCTGCATTCTCATATTGCTATGGTTGCGATAGTCGGCGAGATAAGCATCCGGATCCTTACCGGTTACGTTGCGCACTGCGAGGTTCATACCTCCCATAAACTCATATACGTGGTCGAGACTCAAGGCACCCCAAGTGTTGCTCTGTCGTGGCTGAACCACCACATCGGTACGGGTCAGCGCTGCCTCGAAAGCAGCCTTGCGAAAAGTCTCCCAGTTCTTCTCATCACCGTAGTAGGCACCCATATTGTTCATATAGACCTCGGCAATCTGACTCTCCTTATCCCAGCGGTCGCCTGCGGTTACCATCTCCTGGATACCGGTACCATAGTTGCCGTTTACACCACCAAAGACACGATACATACTTACCTCGCGTGCCTCCTTTGGCGACATGCCCTTCTCTACGAGCACTCTTTCGGATTCGGTAACACCGGCTTTCACCAGGTTGTCGTACTTATCACCCTTGGCATTTGCCGCCATCTCTATCGCCTTGTTGATGAGGAAGAGACGGGATGCTGCCAGGTCGCGGAGCTGACCGGAAGTCTGAACCACGACATCGATGCGAGGACGGCCCAACTGCTTGGATGGGATAAGACGCAGATCGGTAACACGACCGAAGGCATCTCTTACCGGTTCTACACCGAGCATATAGAGAATCTGGGCGATGGTGGCACCCTCTGTTTCGATAAACTCGCTGCTCCAGAGCGTGTAGCTCACCTTACGAGGATATTCACCCTTATGTCGCTCACAATACATCTTGATGGTATTGTCGCAAAGTTCCTTTGCCTTCTCCCAGGCATCCTCCGAAGGAGTGTTCTCCACATTGATGGAGAAGAGATTCCTACCGGTAGGCAGAGTGTTCGGATTCACAATCAAATCACCACCAGGAGATGGAGCGGTAAAGCCGCCATTCAGGGCATTCATCAGAGAAGACATCTCGTTGAGCGGACTCTGACGGAGCGCCTCCGAATACTTGCCCACATTCTGCAAGGCATGCTCTACGGTAGTAATCGCCTGAGCCAGATGAATCTGCTGACGGGTATATTTAGGTGCTTTCGACATCATCATACCCTTATCTTTAGAAGTTTTTCCGGTCTGAGATGCCTTGCCCTTGCCGGCTTTCGCCATCTTTGCCTTTTTCAAATCTTCCTGATACCATTTCTGTCCCTTCTTGATGGCTTCCATCATCTTGTCAGGGAAGTGACCGGTCTGCTCCATCTTCTCAAAAGCCTCACGACTCATCTGCGGAATCTTCTTCTTATGAGAAACCTTGGCAGCACGGAGTTCGCTTACCGTACGGTGATCCACCCTCTTCGGCTTCGCCTCCTTCGCTCCACCCATCTGGTCTGCCATCTGCATCATCATCTGGATAGGATCCGGAGCTGCCTGCATCGCCTCTACCTTACGTGCCATCTGGAGTTCGGCAGGAGTGATTCCTACATAACGGCAGATGTATTCATCAGAAACCGAGGCTGAACCCAGAAGCTGGGTCACGGTATTGCGTGCCTTGCTCAGATAGAGACGGTCGAAAAGCTGCTTGTGCTTCTCCACACCCTCCTGGGCACGACCTTTCAGCTTATCTACTGCCAACATTCCGTAGGCAATAGGATCGGTAGCCATCGCATAGACACTGGTGCGGACATCATCGTTATCGTATGGCACACCCAGAGTATAGAGTTTGCCGGTAATCTTCTCGTTTGCCAACTCTTCTGCAAAGTTCTCCACTCTCGCGATTTCATCTGCAGAATATGGCTTGTTCATCTGCTTGGCATCGAGACCCAGTTCACGGGCGATTCCCATCTTCACGGTCAGTGCCTTCACCTTGAGCGACTGTTCTGTAGATGCCTTCTTCTCGTATGACTGGATGGCATCACTCAGCTGCTTATAGGTCTGTCGCAACTCGCTCTCCTTGAAAGGAGGAGTGAGATAGCTCTGGGTCTGGGCATAGGTGCGGCGCTTGGCAATCATCGCCTCGCCCACATTGCCGATGGTATATATATAAAGATGTGGAACCACACCAATCAATCGGTCACTCCAGTCGTTGCTGTCGAGTGCCACCTGCTTTCTCGGGGTATATTCCAGCGAACCATGGGTTCCGAAATGGATGAGTGCATCGGCACTGAAACCATAACGTGCCCAGAGATAAGAGGCAACATAGGTGTAAGGAGGTGCCTGGTCGGTGCCATGCACAATCTTGAAGGAGTCGCCTCCCACGCCTGCCATCACCTGTGGAAGCAGAGCCACATTACCGAACTGCAGTCTTGCCACCGCCAACTTACCGTCATCGGTAGCCATATATTTGCCAGGGAAGGAACCATAGAGCTGATTCATCTCCTTGATCATCTTCTTAGACAAAGCCTTCTGGGTCCATCCGGCAAACTGCTGGGCGGTAACCAGGGCAGGATGTCCAGACTTCAGGAACTGGGTATAAGCACCCTCGGCATAGGTTCCGAAGACGGCACCCTGAGCCTGAATCATCTTTGCCAGTTCCTGAGGATTGGCTGGCAACTTGCCTACATTATATCCCTCATTCTTCAAGCGAACCAGGAGATTGTAGAGCGATGGAACCACTTCCATTCCCGAAGCGGTAAGTGCATTCTGACCCGGACCCTTGAAGTAGAAGATGGCGATGCGCTTACTGCTGTTCTTCTTGTTCTTCAGATTCACATAGCCCTGCACGCTCTCCACGAAACTCTCCATTCTGTCAGGGATGCCATAAACCTCCTGCAAGCCCTCCTTGTTGATGCGCTGACCGAAAACCACGTATGGACGGATGGCACCATCAATCTCCGGAGTCACGATGCTCTGCGACATGAAGCCGCCGTTCATTCCCTGCTTGTCGTTCTCCCAATCGGTGGTCAAGCGGTTGATATTAAGAGGTGAGAACAGAGGAATATTCTTCTGTTTCAGAAGCTCTACGAAGTAATCGCCCAGTCTGCCGTGCGCCATATTCACTACTGCATTCGCCTGGATACTGTCGGCATGATGACCGGCGATAAAGCTCTGCAGCTGGTTGATGCGATACACCATGAATCCCTTCTTCTCGAAAGCCTTTTCCATATCTGGAGCCGCTCCCATAAAACCGGTGAGCAAGATGGTAGGAGCACCTTTCTTATATAAACCGTTCTTTGCCAGAAAGGCATTATATTCGCGGATGCTGTTGAAGCCCAGTTCATCGCCCTTCTCATCTTTCGGGTCGAAATGAGTCAGGAGATAGTTTGGTCGCTCATCCACACGTTCCGGTTCTGGAGCCATGAACTTCTTTCCGTCAATAAACTTACGGATGTAAGCGAGCATACTGTGATAATTCTTCTTGCTGCCGTTCTCGATGTACTGCATCAGATAATCTGCATCGAAGTTATCTACCGATACGATATTGTTGGCTGGGTTGGTAGCAGCATGAGTCAGGGTTGGCACCTTGTAGGAAGCCTCTTCCAACTGCTTGCGCTGGTTCTCGTCGATTCGGAGACCCATACCATTCACGATAATCATATCGTAATCATCCAGATGATCGAAATCATCGGTTGTGATCTCACTCAGTTTAATCATCGCATTGTCGTTGGCATGCGAAATCTGTCCCAGCGCAATAGCCTGATAGTTGAGGAAAGCGATGCGGGTAGTACCCACCCAGGCAGAGTAAGCCTTCGCCAAACCTCCCAGAACGATCACGGCCAATAAGGCCAGGAAGATGTGTTTCTTTTTAATCTTTCTGATTTTTCCTAATCCTTTTTTCATATCTATTCCTTTTTTCGGGCTGCAAAGGTAAGGCTTATTTAGAAATTGTACAATACCGAGAAATTGTGATTTTCACATTTTTTATACTTATAATTAGGTATCAGGTTAAACGCATTGATATAGTCAGTACTAATAAATAAGTAGTGTTTTCTGGTTGAAGGAGATGGAAACGTTCAATATACCGGAAAGAAGAGGGTGTGCCATAAACCAATGACACACCCTCATATTTTTACAGGCTTGGCACCTGAATCTCAGGAATCACCAGATCAGCCTCATCTTCTATCTTGTTGCTAAAGAACATACAATAATATATAGGCATATAAGTGATGCCATTTTCCGTATAAACCTTCTGCTCATTACTCAGCACCACAGCCTCATGAATATGATATTCCGGGGTATCCAGGAACTTATCAAGTGCACTATGCACCATATAATCCTTACCCGACTTGATTTCCACAGGCAAGACTGTCAGGTTTCTGTAATCATCTATCAGATAATCCACCTCACCTTTCTGCTTGTTATCATAATAATGAAGCACATAACCATGGGCATGAAATTCCTGAGCTATGACCGACTCATATACAGCCCCCAGATTCACACTCCGCTCATCCCGCAAAACAGCATTGATATTCGTACCATAAAGAATACTGGTCAGTAACCCCACATCATTCATATAGAGCTTCAGCAAATTCTTGCTCTCCGACTCTATCAGCGGAAAACTCGGATTGCTGATAGCCTGCACCGACAAAGCTACTCCAGAATTCGTAAGATACTCAAATTCCTCAGCATAGTCGCTAAACTGCTTATGCGCCTTCAAGCCTTCGATATTCTTTACGATGATACGCTTTTTCTTATTTTCCATGTTCGATGGAATCATATCATATATCTTTCTTATAACAAGCTTGCGCTCATCATCATACTGCGATGCATCTATCTTATAAAGCGCATGAATATCCCGCTGAATACTGCGCACTTGAGCCATATTTCTATTTTCAAGAAACTTATTGACGGCATCAGGCATTCCTCCCACGAGCAGATAAATTTTAAACTGCTGGAGCATATAGTTATGCATCGACTCATTCAAGGCTTTCTTATCCAGAAAACTCTGTCGCATGCTCTCTATCGCCTTCTTTCCACAACCCATCGCCCACAAGAATTCCTCGAAATCAAGAGGATACATCTGTTGGATAGCGATACTGCCAATAGGTACAGAAGGGGTTTGCGACAAGGCGACACCCAGCTGGGAGCCACTTGCCACATATCGGTATTTACTATCCTCGTTGAGAAACTTAAGCATAGTCATCAGGTGAGGATAACTCTGTATTTCATCAAGAAACACCAAGGTATCATCCTTACTTCCGAGATTGTTACCTGCCATGGCACCCAACTGCAAGTAAAAGTCTTCCTTGCTCTTTACAGTTTTAAAGATGCCATCTCCCTCTTGGTCTGCCTTGAGATTTATTTCTACAAAATGCTTGAAAAGTTTCTTTCCCACATATCTTATCAGATACGACTTTCCTATTTGCCTTGCACCATTGACAAGCAGAATCTTCCGAGGTTCATGAAGGAGGAAATTCTCCAAATTATCTGCAAATTTACGTTCTAACATAAGCTTCTCATTTAAATCCGATGCAAATATACTCATTTTCAGTTAATTATACAAATTTTCAGGACTTTTTCTTTCATTTTAGCCCTCAAAAAGAGGAATTATTCCGTTAAAATAAGGGGCAAAAACAGGAATTATTCCGTCAAAATAAGGGGCAAAAAGAGGAATTATTCCGAAATATACAGCAAGAGCGTGATCACCCAATTCGGCAATCACGCTCTCTACTTATAAACATGATAACATTACGAAGATGAAAGAAAAGCTTAGCAAACCTTCTTCTTCCGCTCACAATAGCGTTCGCATTGGGCACAGATGTCATATCCCAGCATGGCACCCAAGATGAAATCCTCCTCCGGCGAAAGCTGGCATAACGGTTTAGTGACTATCATGCGGATAGCATCCAGACATTCCTTCTTACCAAAGAAGAGATTCAATCGGTCGTTGCCAACCGGCTGGATGATATAATCAATGTTCTGACGCTCTAATCTTGTTATGGCAAAAGACTCATATTTCTTGTTGAAGGTGTAGAGCACCAGGCGGCGCACGCCCTTCTTATATTCATATATATGATTCATCAGAACCTTCAAATCTACTGGTGTTGCGATTTCCTGCTGCATACTATCCGAATTTATCTGGTTTTAAATCAAGAATCAGAGAATTCCATCATTCTCTAATTCCTGAAAAATATTTTAGAAAAAATTAGAGCGATGGTTTGATTGCCTCAAGCCATGCATCGATGCGCTCCTCTGTCTTGTCGTCCTCGTTCACCTCGTCGAGTGCGAGTCCCAGGAACTTGTCGCCATCAATTGCCTCACTGTCATCATAGGTGTATCCGTCTGTAGATACGCCAGGCAATACGGTAGCGCCAGCCTCAACTGCTGCATCATAGAGTTCCTTCATACCGCCGCAGAATGTATCAGGGTAAGACTCGCTGTCGCCACAACCGAACAGGGCTACGGTCTTGCTAGACAAGCCGGCACTCTTCAGCGTTTTCACGCCATCATACCAGTCATCCTGCATCTCGCCGGCACCCCATGTTGAAGTACCGAGAAGAAGATTCTCATGACTTGTGATAGTAGCATCATCGATGTTAGCTACATCTACAGCTTCCACGCCCAACTTAGAGGCGATGGTTTCGGCAATCGACTGGCATGAGCCAGTAGAAGAGCCATAAATTACGATTGTTGTTTTCATTTGTCTATCTTACTTTTAGTTACATTTATTTTCGGGTGCAAAGATACATTCTTTTTCCATCATCTGCAATACCTAAAAATGATGGTTTCGCAGAAATACCTAAATATGGGGATAGGAGAAAAGTTTTAGGATGGTTTATCCTAAAACTTTTCAAATTTCGGAAGTTTTAGGATGATTTATCCTAAAACTTTCTTAAATATTATACTTTTAGGATGATTTATCCTAAAAAAATAGTATCTTCGCAGCAAATATATAATCAAAGAACAATGAAATGATATGAAACGAATAGAAAGAACGGAATATCTCAATAAGCTGATTGCTTTCAAAGACAAGTCTCTTATCAAAGTGATAACCGGCATTCGCCGTTGCGGAAAATCCACCATTATGGAGATTTATCGTGACTGGCTTAAGAAGCAAGGTGTTCATGACGATCAAATCATCTATCTCAATTTCGAGGATTACGACTTCTATGAGCTTCGCAATCCACATAACTTATATGCTTATATCAAGCCATTGGTTCATCAAGACAAGATGACTTATATCTTCTTTGATGAGATACAACATGTGGAAGATTTCCCAGACATCATCAACAGCCTCAACCTGAAGCCAACAGTAGATCTCTATATTACGGGCTCGAATGCCTATATGCTGTCAAGCGAAATCGCCACATTACTCTCCGGAAGATATGTGGAAATCGCCATGCTTCCCCTTTCATTCAGAGAGTATGTAGAAGGCATCGGCGGAACCGACAATCTTCCCAAAGCCTATACAGACTACATCACAAGGAGCAGTTTTCCATATACCCTTGAACTGGATAGTCCCGCTGAAATCAGCGACTACCTGAATGGTGTATATAACACCATTGTAGTAAAGGACATCATGAGCAGGAAGAAATTACCCGATGTCATGATGCTGGAAAGCGTTATCCGTTTCACATCAGACAATATCGGCAACATTCTATCCACCAAGCGCATAGCTGATATCATGACTGCCGATGGAAGAAAAATAGACCAGAAAACCGTGGAACGATATCTGACAGCACTCTGCGAAACCTTCTTCGTATATGAAACCAAAAGATACAACATCAAGGGTAAGCAACTGCTCAAGACATTGGGTAAATATTATCTTGTGGATATCGGTTTGAGAAGAATGCTCCTAGGTTCCCGCTCATTCGATGCCGGCCGCATCCTGGAGGACATCGTTTATCTGGAACTACTCCATCGCCAGCAGAAAGTATATATCGGAAAGATGGATAATCTGGAAGTAGATTTTGTAGCAATTGATGAAAACGATATCACGTATTACCAGGTAGCAGCCACCGTTAGAGATGAGGCTACCTTAAAACGTGAATTGGCATCTCTGCAGCAAATCAATGACCAATATCCTAAGTATATCCTTACACTTGATGAAGATCCTACTGCCGATTACAACGGTATCAAGAGAATCAATGCCCTAAGATGGCTGATGGGAGAAATAGGATAGCCTATATTTTCTCAGTAACACCATTAATATATAAGGCACAATATTTAAAAAGATATGATTCGATGAAAGATTTTGCAGCGATAGGCTTTAAATAAGGTGAGAGCAAACATCAAGA
The DNA here is from genome assembly GCA_934202525.1 of uncultured Prevotella sp. Classification (GTDB taxonomy): domain Bacteria; phylum Bacteroidota; class Bacteroidia; order Bacteroidales; family Bacteroidaceae; genus Prevotella. Next base: position 91,725 of record CAKPYB010000008.1, read on the forward strand.
ACATTGATAAACAACCAATTCTCTTGGGAGGTTGATAATTTTCAACCTCTCAAACCACAATTTCATCGAACTTCCCTGATGCCGCTTCACATGACTGTTGATGATATAATAGTCAGCCTGATACTCATCCATCAAATCAGAAAAGGCTGCCTTGATACGGGAACACTTCTCGTTTATCGCATTATCAAGCGGATTCACCAGACGGTTCACGGTCTCGGTAATCTTATCCATATCTATTCTATTCCCTATCTTTTGATAAAGTTGAAGAAGTTCTTCCCGATAATCTACCAGATTCTTGAATTCAATACCTTCCGGATGGTTCAGGAAGAGCAGATAGAGCGCCTTGTGGATAGGACTGAGCTGTACCTCTTTATTACCAAACTCAGGCAACAGGAAGCGATAATCCTCAGTAATGACCAATGGGCTGAGAGTAGCTCTTGCTGCCTCAATACGAAGCTGTTCCAATACGGGCACACCGATAGCTTTCAGCAAAAGGTCAGTTCTTCCTTCTGCCAAAAGTTGGGAGGAAAGCGTTTTTATCAAAGCAGCTTTCTCCTCGACACTCCTATTTTCCTGTTCTGTCTGCATACCGGATGCAAAAATACAAAAAGAATAGGAAAAAACGTTTCTCTTCATCAAAAAATCTTCTTTCGCAAGCCTTGCGTTTCTTTTATTATTGTATAATTACTCCTTTTTTATTATCTTTGTGCCCAAAATAGAAATATAGATAAGATGACTGAAGAATGGACCCCTATAGATTTCGGACAGACAGAAGACACCACCAAGAATATCATCAAGGTGATAGGTGTGGGTGGTGGCGGATGTAATGCCGTTAAGAATATGTACTCAGAAGGTATTGTAAATGTGAGCTTTGCCGTTTGCAATACGGATAGCCAGTCGCTATCCAAATCACCTGTGCCTGTAAAAATCATGCTCGGAAAGAGCGGTTTGGGAGCAGGTGCTAACCCTGAAGTTGGAAGAAGCGAAGCGCAGAACACCCAGGAAGACATCAAGCGGCTGCTGGATGACGGAACCAAGATGGCATTCGTTACAGCCGGCATGGGTGGCGGTACCGGCACAGGAGCAGCCCCTGTCATCGCTGGCATCGCCAAAAGCATGGGCATCCTGACAGTGGGCATCATCACCATCCCATTTTATTTTGAAAAGCGTAAGAAAATCGTGAAGGCCCTGCAGGGTGTAGAAGAGATGCGCAAAAACGTAGATGCCCTGCTCATTGTCAACAACGAGCGGCTTTGCGATGTATATGCCGATTCTGAAATTACCGTAAAGGATGCCTTCAAGCTGGCAGACAAGGTGCTGAGCGATGCCACCAAGAGCATCTCGGAGCTGATTACCGTAGAAGGAACCATCAATCTCGACTTCCGTGACATCGAGACCACCATCAAGAGCGGCGGCGGTGCCATCATGGCGATGGGCAGGGCGAGCGGAGAAGGCAGAGTTCAGAATGCCATCCTCAACGCCTTGGATTCCCCATTGCTCTACGGCAGCGACATCAGCAATGCCCAGCGCATCCTCTTCAACATCTATACCTCCAGCAAGCACCCTATCTTCGTTAGGGAAATGCGAGAGATAGATGCCTTCTTCGATGAATTGAATCCAGACATCAAGGTTATCTGGGGTCTTTCAGATGATGACAGTCTGGATGAGGATGCCAAAGTCACCATTCTGGCAACAGGTCTCAACAACGAACTGGCAGATGAAATTCAGGACAATCCTGTCACAACCACCAAGGATGAAGATGATTACCAGAGAATTATCGACAAGCTTTATCATCCGATACGTGACAATTTCCAATCACATGGAAAAGAAGAATCCCCAAAAGAGGATATTCCAACAGAGCCATCAAACACAGAATCTACAGACATCCCTGATGAGGAGCCAGCCCCACTCACCCCCGAAGCTCCGACTGAAGAACCTCCAGTCATAGAAGAAGAGCCCCAAAAGCCTGTCATACAGCAAAAAACACCAACCTTGGCGAAGAGGATAAGAGACAGACTGAAGAAAATAGCTGAAGATTTAGAAATCATTACGGAAGACGAATAGCTTTTTGCTGATGTACCTGGACTGCAAGAAAGTTATTATAATTAGGGTAGCAGGAGAGTTGTTATAAGCCTTTGTATATGTCAAGCCAAGCCAAATAGAGAAATTTGCGGTAAAAATACCACAAATTTCTCTTATTTTTGTAGGAAATTTACCACAAATTTCGTATATTTGCACCAAAAATGCTAAAAAGCATTCAAATAAATGAATTAATAACAGAAGAAATATGGAATTATTGAAGCAATTATCCGACAATCTCATCAAACGTACCGACACCCGATACGTGAGATATATGTATCATCAGATTCCATGGAAGAATCGGATGACAGCCCTTGTGGGACCTCGTGGCGTGGGCAAGACCACACTCCTCTTGCAGTACATCAAGCAGAATCTCAAGTTGAAGGACACCCTATATGTGAGTGCCGAATCCATCTATTTCGCCAATCATACACTCTTTGATACTGCCATGAAGTTCAATCAACTTGGCGGCAAGCATTTCTTTATCGACGAAATACATAAATATAAAGGATGGGCAACGGAGCTGAAGATGATATACGATAATCTACCCGACCTGCAAGTAGTGTTTACAGGCTCATCAGTACTTGACATCTATCAGGGAACCGCCGACTTAAGCCGTCGTGTCCTCGTCTATAAAATGCAAGGTCTGTCGTTTAGAGAATATATTGGCATGAAACTCGGAATCGACCTACCAGCCTACACATTGGAACAAATCGTCAATCATGAGGTAGAATTGCCAATAGAGATAGACCATCCCCTATCCCTCTTCAACGAATATCTGCGCCAGGGTTACTATCCTTTTTATGAAGACGAGGGCTATAAAATGCGCTTAAACCAGGTAGTAAGCATGACGCTGGAAACCGACATTCCCCAATATGCCAACTACACAGTAACCATATCGAGGAAATTGAAGGAACTGATGCAGGTGATAGCAGACAGTGTGCCATTCAAGCCCAACATGAGCACCATCGCTACAACCATCAAAGCAGACCGCGGCTTGCTTCCCGACTACTTTGAACTTATGGAAAAGGCTGGTCTCATCGCCCAACTCCACGATTCAACAAAGGGAGTTAGAGGTCTGGGGAAGGTCGAAAAAGTATATCTCGACAATACTAACCTCTCTTTCGCTCTCACATCAGAAACTCCCGATATAGGAAATCAACGTGAGACCTTTTTCTTTAATCAGATGAGAGTGAACCATACCGTTTACAATTCTCCCATCTCAGATTTTCTGATAGCCGGCAAAACCTTTGAGATAGGTGGCAAGAAGAAAGGTCAGAAGCAGATAACCGAGGCAGAAGAGGGATATATCGTAAAAGATGATATAGAAACCGGTTTCGGCAATATCATTCCTCTTTGGACATTCGGAATGAATTATTAAATTGTGATTGTTACATAAAGGAATGCATTCTCCAACTTTTTGGGGAATGTTTCCACATACTTTCCTCATTTTCCACACCATCTGTTTTTGGCACATTTTACATAAACTACTGACTATCAGCACAGAGCCATTTTTCTTATCTTTTTGGCACGCCGATTGTGACTATGAATAGCGGGTTCGAAAATGAATCCACAAAGAAAGTAAATAACAATAAATAGTAACAATTATAAAAAGATAAGATTATGAAGAAGTTTATGTTTGCAGCTATCGCAGCTATGGTAATGGTTTCAGTAAGCAACGTTTTTGCATCAAGCAAAATGGTAAGTAACTCAGAGGTAGCACCAGTTGATACCGTAGCGCCAGAAACACCAGCAGATACATTGGCAACAGGTACTCCTATCCAGCCACAGGCAAGTATTGAGTATTCTACAAAGACAGAAGAGAATACTCAGACAACAGAAGAGCCAGCAAAGGTTCAGGAAACTCCACAGGAAGAAACAACCCAGCAGGAGGCAACTGAGCAGCAGGCTACAGAGCAGCAGACAACTGCTGAGTAAAAAATAAAGAACAGTTCATTTTGCAGCGTTATTCATATTATAGGATTTAGTTTTTTAAAAAGGTAATTAGACTTATTCAGGTTACAATAGATATTGCATAGATAGAAATTACAAGGTAGAATTTTAGGTTCGGTTTTTGAAAGAGAATCCTGCTGGCAGTGATGCCGGCAGGATTCTGCGTTATTATGCTCTAAAGCAAACCATTCCGTTTCATTAAATTCAACAATTCTTTATCCGAGATAGATTCCATTTCTGATTTATCATAAATGGTCAATAGTTCTATAAAACCTTCCTCTTCATTCATGATTGCCATAAAGGAAATAACTCTGGCACCACCACTTTTTCCTTTACCTTTAGAAGCGATACTCATTCTTATTTTTCTTAACCCTTTACCCAAATCTACCCCTTGAAGAGGATTAGATTGAAGAGAATGCAAAAAATCTGCGTAATCTTGCTTAATAGACTTATAGCGCTTACTTAATTTCTTCAATCTACGGGCAAACTCAGGTGCAACCTCTATCCTATAACTCATTAAGCAAATCCTCCGCAGGAATAAAATCCATTTTTCCTTCGCGATGAAGCTTCAATTCCGTAAAGGCCTGATTGATACTAGCAAGGGCTTCTTCCTTAGCCTTTGCATTTTCCACGTTTCTTTTAGCTTGCGCCAATTTTTTAAGATAACGTGCAGCTTTTTCCAAATAGCTCCCGTCATTAGAAAGTACGCCCAAGCTATTATAAATATCAGTATTCAATTGCATTACATTCATTATCGAATCCTTTCTTTTAGCTAGTAATTATGCAAACGAGCAATATGAAAGTCTGCTTTAAAATTGCCGAATGCAGTCTATTTGGTGCAAAGATAAACAAAAAGCATGAAACCCGCAAGAGATTTCGTAATTTTTATATGTTTTTATTGATACATTGCGTAGAATTCCTGCACCTTGTTATGGAGCATAGAAGCATAGAGAAGACCATCTTTCCATTCTTCAGGAATTTGGTTTATTCCAAATTTAGCGCCCAGGATAGCTCCTGCTACTGCAGCATTGGTATCCGCATCTCCTCCCGATAAAACAATCTTCAAGATACCCTCCTTATACGAGGTTGCATGCCAATAAGCCCATAGGGCAGCCCCTAAAGTTCTGAGCGTATATCCCATACTCTTTTCATCATCCAGACACAAAGAATCCAGACCTTCATGATATGCCAAGTCAATAAATGGAACGATTCGCTCATCATATTGTCTGGCAATGCCAATCACATCTTCATAATCCAATATCCTGTCTTCAAAGACAAGAGTATGTATGATAGAAGAAACGATAACGCAAGAGCCCACACAGCGAGGATCATAATGAGTTAACTTACAGATATTCTCTGCATTACTAGCCACATTTTCCTTCAGAAGCCCTACCACCGAAGTTCTCATGACAGCTCCATTAGCTGCTGCTTTTTTCTTTCCCATCTTCCAGATAATCTCCGCAGCCTTCTGTGGATTCGAAGTATAGTCGCCAAGAGCCATTACATTATAGGTATGCCGGCCAATTCCCATGCCTCCGTTCATCATCCATTCCTTAAACCTTCTGGCAATATCAAGAATATCTACCTTTTGACAAGCCACAAAGGAATCTAAGATACATAGCATCATGTTGGTATCATCTGTCCAGTCGCCTCTTTGCCAACGACGTCGATGATCATCCTGCACGATTTGTGAATAGTCCTCTATCCCATTAGGATAGAAACGGTCAACCTCTTGCTTGGACATAAACTCAGTGCTCAGCCCCAAGGCATCTCCTACAGCTTGTCCGAAGATTGTGCCGAGGAATCGGTCATTTATAAATTCATTTTCCATATTTTTCTATTCATACAACCAACAAATCGTAAAATCATCCATACCAATCACTCCTTGGTGATATAATCCTTTTAGATATTCCTCAAAAGCTAACTGAGTATCAGAAGCTTGAAGTAATTTACCGATAACGTCGTTTTTGAAATTAAATCTCAATGTTTCTGCCATTTTTAGTAATTGAGAATTACCAGACTGCTTTGATTCTATTGTCTGTGGTTTCCACTTTTTATCACCAAAAGGATATAGACCTTCTACGTATGCCTTGATTAGAAAGGCATGCGAAAGAGGCTTCTTCGGGTCATCCACATCACAATTTGTATTATAATCCAAAAGTACGATGGTCTTAGTTTGGCTAGCCTCTCGTAATCTTTCGATAATACTTTGAACCTTATGTTCAAGAACCCACTTGTAAGTAGGAATATAAATCAGCTTTCGAGCCTCAATATATCCGAGCAATTCAGTTCCGTTTACTCCTTTGCGATGTCCAAGAGGCTTACCAAACTTGCGAACAGTTCTCTTGATATTCTTCATCGACTCATTCTTAAACATTTTCATATCTACATCAGCCGATTCAAATACCTTTAGCCCTTGCCACACAGCCTCAACACATGTAGCAGTAACACCCTCACTAAATGGCACAGGTATGCCACCATGAGGATAGAATGGGCTTAACTTTATCAAGTCATCTTCAGCATGACTCGTTACATCCGCAATTATTGCATCGGGATATTTCTTCAAGATATTCTCCCGCTTCTTTCGTTTAGATTCTATAAGTACCATAAATTATTAAATATTTCCTTTCCAAATCGAGAGATTAACTCTTGCTTAAAATCGTATGACAAACTACAACCTGAAAATGCACCATATCTAATAGCAGTCACACTATCAGGAATGACTATATTGGACAAAGAACTACAACCCGAAAAAGCGAAATCTCTAATAACAGTCACACTATCAGGAATGACTATATTGGACAAAGAACGACAACCCGAAAAAGCATAATCTCCAATTTTAGTCACACTATTAGGAATGACTATTTTGGACAAAGAACTACAATCCGAAAAAGCGAAATCTCCAATATCAGTCACACTATTAGGAATGACTATATTGGACAGAGAACTACAATAAGAAAATGCATAATCTCCAATACTAGTCACACTATTAGGAATGACTATTTGGGACAGAGAACTACAATAAGAAAATGCCCATTTTCCAATAGCAGTCACACTATCAGGAATGACTATATTGGACAAAGAACGACAATGTTCAAATGCATAATCTCCAATACTAGTCACACTATCAGGAATGACTATATTGGACAAAGAACGACAATGTTCAAATGCATAATCTCCAATACTAGTCACACTATTAGGAATGACTATGTTGGACAGAGAACTACAATCCGAAAAAGCGGAATCTCCAATAGCAGTCACACTATCAGGAATAACAATGTTGGGCAGAGAACTACAACCAGAAAATGCACAATCTCCAATACTAGTCACACTATCAGGAATAACAATGTTGGGCAGAGAACTACAATCAGAAAATGCACAATCTCCAATACTAGTCACACTATTAGGAATGACTATTTTGGGCAGAGAACTACAACCAAAAAATGCGCCATCTCCAATAGCAGTCACACTATTAGGAATGACTATGTTGGACAGAGAACTACAATCCGAAAAAGCGGAATCTCCAATAGCAGTCACACTATCAGGAATGACTATATTGGACAAAGAACTACAACCCGAAAAAGCGAAATCTCCAATAGCAGTCACACTATTAGGAATGACTATGTTGGACAGAGAACTACAATCCGAAAAAGCGGAATCTCTAATTTTAGTCACACTATCTGGGATGATATATGATTCTATTTTTTGATTTCTGAAAGAAACAATTTCACTTTTATCCTTATTGAATAAGACATCATCCTCATAAATGAAGGTGGGTGATAAACATTCTAACATGCCTCCCCAGTCTGAAAACGGATTTCCGTTTAAGCAAATTACACTTTTAGGAATGGATATATTTTCCAACAAGAGACAATGAGAAAATGCATAATCTCCAATAGCAGTCACACTATCAGGAATAACAATGTTGGGCAGAGAACTACAACCAGCAAATGCATTATTACATATTATCCTTGTACCCTCTTTGACAGAATAGCCCCTTCTTAGTTCTTGGGGAACTTTCAATAATTTTCTTCCATCCTTGCTATATTTCACTCCCCTTCCATCAACAAAAGCTTCTTTCAACTCATCTTCAGTTATTTCTGTTGATAAGTCTTCAATTGTTTGAGACGGGATAGGTTTTTCACCAATAAACAATCTACAAGAACATGCAGAAAGTTCCTTTCTTGCCAATGCGAGCATGAAAAGAGAGTAAAGTGTACAGAAATTCTTATCACACATCAATTCCTGCAAGGCAGATATAGCCTTGCTATTTGAAGGGTTATGATAATCGTTTTCTAAGAAGAGAAGCCTGTCTGATGCACCATAGGTATCTAATAATTTGGAATTCATGGATATAGCTTTCAATGACAAGGCGATACTTGCCAGAGCAAAGTCGTCAATGGTTTCATCAAAATCATCGACGGTTCTCAAAGGATGCGAAAAATCCTTTGTACCAATTGTTGGAGACTTCTGTCCCTTCATGGCAGGAACAAACATGCCATCATAATCTACCAATGTCAGATTTCCATCAGGACGAACCATGATATTGTCTGGCTTAATATCACCATGAGCAAATGGTTGAGAACGAAGCCACGCTGCCATTTTACAGAAGCGATAACAAAGCATAGCCATAGCAAATTTGTCTTGATAGTTCTCTCCAATGTAAGTCTCCATCGTTTCACCATCAATCCAATCCATAAGAAGGACAGGAAACTCATCCTCCTCACAACTGCTATCTACAAAGATTTCTTTGTCTAAGTACTTTACAGAAGTAATATAAGAAGAATCAACGAACTCCAACTCATCTGCAATCTGGCGATAAGCCTCAGCTCTACCTTCTTGCTCTTCAGTAAAGCACTTCAAAGCATAGCATTTCCCTGTCTGTTCATCTTTCATTTTGAACACGACGGCAAAGGCACCACTGCTACGATATGGTTCACCATGATCATCTAGCACTGGTACCAAATGAGCCAATTTATCAAGATTACTACTTGCATCTTGTATGGCTCTAACATATTCTGATATTAAAGGATATTGCATATTTTATTTGTCTCTTTTCTGTAACACTTCTTTTTGAACTATCTCAAACATATCATCTAATTTATATGGATATTTATCCATAAAATCATCAAAAGTTAAGCCTTTATTGATGTAATCAACATTAGTCCCTGTTTGAATTTTACTATGATTATAATATTCTTCAAAATACTTCTCAAAACCATCTTTTTTAAATCTTTTTGAATGTTTTATCAAACATAATGGACTCATTATAATTAATGGCTTATTATTTTCAGAACACGAGATGCCCTCATTATTTAATGACTGGACGAACCATTCATTTAGCATATCAAATAACCCATTCCACATTAGCTTATGGTTGGCTATTACTAACACTGGATAAACAATGGAATCAGACTTTATATCATATCCCCACCTAAAGTCATGCTCCCTAATATTTTTTATATGACCAGCTAACTGCCCCACACCAATTCGTTTTGGTGTGGGACATATTTTTTCATTACTATAAGTTTTAAGCATCAACTTATTCTTTAACTCTCTTTCCAACAAAGAAAAATCTCTTTGTTCTTTAAGTTCTGCTTTCAATCTAATATCCTTACATTCAAACAACAATATCTCCTTTCCTAATTTTCTTTGTAAGAGAAAATCAGGAGTTCCTAACTCTTTATCTTTTGGTTTATATTGCTCTATACATTCTGCTTCTGCAAAGCAAAAATAGTTAGACGAACTACAGCATTTTTGTAAAAACGTATCAAAAATAGTTTTTTCAATAAATTCACTTGTTACCAACGAAGAAATATTGATTTTTTGTTTACTTTCTATACTTTTAGCAATATCTTTTAAATCAAAATATAAACTATTATACAACTTATCTAATAAAAATCCGATATTGTATATTATATATATGTCATCTTGCATTTTTATAATCGGATATTGCCTGAAAAACCTATAATCCACATTTTCTTTATAATCAACTGTTGTTGTATAAGGGAAAGACAACAAGTCAACTATATTGCGATTTATTAAACCATCCTCGTCTTCTATATGTTTAAAATCCAATATACGTGTACAAAAATTCGCATCCGAGACTAATCCCAATATTGTAACAACATAATTTCTCCAATTCTTAATTCCATATTTTGCTAAAAATGCTTGTAACAAAGGGGCATATTTAGTATTACTTTCTAAAAAAGAAAAAAAATTAAAAGATAAGACTAATTGCTCTTTATATAAATCTATATAATCTACGCTATTCAAATCTTTATTCAATTCAATACCTGTAACCATTAGCTCTGATATAGAGCTATTATAGATTTTAAAATTTACAATTTGCTCATTTAATAAAGCAACAACCTTTACAAGAGAAAACTCTAATACGTATTTATTGAACACCTTAAAATTTTCTTTATGTGGATTTATAGATAAAGCATAGCGTAACAACTCCAATAAAGTCTGATTGAAGCAAGCACAATATCTCCTGTCTTTAGAAGAATGACACCCTATATAATCATATATTCTAAAGAGCACAGAATTCATCCAATAATTATCATGTGATAGTAACCCCAATATATTTACTGCTGGTTTGTTGACACATTCGTTACTTAACCTAACTATTAAATTTATAATTTCATCACGAGAAAAACCGCTTATCGTTTTTCTTACATTAGGTTTTGAATATCTATAGAATATAGGATTATATTCCATAGGGAGAACAAAACCTAGAGATGTATACCTTAGTTTTTTATTTCTTTCCATATAGCTATAAATTTAACAGACTCCAAAAACATCTTGGTTCATCCGACTGCAAAGTTATATAAATATCAGCTAACTAATTTAATACATAAAGTTTTTTAAGATAAATTATACGCAGGATTAAGACTTTTAGTCTTACACCTCTTGTAGCACTTACATCTTTACCGCCAGCAACTTCTGTTAGACCCTAAACTCAAACATCATTATCATTTAAACATGAAGAAATTTATGTTTGCAGCTATGGTAATGGTTTCAGTAAGCAACGTTTTTGCATCAAGCAGAATGGTAGGTAACTCAGAGGTAGCACCAGTTGATACCGTAGCGCCAGAAACACCAGCAGATACATTGTCAACTGATACTTCTATCCAGCCACAGGCAGGTGTTGAGGATTCTACACAGCAGGAGAATGCTACTGAGAATACAACAGAGAATGCTACAGAGCAGCAGACAACTGCCGAGTAAAAGATAAAGAACAGTTCATTTTGCAGCGTTATTCATATAATAGGATTTAGTTTTTAAAGGTAATTAGACTTATTCAGGTTACAATAGATATTGCATAGATAGAAATTACAAGGTAGACTTTTAGGTTCGGTTTTTGAAAGTGAATCCTGCTGGCAGTGATGCCGGCAGGATTCTGTGTTTTTGGAATGCAGCAACATAAACATGAATCTCAAAAGAATAAGCTAAAGAAAAAACTCAAAAGTTTAATTCAATTAAAAAATCCCAAAAACTTTGGAAGTTATAATATTTTGCACTATATTTGCACACATATAATTAAAATGTAAATAATATGAGTACAATTGAGGCTTTAAAAAATATGTTACGAACATTAGCTATAGAAAAAATTAATAAAACTACATTTTTATCATTTAATAATAGCAAGCATGATAATTGGCTAATAGGAGCCTTGAAAATTTATTTTAAAAGTATCCCCCTTTATAATGCTAAAAATGATAAGGTTTATTATTTAAAGTCTTTAAAGATGAATCAGGGATTTGAAGAAGAAACGACTTTGATAATATTTCTTAGAAAGTGTATCTTAAAATTTATTTTGACCACTTACGATGCAGAAACGGTTATGGCGTTCAATTTATTATCTCAGTATCGTTCGGAAGAATTGATAGAAAAGTATTTAGATGCAAAAAAATGTCCGAGCACATCACTTTATTTATTGAGTATATATACTCAATAAAAGCGACTTATGTTGTTAAGGGACAATACAGAGTAGGGCGGGATGATATTGAATCAACAACCCAAGAAATCTCATTTCCTTTTAAAGATTTTGCTCCTTCAAAAAAAATAATCAATTTATTAAACAAGACATTAGGGATAAATTTGTCGTTAAAAGATAACATTTACACATGGCATTCCTATGAGCGTGAATATGTTGCAGGATTAGCTGAATCATTTGATGATAGCAAAGCCTTTCTTCTAAATAATCTGTCAAAAATAGAAGAAATGATTATAAATAATGCCTTGAATGATAAGAAATGGCTTGATTCCATTTCAGAAGCATAAATGAAATGAAAGTGTAAACTATACCACCTCACAAATCTTTTATATATCACATAAAGAACTACCATACATATCTTCTTGCAATAATTTAGACTACTGCTAGAAGGAATATCTTGCTATCTAGTAAAATAATACGATAATGCCTCCCCCAAAAGCAGCCCATTTTATACTTCTATAAACTTATCAACAGAGAAATATAATAATTTTTTTCAAACTTTACCCAACTAACTTTTAGAATTCTTATTTTCTTTAAGACTTGTGCAACCATCAAAAAATCCAGACCCTATCTCTTTGATAGTTCCTGGAATATAGACTCATTTTAAAGATTCGCACCTAGGCAAAAACGTGACTATCTATTTTTACTATCGAGTTTGGGAAAGAAATACTTGTAAATCTTTTACATCCATTAAAAGCATCCGCTCCAATATAAGATAGTACCAGAGGTAAACACAGTGCTTGTTCTGAAAAGAAAAAAGGACATCCCCCAAAAGCATTATTACCAATATATTTTAAATTTGAAGACCATAGTACTACTGCAGATACCCCCGCGCTCCCAAACACCCATTTCCCTATTGCTACAAGCGTATTAGGGAAGCGTATTTTTTATACTTTGGGGTAAATCGGAAATAAAAGCATTATCACAAACTGCAACTGTGCCATCAGCAACTTTGTATTCATTTAATCCATAATATCAATTTTTTCCATCAAAAAAAATAATGAACGCCACAACTATCTGTATATTTCTTATTTGGGCACCTAGTAGGATTTGGATTAGTACATAAAGACGACAGCTCGTTTTTCGTCATCTCTTTAACCTCAACTCCGAGTTCATTCATAAAATTTCGAAGTTGTTCAACAGACTGAATCTTATAAATCAACCCATTGTAGTCTAAATAACCATTTAATTCTGTCATCGTTCCTATTTTTATAACACACATCAATCTACATTCCAGGTTGCTTCAGGACATCCATCAAATGCATCATCTATAACATCATCACTATATCCGTTATAGTAACCATACTTTTCTCCAGAAGTTCCATAATCATCCCATTCATTGTAATATTCTGTATTGTTATCAAAACAGGAATCATTTGAAGTAACTTTTTTCTTTTCAAACATTACAGCTGCTTCTTTTGCTGTTTTTTGTTTTAACAACACTGCTTGACAACTGCGAAGCACCATATCTTTGCCCAAACTATTAGGAAATGATTTTGATGTTTCCAAATCAAACATCGCTAAATAAATTACAGTCAAAAATGCATCTATCCCTGCGAGTTCCGGGGCAGTCATGCATCTTTGAATGTCAGAAACATATCTTATTATATCAGGATTATAAACGGCATTCGTTGCATTATATATATTCATAATCCACGAGAGCATCTGATTATTCAAAGAAGGATAATCAGAAATAGACTCCAACACATTGAGATAATAATACTTTCCTGCTCTATGCTTTTCACCATTTATGGTAACAAAACGTCTTCCGTACTCATAAGTTATCGAGTTCTGCCCAAACTTGAAAGCCAATTCATTCATAAGCGACATTCTATTAGTTAAATAAAACAATCAGAAAAACTTACGAAGTTCTCTGTAGTCAAACCCCAAGCATTCAGTAATGCCTTTGTATATGTCCACCCACCTTTGCTCATTTGGAGCTTCCAGCAAGATTATGACACCGCAAAAATAGTAAATATTACCGAAACAACAAAATTTTTATCGTAAAAATTTCAAAAAACATTGTGTTAGGGCACACAATGGAGAAAAAGAAGTTTACTTGCTTGATAAACTGCTCCAAATTCAGACATTGCATATTATTTTCGTAAGCTATCAAATTTAATCCGATAAACATCGTACGCAAACAAGTTTTTCCTCAAAAAAAGTATCAAAGTCTCATTTTTCGGTATAGAATAAGACTTATATCTTTAATACACAGAACTTTATCGCGAATGAGACTTCTCTTAAAATGAAGGGAGAAGTATCATAGAAGTATCATAAATTAGGGAGAAGTATCGTAAGCGGCTCCGCGTTTATACCTTGCATAATTCAAAAAAGCAGTAACAGCTGATTAAACAAATGCTGCTACTGCTT
>CAKPYB010000009.1 GCA_934202525.1 uncultured Prevotella sp.
CTTGATGAACTCGCAGAGCACATGGAAAGTCACAACACCCCGTTCTCAAAGGGAGCCATCAAGGGTATGCTCACCGATATGGTGAGCTGCGTAAGAGAACTGGTTCTGCAGGGTATCGCCGTGAAGATTCCTGACCTCGCCATTTTCAGCATCGGTATCAAGAACAAGGAAGGTGCAGCCTCCGAGAAGGAGTTTAGCATCACCAAGAACATTGCCGGACTGAAGCTCCGTGCCCGTGGCACCGGCGAGTTCAAGGCTACCAGTCTGAACCTCGATGCATCCCTGAAGAAGGCTACAGCCGTAACAGGCGATGTCACTCCACCGGACGACGGCAAGGACAACACTGGCGGCACAAACCAGGGTGGCGATTCAACACAGACTGGCGGTTCAGGTAACACCGAGAGCAGCGGCTCTGATGGTAGCGACGGCCTGGAGTAACCCCCAGCCAATAGATGAAGAAAGAAGGTTTTAGGCAGGATGCAGTCCGGGATTCGGCTATAGCACCCCCGGCTATCCATCATATAGCAAGCATCATTGAAACACGCGCTATCAAGCCCATCTGCTCATCCTGCCAACCTTCCTTCTCTAGTTTCGCCCGGATAGAGAATCCGAGCCCCCAATCCATTTATTAACCTTAAAAATCAAATGAAAATGAAAAGAGAAACACTCAAGAAAATTCTGAATTTCGTTATTACCGTTCTCACTGCCGTAGCCTCTGCCTTTTGTGTGCAGAGCTGCCAGTAGTATCAACCCTTTAAAGATTCAGCACTATGAAAAACACAAGAAAAATATCACTTATTGTCATTCACTGTTCTGCCACACGCGTCACCCAGGACTTCACCTTCGAAAAGCTCGAAGCCTGTCATTTAGCCCGTGGTTTCCGCGGCATCGGTTATCACTATTACATCACGAAAGACGGCGTCATTTATCCCGGCCGTCCCGAGTCAGAGATAGGAGCCCACGCCCGCCATTTCAATGCACACAGTATCGGCATCTGTTACGAAGGCGGTCTCGACGCCGACGGCAATCCGGCAGATACCCGTACGAAGGCTCAGAAGCAGTCTCTCCAGAATCTCCTGACGAGTCTGTGCGTAGACTATCCCGAAGCCGAAATCCTAGGTCATCGTGATCTCCCGAATGTCCACAAGTCCTGTCCTTGTTTCAATGTCCAGGCCTGGCTGAATGAAATCAATTTCCACATTTAGTTCCCTATTCAGTTGATATTGTTCATTTTTTTTCTAGTCTCTCCCCCAATCTTAAGTGATTAAGGTTGGGGGATTTTTTTGTCTCCTTTATTTCAGAAAGCGTTAGAAAGGGCAAAAGCTTTGTTTATTGCCCGGTATTTTAAAGCTTTTGCCCTTTCAGGGCGCATTGTTGACTGCCATTATACCCAGGGCGATGCCCTGGGCTAGGAGCTTCTGCCCTTTCAGGGCGTGTGGACAAAACTTGCGAAAGTTCGGTTAAATAATGTAAAAAAGTAACGTAATACTAAACTTTATATGTACTTTTGCATCGAATTATATAAAAATAAGAAACAAATTAAAGAGAAAATATAAAAAAGAAGAAAGGATATGAAGATGAAAAGAATCATATTGACACTCACTTTGCTGGTGGCTCTTGTAGCTACTGCATCTGCTCAGGCAGAGATTAAGTTCGACAAACTGATACACAACTTCGGTTCGTTCGAAGAGTCAAACCCGGTACAGAAGGCAACCTTTACCTTCACCAATGTGGGCAACAAGCCATTAATTATCAACCAGGCTATTGCCAGCTGCGGCTGTACCGTACCTTCTTATACCAAGAAGCCTATCGCTCCAGGCGAGAAGGGACAGATTAGTGTTACCTATAACGGCAAGGGTATGTTCCCTGGTCATTTCAAGAAGAGCATCACCATCCGTTCTAACGGTAATGTTGAGATGTCTCGACTCTATATAGAAGGTGTTATGACAGAAAAGAAATAATCTAGCTCAATACATATTTAAAAGTAAGCATGATTTTCTATTTCTCAGGAACTGGAAATACCAAGTGGGCAGCAGCCAGACTGGCAGCGGCTACACACGAAGACTTGATTCCTATCGCCCCTTATATGCGGGCGGATGATTCAAGCCACAATATAGCCGAGCCGTTTATTCTGAAAGAGAATGAACGGCTCGGATTCGTTTTCCCCGTACATGGCTGGAGGGTTCCATGCCTTGTAAGGGAGTTTATCAGGAAGATGAAGATTCTGAGAGAAGCCCCTGATGCTACTACAGAAGGCAAGGAGATGTCCAAGAAGCACCCTTTCGCCTATTGCGTCTGTACTGCAGGCGACAGCATCGGACTCACCATCGAAAACCTCAACGATACGATTACGCAGAATGCATCGCTTCAGGCCTTGGGCATCACGGAGGTTTCATCTTCCTACTCGCTCATCATGCCGGAATCTTATGTGGGACTTCCTTTCATGGATGTTGATCCGAAGGAGCGCGAAGTCCGCAAGAAATCGAAATCGGCACAGGAACTGGCGGTTATCTGCGAAGAGATATTCGACAGGAAAGAGGGTGTGAACCGGTTGATAAAAGGTCCTATCCCCTGGTTCTTCACCAAGGTTGTGGGCGGATTCTTCGAAAAGGTGCTCATCACCGACAAGCGGTTTCATGTGGAGAAAGACAAGTGCGTGAAGTGTGGCATCTGTGCCAACGTCTGTCCTGTAGGCGATATCAAGGGCGGACATGGAGAATACCCGGAATGGCTGCATCATAAGGACTGTCTTACCTGCTTCACCTGCTATCACCATTGTCCGCATCACGCCATCGAGTTTGGGCACCAGACTCAGAAGAAAGGACAATACTTTTATAAATAAACAACAGAACTTTCGCATGTGGTTTAAGTACGGGCTGAAGGCCCAAAAGCTCCTAGCCCAGGGCATCGCCCTGGGTATAATAGCAGTCAGCAAGGCGCCCTGTAAGGGCAAAAGCTTTGTTAATTGCCCGGTATTTAAAGCTTTTGCCCTTACAGGGCGACAAGTTTGCGTCCATAATTACCCAGGGCGCTGCCCTGGGCTAGGAGCTTCTGCCCTTTCAGGGCGTGTGGAGCCAACTTGCGAAAGTTCAGTAAACTACCCTAACAGATTATGAAGAAGATAATCATCTCTCTGGCACTCGCCTTTCTGGGCATTGCCAATCTCTATGCCGTAAAGGCTAAACCGGGCATCGCCAAGATTATGCTGGCTGATGGAACGGTGGCTTGTGCCACACTGCATGGTGACGAAACCTTCCACTACTACATGCTGCTGGACGGTACGCCCCTGCGGGAAACCCAAGACGGAAAATATGAAAAGATAACAGCTGAAGAGCTGAACAGCCGAAAAAGCCGTGCTTTCTCTGCAAAGAATATCACAAGAGCCTCTGGATTAGGAACCTGGAGTCCTAGCTATTTCCCACATAAGGGAAGTCCAAGAGCTCTGGTACTCCTGGTGCAGTTTCAGGATGTGAAGTTCAAGAGTAAGGATCCGGTTGCTACATTCAACCATTACCTCAACGGAAAGAAGGGAGAAGCTATGCCTGAGGCTGATAAAGAAGTGTTTATCACCAACGAGAATTACTGCCAGAACTATGGCAGCGTACAGCAGTATTTCGCAGACATGAGCGATAACCAGTTTATTCCACAGTTTGACGTAGTGGGTCCTGTTACGGTAAGCAAGATTTCTGCTTATTATGGCAAGAACGGAGTTGACGACGGAAGTGACACCAACTATCCTCAGATGATTAAGGAAGCCTGCCAGCAGGTAGACGCCAAGGTTAACTTTGCCGATTACGACAGCGACGGCGACGGATATGTAGACCTGGTATACGTGATTTATGCCGGCTATTCAGAAAGCATCTCAGGCAATTCAGGCGATTGTCTCTGGCCGAAATCAGGTACCGTAGGAGTGGGAACCTATGACGGGAAAACTGTACGCAGGTTCGGTATCAACAACGAACTGAACAATACACCTAAAGATACCCAAGACGGCAAATACTACATCAATGGTATCGGCCTCTTCTGTCATGAGTTTTCGCATACCCTCGGTTTGCCAGATATATATCCGACCAACAATCTTACAGAGCATAACCAGAGTCCTGAATATTGGGACATCATGGATATGGGCTGTTATCAGGCTAAAGGCTACCAGCCTATCCCTTATTCACCATGGGAGAAAAGCATCGTAGGATGGAAACAGCCTACCCTCCTTTCAGATACCGAGGCGCAGCAGATAACACTGGAACCATACGACAAGGCATCGGATGCATTCAAGATTATAGCCAACAGCGAGGGCGAATACCTGCTTCTGCAGAACATCAGAAACGAGGGATGGTACAAGAAGGCTTTTGGTTACGGATTGCTGGTATGGCGCATCGACTACGATGACAAGACTTCGGTTAATCTGTTTGATAATCCCAACGACACGCTAGGTAAGCCAAGGGTAATGATTGTTCCTGCAGACGGCATGGTATACAACAGTTATAACGAGAATGTCAGCGGCGATGATATTATCACGAGTCTGCAGAACGACCCGTTCCCAACCTACAAGGCGGGCTCTGCTACAGAGTACGAGGTGAACAGTCTGACCAGTATCACCCTGAATAACAGTATTGATACAAGTCATCCGCTCTACAACATCACAAAGGATGAAGCAACCGGTCTGGTAACCTTCGATTATCTCAAGAACTTCTCTCCTACCGGAATATCATCTGTCATCATCGACAAAGACAGACCGACAGCCTATTTTGACCTGGAAGGCAGAAAGGTTTCCGTTCTACAAAAGGGCAAGATTTATATTACCAACAAGGGACAGAAGATAATATACTAAATATATAAACAAAGAGGGTGTGTCAAAAGTCTATGACACACCCTCTTTGTTTAATATATTCTAGGACCGAAGATGGTGGTACCCACACGAACCATCGTGCTGCCGTGCTTGACGGCAATATGATAATCGTGACTCATACCCCAGCTACGCTCGCAGAAAGCATCATCATCGGCAAAATACTTTGCCTTTACCTCATCGAAGAACTTCGCAGCCTCATCAAACTCCTGAGCAATCTGCTGTTCATCATCCGTATTAGATGCCATCATCATGATGCCACAAATCTGCACATGCTTCATCTCTCTCCATTCGCCAGCCTCAAGGAGTTCGCGGCAAGCATCAAGAGAAAGACCCGATTTGGTATCTTCCTCTGCCAGATGAAGTTCCAGAAGAACCTTCACCACACGATCGTGCTTGGCAGCCTGCTTCTCAATCTCCTTGAGAAGTTTCAGACTGTCTACCGATTCTATCATCGAGATATAAGGTGCGATATACTTCACCTTATTGGTCTGCAGATGACCAATGAAATGCCACTCGATGTCCTCAGGCAGCGAAGCCACCTTCTTAGCGAGTTCCTGTTCATGACTCTCGCCGAAGATACGCTGTCCTTCAGCATAAGCCTCCTCGATATACTCGTTGGGATGGAACTTGCTGATGGCAACGAGACGGACGCCGGCAGGCAAGCTGCCCAGCACCTCATGGAGATTTCCTTTTACATCATACATAGTTCAATTATTTTTGCTCCTCGTATTCAGGCACATCATTCTTCTCCTCTTTCTTCTCGTTAGGAACATGGTGCTCGAATACATCCATCAGTTTGGTTTCGTTCAAACCAACCACATCATAATCTATCATGGTCTTGCCCATCACCTCATCAATATAACGGAGAGCACGGGCGAGAGACTTAGCCTGAACAAGATAAGTAACACTGCTGCGCTTCTCCTTCTCACTCTGCTCATCGATTGTGATGAACTGGAGTTTAGCCTTATACCACTTATCATCATCATCGACATCGCTGAAGAAGATTTCGCCGTAGCAAGCCTTGCCGATACCGCTCACCTTCAACTCGCCTCTTACATAAACCGACATCTCATCGATGATGGCACTCTCAGCCTCGGTAAAGCTCAATGCATCTACTACGTATGCTTCAGAAACTACCTTCTCTGAACCATCCTCCATTGTCTTCTGATATTTCACTTTGGTCTCAAACCATGTACTTGTTCTACTTCTCATAATTTTCTTCTTACTTATTTTAATTAATTAGTCTAATTCTTATAACATTTCTTGAAATTAAGTGCAAAGTTATAAAAAAGAAAGCAAAGAGCGACATATTTAAAGAGTTTTTAATCAAAAAATAAAATTTAACCGAAAGTTATTCTCAATTCTCATCTAATTTTCTTATCTTTGCAGCCGATTAGCGTAAATTGAAAAGACCAGAAGGTCATAGAATTCAATTTTCGACACGGATAATTAATAGAAAGAAACAATATTTTAAGATGCCAGAAATATCTGTACGCGGTCTTGAAATGCCAGAGTCACCTATCAGAAAGTTGGCTCCTCTGGCTGCCGCAGCAAAGAAACGTGGAGTAAAGGTATATCACCTCAACATCGGTCAGCCTGACCTTCCAACTCCTCAATGTGGCCTAGATGCCTTGAAGCATATAGACCGCACGGTCTTGGAGTATTCTCCAAGTCAGGGCTATCTCAGCTATCGCGAGAGGCTTGTAGATTACTATAAGAAATATAACATCAACGTAACTGCCGATGATATCATCATTACATCGGGAGGTTCTGAGGCTGTACTCTTCTCTTTCATGAGCTGCCTCAACCCTGGCGACGAGATTATCGTGCCAGAACCAGCTTACGCTAACTATATGGCGTTTGCCATCTCAGCGGGCGCCAAGATCCGTACCATCGCTACAACGATAGAAGAAGGTTTCTCCCTGCCTAAGGTGGAGAAGTTTGAGGAACTTATCAATGAGCGCACCCGTGCCATCCTGATCTGTAACCCAAACAACCCTACAGGCTATCTCTATACCCGCAGAGAGATGAATCAGATTCGTGACCTGGTGAAAAAGTACGACCTCTATCTCTTCTCTGATGAGGTTTACCGTGAGTATATCTATACCGGCAGTCCTTATATCAGTGCGATGCACCTGGAAGGCATCGAACAGAACACGGTTCTCATCGATTCTGTTTCGAAGCGTTACAGCGAGTGCGGTATCCGTGTAGGTGCCCTTATCACCAAGAATGCAGAAATCCGCAAGGCGGTGATGAAGTTCTGCCAGGCCCGTCTCTCTCCTCCACTGATCGGTCAGATTGTAGCCGAAGCTTCTCTGGATGCTCCAGAAGAGTACTACCGCGATGTATACGATGAGTATGTAGAGCGCCGTAAGTGCCTGATAGACGGACTGAACCGTATTCCTGGCGTATACTCTCCTATTCCTATGGGAGCCTTCTATACCGTAGCCAAACTGCCTATCGATGATTCTGACAAGTTCTGCCGCTGGTGTCTGGAGGAATTCAACTATGAGGGTGAAACCGTCATGATGGCTCCAGCCTCTGGTTTCTACACGACTCCAGGAGCCGGACACAATCAGGTTCGTGTAGCTTATGTCTTGAAGAAACACGATCTGGAGCGTGCTCTGGTGGTTCTGGGTAAGGCACTTGAGGCCTATCCGGGAAGAGTGGAAGACGAAGGACTATAACAATGTTGAATGTTGTTTGTAATGTTGAATGTTGAGTGTTGAATGTTGAATTGCCTAACGGACACAAAGATTAATTTAACACTTAACATTCAACACTCAACATTCAACACTCAACATTCAAAAATCAACATTCAACATTCAACATTACAACAGAGATGAATTTTCCTCTATTTATAGCAAAGAGATTATATAGCGATCAGGGCGATAAACGTAAAGTTTCTCGCCCTGCTATTCATATAGCCACTGCAGGTGTTGCTATCGGACTCGCCATTATGATTATGTCGGTATGCGTAGTGCTCGGATTCAAACATACCATACGCGACAAGGTGATAGGATTCGGAAGCCATATCCAGGTGGCGGATTTCATGACCCTGCAGCAGCAAAACCAGTATCCGGTAGTCATGAACGACTCGATGGTCAACGTACTGAAAAAGATACCTGGCGTAAAACATGTGCAGAAATTTGCCATGAAAGAGGGAATCCTGAAAACGGACAGCGATTTCCTGGGCGTCATGTTCAAAGGTGTAGGACCTGATTTCGATTCTACCTTCATCCATCAGAACATGAGGGAAGGCAGCATCCCTAAGTTTGATGACAAGGCGAGCCATAACCAGATTCTCATCTCCCAACTGATGGCAGATAAGCTGAAGCTGAAGACAGGAGAACGCATCTTCGCCTACTTCTTTGATGGAAACGGAGTGCGTATGCGCCGCTTCACCATCAAGGGTATCTATCAGACCAACCTGAAGAAGTATGATGAGGTAATGGTATACACCGACCTCTATACTGCCGTGAAGCTGAACGGATGGGAAGAAGACCAGGCGAGCGGTGCAGAACTGACCGTTAACGACTTCAACAAGCTCAACGAAACTGAAGATTATATTATTAATAAGGTGAACCGCACGGTAGATCACTATGGAGAAACCTACAGCAGTTCTACCATCAAGGACCTGAATCCAAACATCTTCCAATGGCTGAGCCTGATGGATCTGAATGTCTGGATTATTCTCGGTCTGATGCTGATAGTAGCCGGCGTCACCATGATCAGCGGTCTGCTCATCATCATTCTGGAACGCACCTCCATGATAGGCGTAATGAAGGCATTGGGTGCCCGCAACAAGACCATCCGCCACACCTTCCTCTGGTTTGCCGTCTTCATCATCGGCAAGGGTATGCTTCTGGGCAACATCATCGCCCTCGGCATTCTTACCCTCCAGTACTTTACAGGCATCATCAAACTCGATGCACAGACCTATTATGTAAGTACCGTTCCGGTAGAATTCAACTGGCTTGCCATCATAGCCCTGAACATTGCTACACTGCTGATAAGCATCTTCATGCTCGTAGCACCAAGCTACCTGATTTCTCATATCCATCCAGCCAAATCAATGAGATATGAGTAAAATACAGTCTATAACACCATAATATGTAGACTAAAAAGGAAAAAAACTAATTATTTTATATAGTTTTTGAAAATAGTGCACATTTTATTTTGCAGTGTGCACTATTTTCATTATCTTTGCACAAAATTTTGTAAATTGTGCAATGAATTCAATACCAAGTTTTAACTCGTATATTGAGAACAGCATTATCAAGAATTGGAATCTGGATGCGCTCACCGATTACAAGGGCACAACCCTCCAATATCACGATATTGCCAGAAAGATTGAGAAGCTACACATCCTGTTCGAAAACAGCGATGTAAAGAAGGGCGACAAGATTGCCGTCTGCGGAAGAAATAGTAGCCAGTGGGCAGTAGCCTTCCTGGCCATTATTACTTACGGAGCCATTGTCGTACCTATACAGAACGAATTTAAGCCTGAGCAGATTCACAACATCGTGAACCACAGCGAAAGCAAACTTCTGTTCGTTGGTGACGTGGTAGCTACAGAGATAACACCAGAGGAGATGCCTTCGCTGGAAGGAATCATCTATCTTCCGGACAATTCGCTTGTCATCTCGCGCTCTGAGAAACTGACTTATGCGCGCGAGAACCTCAATGCAATGTTCGGACACAGATATCCTAAGTATTTCAGACCAGAACACGTGAAGTATCACGTAGACGATCCTGAAGAACTGGCAATGATCAACTATACCAGTGGAACTACCGGTTTCTCAAAAGGTGTGATGCTCCCATACAGAGCACTTTGGGGTAATCTCGACTACCTCTTTGATTCTGTGAAGCCTAAGATAGGTAAGAACTGCAACATCCTCTCTACCCTTCCGATGGCTCACATGTATGGACTCATGACAGAATTTCTCTTCAATATAGTATTGGGTAACCATATCTTCTTCCTTACCCGTCTGCCGAGCCCAACGCTCATCTCAGAGGCGTTGTCAGAGATTAAGCCTGATATCCTCTATGCTGTGCCGCTTGTGGTAGACAAGATTGTAAGAAAGGAAGTATTCCCACATATCCAGACCAACCGCGCACGACTGCTGATGAACATGCCAGTCATCAACAAGCGCATCAAGGAGAAGGTTCGCGAGTTTGTATTGAGAAAGTTTGGTGAACGTCCTTACGAGGTTGTT
Source organism: uncultured Prevotella sp. (assembly GCA_934202525.1). Taxonomy (GTDB): domain Bacteria; phylum Bacteroidota; class Bacteroidia; order Bacteroidales; family Bacteroidaceae; genus Prevotella. The sequence continues at coordinate 10,069 of CAKPYB010000009.1, forward strand.
GTGGGTGGTGCTCCGCTCAACAAGGAGATAGAGAACTTCTTTATCAGCGTCGGTTTCCCTATCGCAATGGGATATGGAACTACAGAGACCGCTCCGCTTATCACCTTTGCCCATCAGGACAACTATGTGGCAGGAAGCTGTGGTGTTGCCGTGAAGCACATGGAGGTAAAGGTTTTGAGCGATGACCCGGAGAACGTAGCCGGAGAACTGGTTTGCCGCGGCATCAATGTGATGAAGGGCTATTACAAGAACCAGGAGGCTACAGATGCCGTAATAGATAAGGACGGATGGTTCCATACAGGCGACCTGGCAACCATGAGCCCTGACGGCCATTTCTTCGTAAGAGGAAGAAGCAAGAACATGCTGCTGGGTCCTAACGGACAGAACATCTATCCGGAAGAGATTGAGGACAAGCTCAACTCCATGGCTATGGTCAACGAAAGCATCGTAATCCAGAGCGATGACAAACTGGTGGCTCTGGTTCATCCGGATATGGATGAAGTAAACAACCTCGGCTTTACAGACGAGGACCTGGAAAGCATCATGGAGCAGAACCGCAAGGAACTGAACATGCAGATGCCTAGCTTTGCCAAGGTGTCACGCATCAAACTACATGATCAGGAATTTGAAAAGACAGCCAAGAAGTCTATCAAGCGTTACCTCTATCAGAACGCTATCTAGAGACAGCCAATATCTGCTGACAGTATATCAGCAGATATTAGCTTTCATCAGCAAACAGACTTCAGTACGAGAAAATATAAAAAAGCAAATCGTTAAATAACAAGAATATGGAGATTCCAAGCTTTAACGCACTAATCCAAAAGAGCATCGTAGACCATTGGGATATGGATGCGCTGACAGACTACAAGGGAGCAACCTTGCAGTACCATGATGTAGCACGCAAGATTGAGAAGCTACACATCATGTTTGAGAACTCTGGTGTAGTAAAGGGCGACAAGATAGCACTTTGCGGTCGAAATAGCGCAAACTGGGCTGTAGCATTCCTTGCTACCCTTACCTATGGTGCCATTGCCGTACCTATCCTGCATGAATTCATGCCAGACCAGATTCACAACATCGTTAACCACAGCGATGCCAAACTGCTCTTTGTGGGTGATGTTGTAGCTACACAGGTTGATGCAACGAAGATGCCAGGTCTTGAAGGCATCATCTACATACCGGATTATTCACTTGTCGTTTCCCGTACCGACAAGTTGACTTATGCGCGCGAGCACCTCAACGAGATGTTCGGTATCAAGTATCCTAAGTACTTCCGCAAGAACCATGTCAATTACTATATGGATCAGAATCCGGATGAGTTGGCTATGATCAACTATACCAGCGGCACAACCGGTTTCTCCAAGGGAGTAATGGTTCCATACCGTGCACTCTGGGGCAATGCTGATTTTGCAGAGGACGTATTGGGTAAGAAGATTAAGCCGGGAGATTCAGTCATCAGTATCTTGCCGATGGCACACATGTACGGCATGGCATTTGAGTTTATCTTCGAATTCATCAAGGGCTGCCACGTTTTCTATCTCACCCGCATCCCTAGTCCAGCCATCATCGCTGAAGCATTCGGACGCATCAAACCAGCTGTCATCATTGCTGTGCCTCTGGTTATCGAGAAGATTATCCGCAAGAAGGTATTCCCTAAGATTCAGAACAACCGCATGCGTATGCTGCTCCACATGCCTGTAATCAGTAAGAAGGTGAAGGAGAAGATATGCGATCAGGTAACCAATGCCTTCGGTGGCAACTTCTACGAGGTGATTATCGGTGGTGCTGCCTTCAACCAGGAAGTAGAAAGTTTCCTCCATAGCGTAGGTTTCAAATATACCGTGGGATATGGTGCTACAGAATGTGCCCCTATCATCTGCTACGAAGATTACAAGAACTTCGTTCCGGGCTCTTGCGGTAAGGCTGCCCTCCACATGATGGTTCGCATCGACAGTCCTGATCCAGAAAATGTACCAGGCGAAATCCTTGCCAAGGGTCCTAACGTAATGTTGGGTTACTATAAGAATGAGGAAGCTACCAAGCAGACCATCGACGAGAACGGATGGTATCATACAGGCGACCTCGGTACCATGGATGGTGACGGCAACGTCTTCATCAAGGGTCGTAGCAAGAATATGCTGCTCGGCGCAAACGGTCAGAATATCTACCCTGAGGAGATTGAGGATAAGCTCAACTCTTTGGCACTGGTAGCAGAAAGCGTGGTTGTACAGAAGGGCGACAAGCTCATCGCTCTGGTTCACCCAGACTATGATGAAGCTCAGACCCTGAACCTCGGTGCCAACGAACTGGCAGATGTCATGGAGCAGAACCGTCAGGAACTCAACACCATGATTCCTGCTTACAGCAAAGTATCAGAAATACGTATACATGAAGAAGAGTTTGAAAAGACTCCTAAGAAGAGTATCAAGCGATTCCTCTATACAGCAGAATAAAAAAAGTGTGACTTCAGAACATTGAAGTCACACTTTTTTATTTTATGATTATAATAATGTATTTGATCGGATTCTGGACAGCGTTTCCGGAGTCATCTGCAGATAGCTTGCGATATAGGTGAGCGGAGCTCGTAGCACCACCTGTGGGTTCATTTCGCACAGGCGCTTATACTTATTGGGTGCCGACTCAAATCGCATCAGATCGGCATGAATCTGAGACTGAATCAAACTCTCTTCCAGTATCTTACGATAAAGCATCTGGATATTGACATTACGCATAGCAGCCGCCTCCAGCTTCTTCTTCGGTAGCATATACACCAGAGTAGGTTCCAGAGCTTCCACCTGCAAGTGCGTAGGTTCTTCCTTGAAGAGACTCTCAATACACATGAAGATGCTATGATCCACACCCAGATGCTCGGTCACCTCCTTGCCATTCTTAAAGTAAAATTGGCGTACCAATCCCTTCTCGATGTACGAGATACCCATGCACTGTTCACCGTCAGACAAGATCATCTCGCCCTTGCCATACTTGATAGGCTCAAGGATATCTTCCAGCACATCAAGCTCATCATGAGTCATCGTGCTATATTTACGTGCCAACTCGCGCGCAATATCACGCTTAGGGGTAATTACTTTAAAGTCTGCCATAATACATAACCTCCTTTTCTTATTCTTGTTTTAATTCATTAGTCGAGCTTCAGCACAGCCAGGAAGGCTTTCTGTGGAACTTCCACATTACCAATCTGCTTCATGCGCTTCTTTCCCTTCTTCTGCTTCTCCAGCAACTTGCGCTTACGGCTCACGTCACCACCATAACACTTGGCGGTAACATCCTTGCGCACCTGCTTAACAGTCTCACGTGCCACAATCTTGGCACCGATAGCTGCCTGAATAGCAATATCGAACTGCTGACGAGGTATCAGGTCCTTCAACTTCTCGCACATTCTGCGACCGAAGCTCACAGAGTTATCGCGGTGGGTCAAAGTACTCAAAGCATCTACAGGTTCTCCATTCAACAGGATATCGAGCTTCACCAGGTCGGAATGACGGAACGAATCGATATGGTAGTCGAATGAAGCATATCCCTTCGAGATACTCTTCAGCTTATCATAGAAGTCGATGACGATTTCTCCCAACGGCAACATGAAGTGGAGCTCTACACGGTTTCCACTCACATATTCCTGGTTGATGAGTTCGCCTCGTTTATCCAGACAGAGTTTCATGATAGGACCAATATAATTGGTAGCCGTAATGATGGTTGCCCGGATATATGGCTCCTCAATATGGTCAATCAGCGTTGGATCTGGCAATCCGGAAGGATTGTGAACCTCTTTCTCACCGCCCTGCTTGTCGTATACCATATAAGATACGTTAGGTACGGTGGTGATGACATCCATATTAAACTCACGGTCCAATCTCTCCTGTACGATTTCCATGTGCAGCAATCCGAGGAATCCGCAACGGAAACCGAAGCCCAAAGCCACAGAACTCTCTGGCGAGAAAGTCAATGAAGCATCATTGAGCTGCAGTTTTTCGAGCGATGCACGCAGATTCTCATAATCGCTAGGATCGATAGGATAAACACCGGCGAAGACCATAGGTTTCACTTCCTGGAAACCCGCAATCGCCTTGTCACAAGGACGGGCGATATGGGTAATGGTATCACCCACCTTTACCTCGGTAGCATTCTTGATACCCGAGATGATATAACCTACCTCACCGGTACCCAATTCCTGGCGAGGAATCATATCCATCTTCAATACACCGATTTCATCAGCATCATATTCCATGCCGGTATTGAAGAACTTCACCTTATCTCCTTTACGGATTACACCATTCTCTATCTTGAAATAGGCGATGATTCCGCGGAAGGAGTTAAATACAGAGTCGAAAATCAATGCCTGGAGCGGTGCCTTCTCGTCTCCTACCGGAGCAGGAACACGATTAACGACAGCTTCCAGTACTTCTTCTACACCCTCACCGGTCTTACCTGAAGCACGGAGAATATCCTCATGCTTACAACCAATCAGGTCTACTATTTCATCTTCTACCTCATCAGGCATAGCTGAAGGCATATCTATCTTATTGATTACCGGAATAATCTCCAGGTCGTGCTCGATAGCCATATAGAGGTTTGAAATGGTCTGTGCCTGAACGCCTTGAGTTGCGTCAACAACCAGCAGTGCTCCCTCGCAAGCAGCGATGGAACGGGAAACTTCATAGGAGAAGTCAACATGTCCCGGAGTGTCAATAAGATTCAGGATATAGGTCTGTCCATCCTTTGCCTTATATTCCATTTGGATAGCATGGCTCTTGATTGTGATTCCACGCTCTCTTTCCAAATCCATATCATCAAGCATCTGTCCTTCAGTAATCTTGATGGTCTGGGTCTTCTCCAGAAGTCGGTCTGCCAAGGTACTTTTACCATGGTCTATATGTGCAATAATGCAGAAATTTCTTATTTTATTTATATTCTCCATATAATTTTTCTCTCTTTAGAGTGCAAAGATAGTATTTTTTTTCGTATCTTTGCACAAAATATTGAAAATAATAGGGATTTTTAGATAAAATATAGAAAAATCATGAAGAAAAAGTTGATTTACATCGGTATTTTTGCTTCTTTGCTCGTTTCATGCACTGAAAGTCTGGAAGACAAAGCGGCTCGCGAAGCCAAGGAGTATACTGAAAAGTACTGTCCTACCCCATACGTCAACGACGCCAGGACTGACAGTGCTGCGTTTGATAAAACCAAGAAGATGTATACGTACTACATCTCTCTGAGAAACAAGGCGGATAATAAGCAGGCGATTGATGCCAACAAGGATAAACTCCATAAGATTCAGAAGGAAGCCCTGGACAACAACCCTGGTCTGAAGAAATATAAGGAAGAGCATTTCACCTTCCGTTTCGTATATCATTCGGCTAAGAATCCAAAGGAGGTGTTGCTGGATGATACCTTCAAGTATTAATCGAAAAGAGGGTATGTCATGGACTTATGACACACCCTCTTTTTGTATTAATATCCCATTTCCTGCAAAGCTGTCGCCAACTGGTCTGGACAGCTAGTAGGCTTATTGCCACAAGTGATACCCTTCAGTCGGGCGATGACCTCCTTTGCCTTCATGCCTTTAATCAAAGCACAAACGCCCTTGGTATTGCCATCGCAGCCTCCGATGAACTGGGCATCCTGCACATTTCCATCTTCATCTATACTGATGCAGATGTATTTTGAGCAGGTGCCATGAGTCTGATAAGTAACTTTTGTCAACTTATCCTGTTTGTCTTGCTGCAACATAATGCTTATTCTGCGTCTGCAGGAATTTCTGGCTTCATGTTGGTATATACAGTCTGAACATCGTCAAACTCTTCCAACTTCTCTACCATCTTGTCGATAGTTTCGCGCTCCTCTGGAGTTACATCCTTCAAATCGTTAGGGATGTAAGTGAACTCAGCACCAGTTACCTCGAAACCCTCAGCCTCCAGGTGCTTCTGAATTTCGCCGAAGCTTGTAGGAGCACCATAGATAGTGATTTCGTTGTTCTCCTCATCCTCATCAAACTCATCTTCTACGCCGTAGTCGATCAGGTCGAGAATCATCTCGTCCATATCCAGACCTTCCTTCTTCTTGAATGTGAACACAGCCTTGTGGTCGAAGAGGAAAGACAAAGAACCTGTTGTACCCAAGTTACCGCTGAACTTGTTGAAGATAGAACGAACGTCAGCAACTGTACGGGTTGTGTTATCTGTCAAAGTATCAACGAAGACAGCCACTCCGTGAGGGCCATATCCCTCGTATGTTACCTCCTTGTAATCGCTGGTATCCTTGCCACAAGCGTTCTTGATGGCACGAGCGATGTTATCCTTAGGCATGTTCTCACGCTTACAGTTAGCGATGATAGCACGCAAGGTTGGGTTGTTCTCTGGTTCTGGACCGCCTGCCTTCACAGCAATAGCAATCTGCTTACCCAACTTAGTAAATGTCTTGGCCATGTGGCCCCATCTTTTCAGCTTTGTAGCTTTACGATATTCAAATGCTCTTCCCATTGGAATAAAATTTTAAATGTTTATCGTTTGTTTATAATATTATCTTAATTCTGCACTGAGCACCTTCTGCATTATCTCAATTCTGCATTGAGCTTGCTTGTAAGGTTGGCTATGAGCTTCTTCATGATAGCATCTATCTGCTTGTCATTCAGAGTCTTCTCCTCATCCTGCAGGATGAAGTTAACTGCATAACTCTTCTTGCCCTCTGGCAAATGCTCGCCCTCGTAAACATCGAAGAGAACCACGCTCTTCAGGAGTTTCTTCTCTGTCTGGTGGGCAATCTGCTCAATCTGAGCGAACTCTACGTTCTTGTCAACGAGCAATGCAAGGTCGCGGCTTACTGAAGGATACTTGCTGATGTCGGTGTAAGTAAGGTTCACCTTCTTCACTGCCTTCATCAGGTTATCCCAGTGGATATCAGCATAGAATACATCCTGCTCAATATCGAATGCCTTCTTCAACTTCAGGCTCAGGATACCCAGTTCTACCAACACCTTACCGGCACGGGTCTCGTAACTTACACCCTTAGAGAAGATGTTATTGTCGCTGTGCTTGATAACCACGTTGTTCTGTGGCATACCTACACGGCGAAGGATATTCTCTACCACAGCCTTCAGCTCGTAGATGCTGCTCTGCTCATCAGCATGAGCCCAACTGCCCTCTACGCGCTTACCGGTGATGAAGAGAGACATGTGAGCCTCCTGAGAGTAAGCCTTGATAGGACTCTCCTCGCTCCACTTCTCCTTATTATATATATAGGTGTTACCCACCTCGAAGAACTTCAGGTTCTGGCTCTTATGGTTGATGTTGCGAACCACGCTCTCCAAACCACCGAACAGCATCGTCTGGCGCATCACACCGAGATCAGCACTCAATGGGTTCATCACCTTCACGGTTGTCTCGTTAGGATACTTGTTGAGGTCGAAGTCGGTATAGTAGCTAGCCTTGCTCAGAGAGTTGTTGAGAATCTCCATGAAGCCCTCGCCTACCAGCTGCTCTGCCACGAGGTTCTGGCTGTGATAAGCCTTATCCTCATCGCCCTGAACAGTCAGGGAGCTCTTCAACTGGGTAGGAATCTCCACATTATTATATCCGTAGATACGGAGGATATCCTCTACCACGTCGCAAGGACGCTGAACGTCTACACGATAAGCAGGAACCAGAAGGTCGATGCCCTCAGCATCCTCCTTTACAATCTTCATCTCGAGAGATGTGGCGATATTCTTGATGGTCTCAGCACCAATCTCCTTACCGATAAGACGGTGAGCATACTCATAGTTCAGACGAACTGGGAAGTCCTGCATTGGCTCTGGATATACATCCTTGATCTGCATGGAAATCTTACCGCCAGCCAACTGCTTGCAGAGGATGGCTGCCTGCTTCAAAGCATAAATCTGTCCGTTTGGATCTACACCACGCTCAAAACGGTAGCTGGCATCTGTGCTCAAACCATGACGGCGAGCGCTCTTGCGGATCCATGTAGGATGGAAGTAAGCACTCTCCAAGACTACATCCTTGGTTGTCTCGTAAGTACCGGAACCCTTACCACCGAAGATACCGGCAATACACATAGGCTCCTCAGCATTGCAGATGCTCAGGTCGTGCTCACCCAAGGTATGCTCCTCACCATCGAGAGTAACAAACTTGGTGCCCTCTGGCTGGGTACGGACTACAATCTTATGACCGGTAACCATGTCTGCATCGAAGCAGTGCAATGGCTGGCCGTATGCCATCATGATGTAGTTGGTGATATCCACGATATTGTTGATAGGGCGCAAGCCGATGATGTTCAGCTTATCCTGCAACCACTTAGGACTCTCCTTCACTTCGCAACCGGTGATGCTTACACAGGCATAACGCTTACAAGCCTCAGTATTCTGGATTTCAACATCGATAGGAAGATCCTCGTTGTCTACTACGAACTCATCGCAAGAAGGACGATGCAAGCTAGTCTTGTAGCCATTCTGCTTCAACCAGGCATAGAGGTCACGGGCTACACCCCAATGGCCGAGCGCATCAGCACGGTTGGCTGTGATATCAATCTCGATGAGCCAGTCGCTCTCCAGATGGTAATATTCAGCAGCAGGCTGACCTACCGGAGCATCCTCTGGGAGTACGATGATGCCGTCGTGAGAGGTACCAACACCAATCTCATCCTCAGCACAGATCATACCCAAACTCTCTACACCGCGGAGCTTGCTCTTCTTGATGGTAAAACTCTGGTCGCCGTCGTAGAGCACACAGCCCAGGTCGGCAACGATTACCTTCTGACCTGCAGCCACGTTAGGAGCACCACAGACAATCTGCTGAGGTTCACCCTTGCCCAAGTCAACGGTTGTTACATGGAGGTGATCGCTGTTAGGATGCTCCTCGCATGTCAAAACTTTACCCACATAGAGACCTTTCAGTCCGCCCTTGACAGACTGCACTTCTTCCAAAGCGTCAACTTCGAGTCCGCAAGAGGTCAACGCGTCCGCAGTCTCCTGTGGTGTCAAATCGAAATCGACGTATTCTTTAAGCCATTTGTATGAAACGTTCATTATAATGATTTTTTATTTTATTTCTATTTTGAAAACCCGAAGAAACATCATTCGGGCTATGCATATTCTAAAACTCTGCAAAAATACAAAAAAAAATGCATATAAACAAATAACATTCGCCATTTTTGCACTATTTAAAATAAATACATGCAAAAATGGCGAATGCCTTGGTTTTTATTCGAAAACTTCGTCGATGCTGCCGCCTCCTACTTCCTCAAAGTCATCCTGTTCGGCTGCCTTGCGGGAACAAGGATTGTAGTCTTCCGGCAAATCGAACTTGATAGCAGGACTGATACCTAGCGACGGGTCGGCATAAACCTTCTTCATGAATATCGCCCAGATAGGCAAAGCCATGGTAGCACCCTGACCCATACTCATGGAATCGAAGTGGATATCACGCTCCTCACCACCTACCCAGCAGCCACTTACGAGCTGTGGAGTAAAGCCAATAAACCAACCGTCGCTGTTGTTGTTGGTAGTACCGGTCTTGGCACCAATCTGTCCTTCCAGGTTATAACGGTAGCGCAGTCTTCCTGCCGTACCATTATCTACCACACCCATCAGCATGGTAAGCATCTTCATGGCATTATCAGCACTGATTACCTCGTTCATACGTGGCTGGAAGGTAGCAATCGTATTACCCTCATTATCCTCGATACGGCTCACGAACATAGGTGCAGTACGTATGCCGTGGTTGGCAAATACGGTATAGGCACTCACCATCTCGCTGACACTTACCTCGCATGGTCCCAGACAGAGACTCATGGAGGCATGGATATCAGGACTGCTGACACCGAAATCGCGCAACATCTGGACAAACTGCTGTGGATTGAGCTTACTCATCAGATAAGCGCTCACCCAGTTGCTACTCTGTGCCAATCCCCAACTCAGCGGAACCATCTGTCCGGCACGTGAATGGTTGGCATTGCGAGGCGTCCACGGACGACCAGCCACCATATAGGTCTGCTGACGGTTAGGCGCCAAATCGCAAGGCTGGAAGCCGTTAGACATCGCCAGACTGTAGAGGAAAGGCTTGATGGTAGAACCCACCTGCCGGCGTCCCAGACTCACCATATCATACATGAAATGAGTATAATCCAATCCACCCACATACGCCTTCACAGCACCCGTCTTAGGATCCATGCTCATAAAACCGCTACGCAGAAAACTCTTGTAATAACGGATAGAATCGAGCGGACTCATCAGCGTATCAATATCACCATGATAGGTAAATACGGTCATCTCCTGCTTCTTGCGGAATGCCGCCTTGATTTCATCCTCAGAATATCCCGCAGCCTTCATCGTGCGGTAACGCTCACTCTGGGTGATACTGCGGTTCAGAATACTCTTAATCTGTTTCGGTGTCAGCTTATCGCTGTATGGCGAGCTTGGTTTGCGGGCTATCTCTGCACTGAAGCGAGGCTGCAGATAGCGGGCTACATGCTGATACATAGCCTCTTCCGCATACTGCTGTATACGGCTATCGATAGTTGTAAACACCTTCAGTCCATCACTATATACATTATATGGCGAACCATCCTTCTTATAGTTCTTGTTGCACCATCCATAGAGCGGATCATTCTCCCACTGGATAGAATCCACCACAAACTGGGCACGGTTCCAAGAAGGATAATCACTACGCTCCGGACGCTTAGCCATCATATACTGGCGAAGGAACTCACGCAGATAAGTAGCCGACCCATCCTTATGGTCGGTACGGTGGAAATTGAGTGTCAGCGGCTCAGCAGCACACTGGCTATACTCGCCCCGGCTCAGATATCCCGCCTTCACCATCTGCGAAAGAACCACATTCCTGCGTTCCCGTGCTCTCTCCGGATAGCGCACCGGATTGAAGAGCGAAGGATTCTTGCACAGTCCGATGAGCGTTGCCGACTCACAGAGACTCAGATTCTTCGGTTCCTTATTAAAATAGGTATTGGCCGCCGTCTTGATTCCTACAGCATTGTGCAGGAAATCGAAGTAATTGAGATAGAGAGCCAGAATCTCCTCTTTGGTATAATAGCGTTCCAGCTTCACCGCAATCACCCACTCTATCGGCTTCTGCAACAATCGTTCCATCGTACTGCCTGCCTTCTCAGAATAAAGCTGCTTGGCGAGCTGCTGCGTGATGGTACTTCCACCACCCGCATTAGTCTGTCCCAGAATACCACGCTTGATGATGGCACGTCCCAGAGCACGGAAGTCGATACCCGAATGCTCATAGAATCGCTCATCCTCGGTAGCCACCAGCGCCTTTATTAAATAAGGTGACATTTTCTTATAAGGAATCACAATACGGTTTTCCTTGTTCAGGTTCCACGTACCAAGCACCTTGCCATCGGCAGAGTAAACCTGGGTGGCAAATCTGTTGATAGGATTCTGCAGATCCTCGATGTCGGGCATGTAGCCAATCTTTCCAAACCAGATGGCAACAAAGGCAAGAATAACCGTGAGTATTCCGGTGCCGAAAACAGCCCATAAGATATGTATAAATCGCTTTCTCATCACTATTTCTTTAAATATTTGTGCAAAATTACATAAAAGTTTTGATTTATCGCACATAAATCAGATTTTTTATGTAACTTTGGGGGCGATTTTAGAACATTCAATCATATTTCAAATGGAAAAACATAATTTTGTGACCATTGCAGACCTTTCCAAGGAGAAAATCATGTACCTCCTGGAAATGGCGCAAGAGTTCGAAAAGCACCCGAACAGGGAGTTGTTGAAGGGAAAGGTCGTAGCGACCCTTTTCTTCGAACCATCAACTCGTACCCAACTCAGTTTCCAAACCGCTGCCAACCGTCTTGGCGCCCGTGTCATTGGCTTCTCTGATGCCAAGACATCCAGCACCACCAAGGGTGAAACCCTCAAGGATACCATCCTGATGGTAAGCAACTATGCCGATGTAATCGCCATGCGCCATTTCATCGAGGGAGCAGCCCAGTATGCCAGTGAGGTAGCACCAGTGCCTATCGTCAATGCAGGCGACGGTGCACACATGCACCCTTCACAGTGCCTGCTCGACCTCTACTCTATCTACAAGACCCAGGGCACCCTGGAGAACTTGAACATCTATCTCGTGGGTGACCTCAAATATGGCCGCACCGTTCACTCACTTATCACAGCCATGCGCCACTTCAATCCTACCTTCCATTTCATCGCACCTAAGGAACTCGCCATGCCAGAAGAGTACAAACTCTACTGCAAGGAGCACAACATCAAATATGTTGAGCACGAGGACTTCAACGAAGATGTGATTGCAGGTGCCGACATTCTCTACATGACCCGTGTACAGAAGGAGCGTTTCAGCGACCTGATGGAATATGAGCGTGTAAAGAACGTGTATATCCTGAAGCGCGACATGCTCTGCAAGGCTAAGGAGAACATGAAGATCATGCATCCGCTGCCACGTGTCAACGAGATTGCTTACGATGTAGATGATGATCCACATGCATACTATATCCAGCAGGCTCAGAATGGTCTCTATGCGCGTGAGGCTATCTTCTGCCACTGCCTCGGCATCTCGCTCGATGATGTGAAGAACGATAAAAGCATAATTGAATAATGTTGAATGTTGAATGTTGAATGTTGAGTTGCCTAACGGGACACAAAGGTTAATTCAACACTCAACATTCAACACTCAACATTCAACACTCAACACTCAACATTTAAAAAAAAAGAGATGGGAAATAATAAAAGTCAATTAGTGGTTGCGGCTATCGAGAACGGTACCGTAATCGACCATATACCAGCCGAAAAGACCTATCAGGTAGTAAATCTGCTCCAGTTGGAGAAGATGGAGACTCCTGTTACTATCGGCTACAACCTGCCAAGCAAGAAGATTGGCAAGAAGGGCATCATCAAGGTTGCCAACAAGTATTTTACCGATGAGGAAATCAACCGACTCTCTGTCGTTGCGCCTAACATCGGACTGAGTATCATCAAAGACTACGAAATCGTAGAGAAGAAGACCGTCAAGACTCCTGATACGCTGAAGGGCATCGTAAAGTGCAACAACCCTAAGTGCATCACCAACAACGAGCCTATGCAGACCCTCTTCCATACCGTAGACAAAGTGCTCGGTATCGTACGTTGCCACTACTGCGACAAAGAGCAGCAATTGGGCAAAGTAGAGCTCTGCAAGTAATTAAAACAGGTAGTTTATAACAAAAAGTAAGCAATATCACTCAAAATGTTACGATTTATTTGGTAGTTTGAGAGATATTGCTTATTTTTGCATCCGATTTCATTAAACATCAACCATAAAAAGTAAAGGGAAATGGTAAAAGATCAAGAGATTTTCGACTTAATCGAAAGAGAACATCAGCGCCAGCTGAAGGGTATGGAGCTTATCGCTTCTGAGAATTTCGTGAGTGACGAGGTGATGAACGCTATGGGTTCTTACCTTACTAACAAGTATGCCGAGGGTCTGCCTGGCAAACGTTACTATGGCGGATGCCAGGTAGTTGACATCGTAGAGAACCTCGCCATCGAGCGTGTAAAGAAGGTGTTCGGTGCTGAGTATGCTAACGTACAGCCTCACTCTGGTGCACAGGCTAACGCTGCTGTTCTGCTTGCCGTATTGAAGCCAGGTGATACTTTCATGGGCTTGAACCTCGACCACGGCGGTCACCTCTCTCATGGTAGCCACGTCAATACATCCGGTATTCTCTACAACCCTATCGGTTACAACCTGAACAAGGAAACAGGCCGTGTAGACTACGACGAGATGGAGAAACTGGCTCTTGAGCACAAACCAAAACTGATTATCGGTGGTGGTAGCGCTTACAGCCGCGAGTGGGATTATGCCCGCATGCGCAAGATTGCCGATGAGGTAGGCGCTCTCCTCATGATCGATATGGCTCACCCTGCAGGTCTGATTGCAGCCGGTCTGCTCGACAACCCATTGAAGTATGCACACATCGTTACTTCTACTACTCACAAGACCCTCCGTGGTCCTCGTGGCGGTATCATCCTGATGGGTAAAGATTTTGACAACCCATGGGGTTTGACTACCAAGAAGGGCGAGGTTAAGAAGATGAGTATGCTCTTGAATTCTGCCGTATTCCCAGGTCAGCAGGGTGGTCCGTTGGAGCACGTCATCGCAGCCAAGGCAGTAGCCTTCAATGAGAATCTGCAGCCTTCATGGAAGGAGTATGCAACTCAGGTAAAGAAGAATGCAGCCGTACTCGCAGATGATCTCATCGGTCGCGGATTCGGTATCGTGAGCGGTGGTACAGACAACCACTCTATGCTCGTAGACCTCCGAAGTAAATATCCAGACCTTACAGGTAAAGTAGCTGAGAATGCGCTGGTTGCAGCCGACATCACAGTCAACAAGAACATGGTTCCATTCGACAGTCGTTCAGCCTTCCAGACATCAGGTATCCGCCTGGGTACAGCAGCCATGACTACACGTGGTGCCAAGGAAGATATGATGCATCTCATTGCCGAACTCATCGAGGAGGTATTGAATGCTCCTGAGGACGAGAAGGTCATCGCCCGCGTTCGCGAGAAGGTAAATGCTACAATGAAGGATTATCCTCTCTTCGCATACTAATCGTTACGGATAAATATAATTACAAACTGCGGGCCTTCCGTCCGCAGTTTTTTGTTTCACTAAATAAATAATAAAGAAAAGAAAAGATTTATGAAAAAGATGAAAAGCCTACTGCTCATGGCACTTGCGTTGCTCCCTGCGAGCAAAACTTTAGCACAGACCAACGCCCAAGTTTTCTACGACTTCGGCAGTGACCGCAAGTTTGTTACCCTCACACTCGAAATGTTCAAGCAGGACAAATGGGGTAGCACTTATTTCTTTGTAGACCACGACTTCAACTACGACAAGATGGACACCAGCAGTCCAAACGTAGCACAGGGTGGAACCTATACCGAGATTTCACGTGCATTGAACTTCTGGCAGAACAGCCCAATGAAGAACTGGAGTCTCCACGTAGAGTATAATGGCGGTATCACCAAGAACTACCCTATCAACAATGCCTGGCTCTTCGGTGTGGAGTATTTCATGCACGACAAGAGTTTCAAGAATACTTTGACCCTCCAGGCACTCTACAAGACTATCCGCAAGACCGACCAGAACGTACCAATGCAGTTTACTGCAGTTTGGGGATGCAAAGACATCTTTGGATTAAAAGGTTTGAACTTTAGCGGTTTCGCTGATTTCTGGTGGGAGGACCACAGTTCTTTCCTGGATAAGGATGGCGACCCGAAGCTCGACAAGGATGGCAACATCGATTACAAAGCTGAGCACACCGTCTTCACCACAGAGCCACAGCTCTGGTATAATGTAGGCCAGCACTTCGGCTGCGAGAACCTCAGCGTAGGTAGCGAGGTAGAAATCAGCCACAACTTCGGCAGCAATGCCGGCTGGATGGTTCGTCCTTGCCTCGGTGTAAAGTGGGACTTCTAATTTACACAAGTTTCGCAAGTTCAGAAGTTAAAGGAGTTTAAGGAGTTAAAGGAGTTAAGACAATAGTCTTTTTGGCGTAGTTTTTAAGCAGAAAGACATACGTCTTAACTCCTTAACTTCCTTAACTCCTTTAACTTCCTGATATGTGAAAGTTCAGTTTCTCACAGTCAATCCACCATCAGAAATTCCTCCAATTCCGCCTTTTTTCTTATTGTATTGACGGGTTACGCCACTCAAGTTTACTCCTCCAACACCTTCAGAAGTAGCATTAACACTCTGGCAGTCAACCTTGGCTTTCACACTGCCCACGCCCTCGTTCTTGATAATCAGGTTGCCGCCCTTAAACATATCCAAGTTAACAGAGCCTACGCCCTCGTTATCCAGTTTCAGGCTTCCCATCTCAATCTTAGAGATTTTCACTGAGCCTACGCCTTCGTTATCAATACTCATATCGTCTCCAGCCACATCTTCGATATTCACCGAGCCAACGCCTTCGTTGGTTATCTCCAGTTTATTGGCTAGAATCTTCCCTATCTTAACAGCACCTACACCCTCGTTATCGATTTCCAGTCTGTCGCTATTAATCGTCTTGGCATGGAAAGAGCCCACACCTTCTCTCGTAATCTTCACCAGGTCAGGACTTGTGATATAAATCTTCAGTCTCTTATTATCATTGTTATAAGAAGAAGGCACGTTCAGTCTTCCGTTCAATCCTATCTTCACTTCTCCATCGCGGTATACCACCTTGAGTTTATCCTTCAGTTTCTTCACAAACTCCTGATCCTTGATGGCAGAGTAATCCATCTTCACGCTGCATTCATTGCCGTCGTTCTGAGTATAATAAACATCGGCAATCACATCCACATCGATAGCCTTGAAAGGTTTCTCGCTCAAATCATCCTGCGTAAAGTTGAGATTCCCCCTCATTTCACTGGCAGAAGATCCCATACTGCAAGAACTCAAGCCCATTGGGGCAAAGAACAAGGCGGCAGTTACCGCCAAAATACCAAATTTCTTCATATTCATTTCTAATTTTATGTTTCTAAATACATCATATTCCGAAATTTATTCTCTTTCGGAAATCTGATGGTTAGACGTAAGAAGATGCCGAAAGGTTGCAGGAAAAGAGAAAAAAATGCAGAAAAAAAAGTGAAATAACCTACTGTTCTCACTGGAATAGCCTCCTGTTCTCACAGAAACAGCCTTCGTTAGTCACTGAAATAGTATCCGTTAGTCTCTGAAATAATATTCGTTGGCTATTGAAGTAAGCCTCCCTCCAACTTCAAGTAAGCCCCACTCTATACTATCTTACGTACAAGAGAATACGCAAAACCCGCCAGTCGTTGCTATAGAATGTTATTTCTCTATCCCTAATGCAAAAAACAGCCTAAAAATTTGGAAGTTACAAAATTTCAGCGTATCTTTGCAAAAGGTTTAAAAAGATTAGAATTATGATTTCAGAAAAAGAACTAAATAGCTATCGGCTGACAAGCATGGAAGAGCCAACAGATGAAATGCTGGCTCAGATTATGCATGAGGCAGCCGAAATATACAACAGAGAAAACGAAGAAGCTTACAGAAGTTATTTTGCCAATATGCAAAAACAGGCTAAAGAACAACGACAAAAATTCAATTTGAATTAATGGAGACAAAAATACACAAACCCGTTTTAATTGTCATTGCAGGACCTAATGGTTCTGGGAAGACAACAATAACCAGTCGTGTATTACACCACGAATGGCTAGAAGATTCTATTTATATCAACCCAGACAATATTGCACAAAATATGTTTGGCGATTGGAACAATCAAGATGCAGTATTAAAAGCAGCCCAATACTGCCAGGCTCAAAGAGAAGAATGCCTCAACAATAAACATAGTATGATTTTCGAAACAGTAATGTCCACTGCCGAGAAAATTGACTTTATCAAAAGAGCTAAAGAAGCAGGATTTTTTATTCGTCTCTTTTTTGTAGGAACTTCCTCGCCAACAATAAATGCTTCAAGAATTGCTACTAGAGTAATGAAAGGTGGACACGATGTACCGATTACAAAGATTATTTCAAGATATGCCAAATCCATCATCAATTGCGAAATAGCATCCCAATACGCCGACCGTACATACGTATATGACAACTCAATTGACGGTGTAGAAGCTCAACTTCTTTTCAGAATGACAGAAGGTAAAATATTTAAGGAATACGTGAAGGAGATTCCGGAATGGGCTATAGGCATTGCCAACAAAGAAGAATAGACTAGAAAGGTTTCTCGCTCAAATCATCCTGCGTAAAGTTGAGATTTTCATATCTAATTTTATGTTTCTAAATACATGATAAACCGAATACCGTTCTGTTTCGGAAATCTTTGTTTTCCTGGTTTACTGAACGACCGTAGAGAGTGACAACTTCTTTAACTTCTCTTAATTTTCCCACATACGAAAGTTCAATCTAATATGCGAAACTTCAAGTTTCCTGCGTTAATATTTGTTTAAAAATCAGTCCTTTTTCGGTACCGTTAACTTCTTTTATCTGATAATTGTTTAACACAACATAAGACGGGATATCCTACCCCACTCGCTTTTCAAAGATTTCAGCGGTAAGAAAAGAGAAAAAATGTGACCCTAAAAAAATAGCACCCCTTTCGGAACCAAAAACAAACGCTTAAAATATGTAAAAACAGGCAGAATTCTTAAAATATGTTTATAAAAAGCGAAAAACACCCTTCACCACCCTTCACCCGTAACTATTTGACACATAAAACCTTAAATAAAAAGGTGAAGGGTGAAGGTTTGAAAACTCTTTTTTTATATATACGCGCGGCAAGGGAAAAAATCCGTTTTTTCATTTTTCTGATTATCTGGTTTTTCCAAAAATCCTAAAAAAAAGAATATAATATAAGATTTAAAATATACCCTTCACCCTTCACCTCGTCACCACAACACATATCCATCATCGTATTCCCAACATTTGTTTTCCTGGTTTATTCTTCGGAGATATTCTGCTATCTTTCGGAGATATTTTCGTATTCTTCGGAGATATTCTGCTATCTTTCGGAGTAATTTTCGGGTTAATGAGTTCAGAAATAGTTATCGTTTGACAAGCGGAAGAGCCAAGCCGTTATCGCCCACATCAAACCAACCTAATGAGTATCAGAACAAAAAATAGCGAATTAAGTTTATTTAACCCTAAAAAACAACTATTTATGGAATAATTTCATTAAATTTGCAGCGTCTAAGAGCCACTTGTAAGAGTATGCGAGACAATGATGATCGAACTACCCCAAAAACATCGAGCTTAAGGACAAGGATATAAGTAAATGGTATAAAGCAAAAACTAGAAAGTACAATTTAAACTAAAATAGATATGAAAGTATTCAATTCTAAGCTTGCTGCCATCGGTTTGGCGGCATTCGTATTCGCATCATGCAGTGACAGCAAAAGTGATCCTACAGACACATCTGGTGGCATCATCCCTAAAGATCTCACTTCAGTAACTCTTACATCTCAGGATGTAGACAACAGCCGTGTTGTAAACTACAAGAACAGCACCGCTAATGCCAGAAAGTTCTTCTTGACAAGAGCTGGAGAGACTAATTTCATTACAGGTATGCCTGAAAATATGCCTGTAGAGCCAGAAAATGCTCTGAATGTTAATGGCGTACGTGACCTTATTGGTAAAGGCCAAGCATTCGCTATCAGTGGGCAAAAGACTATTGATTTCTCGGGTAAAACCATCCAAAATGCAACCATTTTCATTCATAGTGGTAGCACTATGAAATATAATGCAACCGCAGGTGGCAATACATTTGTTTTGGAAGGTAGTGCAAAATTGGAATACACAGGCAACGGCGTAATGGTTGCTGATAACGATATTGTTTACGTTAAAAAAGCAATAGGTACATTGGCTGCTACAGGTGACATGGTAATCAATGGAACTTTGTATGCCGACCTCAGAAGTACATCCGAGGCTGGAAAAGAATTGATTAGCGGTCTTGGTGCTATCAAAGAGCAGACAAAAGCAGAAAAGGAAGAATCAATCACTCCTACACAGAATATCACATTCGGTCCAGGTGCCAAGGCATACATCAACGGTTCTATTCGTGCTATCAACCTCAAGGTAGAAAATGGCGCATATGTATACGCTAAGGCAAACCTCTTCAACAATGACAATAATGGTAACGCCACCATCAATGGTAACCTTTGGATTAGAGGCTTTATCAAGACACGTACATTGGACGTAAATGGTTACTTGAAGGCTGAAGAAGCCATCAAGGCTACCAATGCATTCAATGTTAACAATGGTGCCAACGTAGAAGCAACCTACATTAACGTTACAAACAATACAAAGGACGGAGATAAAGTAATCAGAAAGGGAGAAGCTACATTGTCTCTCAGTGGTACTGGTAAGATTACTATTGGCAACAAGAATGTAATTACAGCCAACAATCTGGTTACAGACAACAAGTCTAAAGGTCAGATTACATTGGAGGGAAATGATGCTGTAGCAGTAATCAAGGCACATAAGTTTACCAACAATGGTGACAGCAAGATTGTCGCTTTGGCAACACCAGGCACAAACTCTACATTCTTGCTCCAGTTCCAGGAGAATCACAGTGCTTCAAACGAATATAACACTTTCGAGGATCTTGATATCGCAGCTAATTACGCAGACTATGACAAGGTAGCTGACAAAGATACTCCTAACGTTACACTCATTGATCAGAAGCACAAGAAATATGGTTACCAGTGGTCTGGCGACCCTGCAACCATCGCAAGCCAGGCTAAACTTGACTTGATTGCATCTGAGGAATCAGCAGGTGGTCAGTCTGCTACATGTATCCAATCTGCCAACAACAAGCTCTATGTTTCATATCACACATACGGCGACAAGAAATTTGGTGGCAACATTGAGGTTCTTTCTATGACTGGCAACCAATTGCACGTAGATGCAAACAAGGCAGCAGCAAACTACGACTACAACCATCTTATCGTGGACGACAATAGTCTTTACCTGGCAGGTAGCGGCACAGGAGATGCAAGTGCTTTCTTAGGCAAGGTAGCCCTCAATGGTGGTAACCTTGGCGACAACGTAGATATTTACGCAATCGACAAAAAGACCAAGATGGACGCTAACAGTGTAGCTACATTCGATGGCAATCACATTGTAGCAACAACCAAAGGTCTCACCTCATTCGACGAAGAATTCAGTCATTGGAACAAGACTGGAGACGAAGGAAAGTCTGTTGTTGTAGCTAACGGCAAGCTCTACACCTTGGATGTAAAGGGTAATGTCAATGTTTACGAAAACAAGAATCTGGAGACCCCTATCTTATCAGTTAATGTAGGCGAAGTAACCCCAACAAACAACAAGGCAGTTCTGGCAGTTGATGAATCTAATGGAACTATCTATGTATGTAAGGGCGAAAATGGTGTCGCTAAGATTTCGTCTACAGGTGAGAAAAATGAGAACTTCTTCACATGTCCTACTTTCACAAAACCTAAGAAGACCGAATTGGCTGGAAAGGTAAAGGGTCGTGCTAATGGTATTGCAATTGGCGGAGAATACATTTATGTAGCATGTGGCGGATATGGTCTCGTCGTACTCGACAAGGAAGGTCATGTTGTCTGCCATCGTAAAGCAAATGCTTACAATGACAAGGATAATTCGGGTTCAGCTAACTATGTTACTGTCGGTATCGTAAATGGTGAAGAGTATGCCTTCGTTGCATACGGTCAGAACCGTGTACAGGTATTCAAGGTTACAAAGACAGCGACAAAGTAATCAGAAAATACAATCATATAAATACTTGTTCTCCCCCACTCTCATGCTAGAGTGAGGGAGGACAAACCTTATACAGGCTAAATTAACTAGCTAAAAAATAAGGAAGACGTTAAGAAATGATGATTATTAACGATAAATAAAAGAATAACATGAAGGCAATTAATTTCAAACTTGCAACATTCACTTTCGCTGCAATGCTCCTCGCATCTTGTAGCGATAGCAATAGTGATGGAGGCACAGATATAGGAAAGTCAACAACTGTAGTTGGCTCAGCTGTCGAAGCACAGTATGCTAATGATTTGGCTGGAAGAGTTATAAATTATAAAACAATACCAACAGTAAGTTCAACAAGCTCTGCTGCTAGAACAAGAGCGATAAACTTTGCTCGCACATCAAGAGCTGGAGGTGTAAAACATCCAGAAGGGTCAATTGACTTGACTACCCTTACAACAAATCAGCTAGAAGCAGGGAAGAATTACTATGTTCCAGCAGGAAAAACAGTGACTGAAGGATTCAATTTGAATAATGGAGCAACAATCTATGTCGAAGGTAATTTTACATATAATTGCTGGTCAAAGGGAACTATTAACGTTTGTGAAGGTGGAACATTAACCGCTCACGATGGTTCAGAACCATTTGGAGAGTCAGCTGTTTCATGGTGGGATGGTAATATTATATTTGCAGAAAACCAAAACACTTGCACAATTAAGAATACCTTCTATGTTGCAAAGGATTTAAACATAGCAAACAAAACACTTGATTTAGAAGGAGACGGATCACAACTATATATAGGTGGAAATTTAACAGTTGATGATTTAAAATT
This sequence comes from uncultured Prevotella sp., assembly GCA_934202525.1. Taxonomy (GTDB): domain Bacteria; phylum Bacteroidota; class Bacteroidia; order Bacteroidales; family Bacteroidaceae; genus Prevotella. Next base: position 32,139 of record CAKPYB010000009.1, read on the forward strand.
CAGCAGCAATGTTTCTATGGCTTGTATGGGTGATGTTAAAATCACAAAAAAGTTTTATTTGACCAACACATCATCAGCTACAATAAACGGCTCATTAAATTGTGCTGATTTTGAAATGAATGGTGGAACAAAACTTACATTGGGATGCGCCTTAAAAACACCTGGTAATGTTTATATTACAAATGGTGCAACTATACAGTTACAATATTTGAAAGCAGCAAATTACTATCAAGATTCTCAATCTAAGATGATTTTAAAAGATCAATCAATGGTTGATGTTACAGATGTCTACTCAAACCTTAACAATGGGTTGGGGTGCACAGATTTAGCAGACAAAGATGGTGTTGCAGTTATCAAATGTAAAAGATTGGTTTACAATGCCCCAGGCAAACAAGGAGATTGGAACAAGCCTAAATTAACAATAGATTGTTCTATATTTAGTACCAGTGGTGATAATGCACACATCATAGTAGAAGCTACAGATGGAGTATTTAGCAATGGGAAGATGGGCGAAGACGTTAGAAATCAAAATACGACAATAGTATGGGGAAACGATGCTAACGTACATTTCTACACAGACGAAGATGCCCAGAACTTTAGCATAAAGAAGAGTGAGTGCAACCCTAATGGACACAATGACAAAGACAATTCGGGTACAAATGACAAACCATCTTTGGACTTGATTACAACAATTGATTACGACAACCACGAGCATGAAATTTCTGCTACAGGTATTATGGCTCACAACGGTCGCATGTACATGTCTTATCATACACGCGACGCTAAGCACGGAGGTTGCGTTGAGGTGTTCACTCCAGTAACAAACAACAAGGTAACACTCGAACAATATCTGTATGACGCTGCAGAAGACCTTGATTTCAACCACTTGTTGGCTGTAAAGAAGAAGGATTCTAACGAGCGCATGGTTTACTTACCAGGAAGTTCTAACAAGAAGGGAGCTATGCTTGCATACATTCCTATTTTGGATAACCACTTGCTCGCAACAGAGTCAAAGGAAATCACAACCGTTGATGAAAATGGAGAAAAAAAGGTTATTTACCAACAGCCATTGAATTTCGTACAGATGAATCCTGCTACGGAACAGTATCACAAGGCTGGCTACGACGAGAATTGTGTAGTCTACAACGATGAGACTAACCATTTGATTGTTATGACAACAAAGGGTTACTTGGTTTACGATGCAGACACATACAATGAGCTCGAAAAAATTGAAAAGCCAGGTAAGGCAAAGCATGTAGCTATAGGCAATGGTAAGATTGTAACTCTCTATCTTGACAGGGAAGCAGCCTCAGAAGAAGAAGCAATCCCTGCTACAGTAGAGGTATTCGAACAGAAAGACGAGGACTTAACGAACCCATTGCATAGTTTCACTGTTAACACTATTGAGCCAAACAATGGTAAAAACGTAGTTGCCGTTAAGGACAACCAAATCTACGTATGCCGTGGCGCAGCTGGTCTTTATGTTTACGACATGGAAGGTAATGAGCAGTGGCACTATCAGATGCCTAACCCAATCAACCAAGAGGGTAACTACAAGGCATTGGCTAACGGCTGCTATGTTGGTGATAAATATGTATATATCGCATACGGCTCATACGGCCTCGTTGTTTTGGACAAGACAACCCACAAAGTTGTAGCACGCCGTGCTGTAGTCAAGTCTGCAAACTATGTTGTTGAACATAAAGGCTATATCTACGTGGCATACGGAAAGAATCGCTTACAGGTATTCCAGTTGAAAAATGCAGACCCTGAAACATCTTACGAGAAATAAGATTTGATATTGCTCAAAAAAGCAATAAGACATATAAACTAAGAACATAAAGAATGCAGCTGCATTAGCCTGCTGCTGCATTCTTTGTGTTTAAACAAAAATAGAATGAAGCGAAAAATATTACTATACTCAACTACAGCTCTGCTACTTCTCATGGCAGCACAAAGCGCTATGGCTCAGACGAAAGGCAAAAAGCCGAATAGTTTCAGCCCTAAGATGCTCGTATATGAGAACCTGAAGAACAATAATGTACTGAGACACTTCAAACAGCGCTTCGCACAACTCGACACTCTCATCAAAAACCCTATATGGGTGAAAGCTCCAGTCATAGAACTGGGACTCAATAATCAGCATCACGCTGATATCAACAAGACCGACTCTCTGTTCTGGTCGAAAACTGCACATGAGCACCTAGCGCTCAACAGACACAACGGTCTGGAAGTGACCGGACAGGTTTATGCCCGACCTGACGCGTACTTCGATTCTGATGAAGACGACGCAAAAGAGGTATCAAAATATAAGATGAAGGTTCAAGCCGAACTGGGTTGGAACATCATCAACTCGAAGTTCTACCAAGGCAAGGAGAAAAGAACTAAAATTGCTCTTGCCAATGAACTCGACCGCTTGCAAATAAAAAAGCGCCAAACTGCAGACATCTATGAAAAGGCAGCCGATGAGCTGACCGAACAATATAATTTCTATATCGGTACTGTCATAGCACACAGACTGGACAACCTCGACATCATGAACGAAGCGTACCAGTTTATGCTGGAAAAAGACCGAATCAGCAACGACAAGATGCTGAAAGTGATGAACGATAAGTTGGAGGCTGAATATGACATCTCCGTGCTCTGCACAGACAGAGATATCAGCAACAAGCCTATCTACCGCATCAAACCAACCAAGATTGTGGTAGACACAACAGCCCTCTGGAACCATCTGAACCAGGAAAGTCTGGATGCACGCATCATGATGGTGAAAGAACAGATTGCTGACAACGACAGCAAACTGACCAACTATTTAAGCACTACCCGACTCACACCATTCGCAAGATGGTCGAGCTACTGGCAGAGCAACAACAAGATATCGAACAATGCCGACGTGGGCGTAAGATTCACCATTCCTATCTGGAACGAAACGCCACGCAAACGACAGGCACTGGAGACCCAGAAGGAAATCATACGCAGCAGCCGCGGTACCGATGTGAAGGAAATCAAGCAGTCGGTAGGCATCCTGCTCAAGAAGATAGACAACCTGAACAAGGCGATAGCCACCGAGGCTTTCCATATAGACCAGACCGGCAAATATATCGAAATGCGGCGGTTTGCCTACCAGAACCAGAAACAGGGATACAACTATCTGATGCGTATGGACGAATATACGGGACTCCTGGAAAGTATGGAGCGTATGTACAAACTGATGCAGAACCGCGCACTCGCTATCATCAATATCGAGAAAGCCGTGAGCATCTATGACAACAACAACATCTTCAAAGAAATAGAACTTTGAATGTAAGGAAACCAGAATATGAATGAATTCCAATATAATGGCACGCCACAAGAACAGGCGATGGCAGACTTGCTGAAGACGCAGGGTCACCGCCTTGCCAGACAGCAGATCATCTTTGCCCTGATCTTCCTGCTGGTTATCGTGCTTGCCGCCTACTATATTGTCACTCGTATGATATGGGCTACCTTCGACGGGTATATCACCCTCGATGAAAACCATATCAGTGCCGTTGACGACATCTATATCCTTAAGGTGAACAAAGAAATGGGTGAAGTGGTACATAAGGGAGATACGCTCTACTCTTATGTACTGCTAGGTAATATTGTGAACCAATACGACCCGAACATTCTGCCTTCAGCCGTAAAGGAGACTCACGACATGGAGGTACAGGCTAAACTCGCCCAGCAGGAGATTCCGGTGCTGCGTACCCGACTTGCCGAACTGAGAAAACAGAAAGCATCTGAAAGTTCGGACATCTACTACGGTCTTACCGACAACACCAAGCGAAACGCACTGGATGCTGAGATAGCCGAGGTAGAAGAGGAATTGAGAAAGCAGGCTAACAAGGTGGAAATCTATGCACAGGCTAAGAACACCACCTATAACTTTATGAGTCGCAGAGGAGCAGGCACGGCAAATGCTGCCATGCCTTACTCTAACACTAGCATCTACAACCCGGGACTGATACACTACTGCTGTGCACCTGCCGATGCCTACATCACCAAAATCAATGTGAGCGACAAGACACTGGTGTTCAAGAGTGAAGAAGTGATGGTGATCCAGCATACCGACTATGCAGACTGTCATCTGGGCGTCATCGCATACGTACCCAACGACATGGTAAAGTATATGGAAAGCCCTGACGATGCAGACATCATCATCAACAAAGACCTGGAGCTGCAGGCTAAGTTGCAGATGGTAGGTCTGAGAGTAGAGGAAATTCCAAAGCATCTGCAGAGCAACTTCTCGCATGATGCCAACGCAGTGGTTGCCGTATTCACCCTGACCCCGAACCAGAGAGTTCCGGCATGGGTAATGAGTAACAGACTGCCAGTAAGAATCAGAGTGAACAAGATTGGTGCCATGCTCGATCCGAAACCGCTGCCGATGTATACCATCCCAGTGGGCAAGAACGAAAACGTGAAGCGAAGCAACATGATTTCGAGCGACACCAATAATCATCAAGAACAAAAGAAATAAAGAATGATTGGACTTAGAAGAAACAAACGTGGAGACATGGTGCTCACTATCGATAGCTACATAGATATCGACTCGACACCAGATATCCAACCCGACTACTTCGATTGTGTTTACATCAATACGAAGAGTGAGCGTGCGTTCCATGCTATACTGTATGGAGCCAGTCCAATCTTATCGTGGAAATGTAGCTACAAACCGATATTCGTCAATACGGCAGTATCGGGAAAGGAACAGATCATCGACTATATCATCGATGCCTATGTGAGCGACATGAACAATGAGAAGGTATACGAGATCATTGACAGAATAAAGATGGCAAGACAGAAGTTTGGTGTGAAAAGCGAAACTGCACGCCCTACACAGCCCAACCAGCTCTTTGCTAATATCCTGAGATACCTGCTCTCAAGAGACCAGCGAATCATGGGACACCGACTGTTGGAGAAATCGTCTTTGGGATATATCAACCCAATCTTCGAGCACTATCACAGTATGGGTCTCTTCCATCTCAACGAGATGTTCATGTTCATCGACTCTATGGTGGAGTTTGGTTCACTGCGCATTCACCGTTTCCTGCTCAAGGAGCATCTCTGTCCGAAGTGCAACCACTCTCACCTGCTCTATACGGAGTGCTGTCCGAAGTGCGGAAGTTCGAACCTGAAGATACAGAACATCATCCACCACTTCAGCTGCGCCAACGTATCGCCGGAAAGCAGCTATAATGTGGGCGGTATGCTCATCTGTCCGAAGTGTCACAAGAAACTGCGCCACATCGGTGTTGACTATGACAGACCAGCCGTGGTATATACCTGCAACGACTGCGAGAACTCGTTCACCTCGCCTATCACCAAGTCAACCTGCTGCTACTGCCAGAGCACCTATCCGGTAAACGCCCTGGTGCCACGAGATGTAGTAGACTACGAGATAACGGAAGAAGGAATCCGAGCGCTGACCAGCGGCAACATCATGTTCAACAACATGGTGAACATCTATGATAACTTCATGGAATATTACCTGCTGATAAACCGACTGCGCCGCCAGCTGATGGAAACCTACCGCAAGGATGAACTCTCAGTCATGGTAGGAAAGATATGGATTATAGATGGAAACAAGGATACCATCAAGATAAAGGAAAGTATACAGGGCAGACTCTGCAGACTCTTCTCCAATCACAAGGTATCTTACTACAACAATATCTTCTATGTATCCTCTACCCTCTATGAACAGGGCGAAACGGTGGAAGAGGCTCAGCAGAAATTGAGCAAGGAGATGTCGGTAGCCATCAGAAAGTTGGCAAACCTGATAGAACCTGATGAGATTATCTGCAGCATGCTGGAAACCAAGACGAAGACCATCGCCAACAACTATGACGAGTTCTTCAACAAACTGCAATATGTGGATATGACTCCAGACGACTACTGCCGCTACTCAGAAGAACCTCTGATGAAGGAAGAAGAGAAAGAGGTGAAGCCGCAGGAAGAGCTGCTTGATACGGAGCCGAAGGAAGATGAAAACGACAAGATACAGAAACGCATCGTGCTCTACAAGAAACTCGTTGCCATCCTTGTCACCATCGCAGGTATACTCATAATCATGGCCCTCTTGGCACTCACCGTGCTGAGATAAGCCATCAAGAAGAAAGGGAAAAGCGTATGTTTAGCATAGCAGAACATCTGAACGATTTCTTCGACTGGATCAGCACGCTATCGTTTAGCAGTATCGTGAATACCTACTGGTTCCTCTTCTTCATCGAGATGCCAAGATATTATATCCTGGAATATCTCGTAATCGGAAACCGACTGATGAAGAGAAACCGGATAGATAAAGAGAAAGAATATGCCAAGTTCTTCCTATACCGCGAGAATCCACTCGTAAGCATCCTCGTACCGGGAAAGAACGAAGGCAAACATATATTCAAAATGGTGAATTCGCTGGCTGAGCAAACCTACCGGAACTACGAGATTATCGTGGTAGACGACGGAAGCGACGATGACACCAAACTGATTTGCAACGACCTCTACCGAGCCGGGTATATCACCCACTACCTGAGGTTGGAAACAAGAGGCGGTAAAGCTGCCGCCAGCAACTATGGAGCCCAGATGGCAAGAGGAAAATATATCGTATGTCTGGATGCCGACTCTTCGCTCGACCGCGATGCGCTGGAAAAGATTCTACTCCCCTTCTACATCGACGGAATGGTAAAGGGCGTAGGTGGATGTGTGAAAGTGCGCAACTATAAGGAAACCATCTGCTCATCGCTGCAGGCTTTCGAATACCTGAAGCGAATACAGGTGGGACGTATCGTAACCAGCGAACTGGGCATCTACCACATCATCTCGGGAGCATTCGGAGCCTTCGAAAGAAAGACGCTGAAGGAAATAGGCTTCTGGGATATCGGACCGGGACTGGACGGTGACCTGACACAGAAGATCAGAAAAGCCGGATATAAGGTGAAATTTGCCGAAGATGCCATCTGCATGACCAATGTGCCTACCAAATGGTACAAGCTGTATCATCAGCGCATCAGATGGTCGCGCTCGCTCGTGAGATTCCGTCTACGCAAGCATGCCGACATTCTGCTGCCTACCAAGAACTGGAGTATCCTTAACTGGTTATCCAATATGGAGAGTGTGGTTTTCGACTGCTTCCTCAATTTTCTGTGGTTGTGGTACATCATCAAACTCGCCATCACGTTCAACACGCACATCATCGAGGTGCTGGCGCTGGGCTACTTTATCAGAGTATGCTTCTCGCAGCTTGCCTTCATCCTGGTGCTGATGGTTTCGGAAAGAAAGAAAGATGTATGGTTCCTCTACAGATACCTGCCACTGATGTCGCCTTATACAGGTTACTTCCTGCGTATCGCACGTCTGTCTGCACATCTGCAAGAGCTCTTCTTCCGCCGTTCCTATAAGGACGCCTGGAATCCGGAGAAGACTTCACGCTACGCTCAGCTTGAAGGAATCTAAAAAGAACCGAGTTCCGTGCACTGTAACCTATACAGGCATGGAACTTCCAATAAAAGAAACAATATTATAAAACATAAACAAAATATAGTATATGATAAACAAGTCTTTTGAGTTTAAGATTGGAGTAATAGGATTGGGGTATGTTGGTACTCCACTAGCATGCTTATTCTCAAAGAAATACGATACATGGGGATATGACATCAAAGCTGAAAAGGTAGCCAAGTTAATCAAAAGTGCGAAAGAAGACAACCGACCTGTATCCAAAGCTTTGGAACAGGGATTGAAGCTGACCAGCAACATTGATGACCTGAAGAAGTGTAACGTGTATATCATCGCTGTACCTACACCGGTGAACAAATCGAACAAACCAGACATCAGCTGCGTGCGCAATGCAACTGCTGAGGTTGGAAAGATTCTGAAAGAAGGTGATATCGTAGTCTACGAGAGTACCGTTTACCCAGGTCTGACAGAAGAGGTCTGCGCCCCATTACTGGCATCTACATCAGGATTGAAGTTGAACCAGAGTTTCTTTGTAGGCTTCTCGCCAGAGCGCATCAACCCAGGCGATACGGTTCATACCATCGAGAACATCGTAAAGGTTACCAGCGGTTCTACACCCGAAGCAGCAGCTATCATCGACAGTCTCTATGCTTCAGTACTTACCCATGGCACCTACAAGGCAAAGAGCATCAGAATAGCAGAGGCATGCAAACTGATGGAGAACTGCCAGAGAGACGTGCAGATAGCCTTCTTCAATGAGATGGAAAAGATCTTCGACAAGATGAACATCAACATTGAAGACGTAACAGCGGCAGCAAGCACAAAATGGAACTTTGTTCCTGCTACTCCAGGACTCGTTGGCGGCCACTGCATCGCTGTAGACCCATACTACCTGATTAACAAGGCACAGGAGGTAGACGTAGTGCCATCGCTGCTCTCTACAGCCCGCGAGGTTAACGAGCAGATGGCGGTATGGATGGCAGGAAAGATAAAGAATGCATCTGAAAGCAGAAAGTTCAAGGCTCCGGAGACTAACGTGCTGATTCTCGGATTCTCGTTCAAGCCAGACAGCGATGATATCAGAAACACAAAAGTAGCCGATCTCTATATCAATCTGGTAGGAGCCGGTTACAAAACCACACTCTACGATCCGCTGGTAGATGTAGAGGAAGTAAAGGAAGAATATAACATCAAGGTGACAGATGATCCTAAAGTTCTGGAAAAGGAGTATCAGATTGTAGTAATCGGTACTCATCACAAGATGTTCGACAGTATCAACATGAACAATCTAATCACTGATAAAGGATTCATGTGCGACATCTACGGCATTCACAAGCCAAGAAACTAGATCTTCAAGATCGGAAAGAACCTATATAATAAACCAGTGAAAAATGGAAAAGAACAAAGTGCTAATCGTCGATGATATTTCAGAAAATATTAAAACTATCTCTGAAATGATAAAGGACTTTGACATCGACGTGAAAACTGCAAATGGCGGAAAAGAAGCCATTGAACTGATTGACTCATTCAAGCCGGACGTGATACTGCTCGACTTGATGATGCCACATGTAAATGGGTGGGACGTAATAGACCATGTACGCTCTAAATACTCGAAAAGTGAAATGGTCATCATCGTGGTTTCCCTGTTAAGCAACAAGGATAATGTGGATGAGTGCTACGAGCTTGGAGTAAACGACTACATCACAAAGCCTATCATCAAAGCCCGTCTCACCAGCTCGTTAGATGCTCATCTAAGCAGTCTTGCAAGAGGCTAAAGTGCCTCTTGCAAGATTGCTTCTGCATGAGCAATGCGATCACTAGTAGGAGGATCTATGCCTTCCAGCGGGTAGGCAATACCTAGTTTTTCATACTTGTAGATGCCCATCGTATGATAAGGCAGAACATCTATACGCTCAATATTAGAGAGTGTTGAGAGGAAATCACGCAACTGATAGAGGTATTCATCCTTATCGGTAATACCTGGAATCAGGACGTGACGAATCCATACCGGTTTGTGTATCTCGCTTAAATATCGTGCACAATCCAGTATGTTTACATTAGAATGGCGGGTGAGTTTGCGATGCTCTTCATCGTTGATATGCTTGATATCAAGAAGAATAGTATCTGTGACGGTCATCAGACGCTCGAATTTATCGAAGAAAGCACCCTCTTTTCGGAAGGGTTGCGCTGATGTATCAAGACAAGTGTTGATGCCACGCTGATGGGCTTTCTCGAAAAGTTCGATGAGAAAGTCTATCTGCATCAGGGCTTCTCCACCGCTCACGGTAATTCCGCCCTTATCTCCCCAATAACTCTTGAATCTCTCTGCCTTATCCAGCAGGTCATCAGCACTCCATTCCTCTCCCACTCCCATCTTCCATGAATCCGGATTGTGGCAGAACTGGCAGCGCATCGGACAACCTTGCAGAAAAATCAAAAATCTGATGCCTGGTCCATCTACTGAACCAAAGCTCTCTATGCTGTGAACAAAACCCTTATGCATTCTTTCGAAGATCATATACTCCCCACAATGCAAAAAGACTCATAAATAAGGCTATAACACCTAAAAAAAGAAATACACCCATATTATTTTATCTTTTTAGAAATGATTAAAAACAAGAAGCCCAATTAAGCCTACATTTTACGATAATCATTGTAAGCCCATAGGGTAAAAACACCAGCAAGCAGAGCAAAAAATCCCATAAACACTAATAGTTCCATATTTATTTTCCTTTCTTATTTTTATCTTTAGACATTAATATTAAAAAGAATCCAAATACAGCAAGAAACAGTGTTATGAGAGCACCAAAAACTAAAAGTTTCCCTGTATCTATATCCTTTTTCATAATACTTGCCAAGATGATACCACCAAATATAAGTTTGGCTAAATCCAGGCAAAACTTTCCTCCTTCACTCCAAAGAGTTGTTTTTTGTTCTATATTCAATTTCATACCGCAAAGATAGTAAAATTATCAATATCTTGTTCTATTTTGCAGTTAAATAAGCTAAAATAGCCCGCTAAATATCCTCGGAAAGAAAATCTAGCGGGCAATCTATAGGTTACAAAGAGACAAGAGAATTCTTCACTCTTCCCTCTTCATTCTTCACTTCCTTAGAGTCTCTCGTGAGCCTGACGAGCGATTACGTCGAGCTGCTGCTCGCGTGTCAAGTCGATGAACTTAACAGCGTAACCACTTACACGGATGGTGAAGTTCTGGTACTCTTCCTTCTCTGGGTGCTCCATCGCATCCTTGAGCTTGTCGATACCGAATACGTTCACGTTCAGGTGGTGAGAACCCTGGTTGAAGTAACCATCCAATACACCTACCAATGTCTGGGCACGCTCCTCGTCGTTGTGTCCGAGGGCACCTGGACTGATGGTCTGAGTATTAGAGATACCATCAAGAGCATACTCGTATGGCAACTTAGCAACTGAGTTCAATGAAGCCAAAAGACCGTTCTTCTCTGCACCGTAAGATGGGTTAGCACCTGGAGCCAATGGAGCACCGGCTGGACGACCATCAGGCATGTTGCTGGTGTACTTACCGTATACTACATTTGATGTGATAGTCAGGATAGATGTAGTAGGCTCAGAATTGCGGTATGTATGATGCTTCTTGATCATGTTCATGAAGGTCTTGAGCAACCATACTGCAATCTCATCAGCACGCTCATCATCGTTACCATAACGTGGGAAATCGCCCTCGGTCTTGAAGCTGAGAGGGAAACCGGTCTCATCACGGACGATGTTTACCTTGGCATACTTGATAGCTGAGATAGAGTCAACCACGTGGCTGAAACCAGCGATACCTGTAGCGAAAGTACGACGAACATCTGTATCGATGAGCGCCAACTCTGCTGCCTCGTAGAAGTACTTATCGTGCATGTAGTGGATGAGGTTCAATGTCTTCACATAAACGCCAGCCAACCAGTCCATCATATCCATGAAACGTGGCATGAACTCCTCGTATGTCAACACATCACCCTCAACGGCGCGATACTTAGGACCGCACTGCTCGCGTGTCTTTGAATCAACACCGCCAGATACAGCGTAGGTCAAGCACTTAGCCAAGTTGGCACGTGCACCGAAGAACTGCATCTCCTTACCTGTCTGTGTAGCAGATACACAGCAGCAGATGCTATAGTCGTCACCCCAAACTGGGCGCATTACGTCATCGTTCTCATACTGGATAGAGCTTGTCTTGACAGAGATCAGAGAAGCGTAGTGCTTGAATGCCTTTGGCAAGCGAGAGCTATAGAGTACGGTCAAGTTTGGCTCAGGTGAAGGACCCATGTTCTCCAATGTGTGGAGGAAACGGAAGTCGTTCTTGGTAACCATTGAGCGGCCATCCTGACCCATACCACCTACCTCGAGAGTAGCCCAAACCGGGTCGCCGGTGAAGAGCTCGTTGTATGAAGGGATACGGGCGAACTTAACCATACGGAACTTCATTACCAAGTGGTCGATGAGCTCCTGAGCCTCATCCTCGGTAAGAGTACCCTCGTTCAAGTCGCGCTGGATATAGATATCGAGGAATGTAGAGATACGGCCTACAGACATCGCAGCACCATTCTGAGTCTTCACAGCCCCGAGGTAACCGAAGTACAACCACTGAACAGCCTCACGAGCGTTCTTAGCTGGCTGGCTGATATCGTAGCCATACAACTGAGCCATCTCCTTCAAGCCCTTGAGCGCCTTAATCTGCATAGCAACCTCTTCACGGAGACGGATAACGTCGTCAATCATCTCACGGTCGCCCATGTTAGCGAGGTCGTTCTTCTTCTCCTCGATGAGGAAGTCGATACCATAGAGCGCCACACGACGATAGTCACCTACGATACGTCCACGACCATAAGTATCAGGAAGACCGGTAAGAATGTGGTTATGGCGAACGAGCTTCATCTCTGGAGTATAAGCATCGAATACGCCATCATTATGAGTTTTGCAATACTTGTGGAAGATTTCGTGGAGCTTCTCAGAAGGCTGATAGCCATATGTTGTACAAGCCTGCTCCGCCATCTTGATACCACCGTAAGGCATGAAGGCACGCTTCAGAGGCTTATCAGTCTGAAGACCTACCACTTTCTCCAAATCCTTGGTACCTTCACCGATATAGGCAGCACCATAAGCTGTCAATCCTGAAACGATTTCTGTTTCCATATCAAGCACACCACCCTTGGCGCGCTCCTCCTTCTGGAGTTCCTTCAACATACCCCAAAGGGTGTTAGTTGCCTGAGTTGGTTCTGCAAGGAACGACTCATCGCCGTCATAACAAGTGTAGTTGTTCTGAATGAAATCACGAAGATTCACTTCACTCTGCCACATGTTTCCTTTGAAACCTCTCCATTCTGTTTTCATCATTTTAATACCTTTTTTTTATAAAGTTAATAATTATATATTTTGCACACACTATCTATTTTGAGTTGGTTTTACACCTATTATATATAGTAAAATAAAAAAAGCCCGAACACGTTTGTGCCCGGGTTTTTAAGCACCTTTATCTGAAGGTGCGTATATCATGATGTTCTCGTTCTTTCCGACAGCATCTGTTTTTCCTATATTTCCTAAGTTAATTCCCACTATTAATTTCATGTCTTTTAAATTCATTATTTGTAATTGGCTTGCAACAGTTTTGCAATGCGGATGCAAAGTTACAACAATAAAATGAGAAAAGAGAAGAAAACCGAAACTTTCTTCTCTTTTCTATGCAAAATCATCATTTATGAGTATCATTCTACTGATTCTCAAAAAAATGATTGAGATTTTCCATGAATAATCCGAAACACTTGTCATGAATCTGACGTGTCATGGTAACAGGGTTCTCCGCATTCAGGATGGTACCGCTCATTGCCACACCGATGCCCAATTCTGCAAGCGGATCTATATCGTCTGGGGTCAAACCTCCAATGGCTACCATAGGCAGAGAGATTTCATGCTCCCTCATCTGCTCAATAATCTGGCGATAACCTTCTATACCCAACACCGGAGAGAGTTTCTCCTTGGTAGTAGTATAGCGGAACGGACCACAACCGATATAGTCAGCCCCCTGTTCATGCAAACGGCGAATATCATCAAATGTATTGGCTGTTCCTCCGATAATGAATTCATCACCCAGGAACTTACGGGCCTCATCAACCGGCATATCATTCTTTCCAAGATGCACACCATCTATCTGTAACTTCTTCACGAGTTCTACACGGTCATCGAGGATAAAAGTTGCACCGACACCCTCGCAAGCCAACTTTAACTTACGGGCTATAGGCTCAACCTCTTCATCGGTAGCACCTTTCATGCGAAGCTGAACCCAATCACATCCTCCGATAAGTGCCAGATAGGCTCCTTCGAGATAAGAGAAGCGCTCGTTCTGATGCGTGATAAACTGAAAGCTCGTCTGAAAATGAGCTAATGCTAAAGACTTGTTCATACGTACTATAAAATATAAATTCGCTTGCAAAGGTACTACATTCACACGACAAAACCCTATAATTTACCTTTTTTAAACTTCGTCATTTGGAAATGGGCGGTCTGCCTTGGTGGCTTTTAAAGAAGAAGGATATTTTATTTTGTTTTTTTATACATTCCTATGCATTTATATGAATTCTTTTCCGTACCTTTGCACTCAAAATACAAAACATTACTTTTTATGTTGACAGATATTGAAATAGCTAAATCAGTAAAAATGCGCCCTATCAATGAAGTGGCAGCAGAACTTGGAATCCATGAAGACCAAGTGGAAAACTACGGCCGTTACATCGCTAAGATTACTACGGACAAGATTGACACCAACAAGTTTAAGAATCATCATCTCATCCTTGTTACAGCTATCAGTCCTACAAAGGCTGGTAATGGTAAGACTACGGTATCTGTAGGTCTCGCATTGGGCATGCAGAAGATTGGCAAGAAGTCAGTCGTAGCCTTGCGCGAACCATCTCTCGGTCCATGCTTTGGCATGAAGGGTGGCGCAGCAGGTGGCGGTTATGCCCAGCTCGTACCAATGGATAAGATCAACCTCCACTTCACCGGCGATTTCCATGCCATCACAGAAGCCAACAACATGATCTCTGCCCTTCTGGACAATTACCGTTTCCAGCACGAAGCAGAGGGTTTCAAACTCAAGAAGATTCTTTGGCGTCGCGTCATGGATGTGAACGATAGAGGTTTGCGCCGCATCATCACCGGTATAGGAGATAAGAACGGCATCGAGACAGAGTCTGGTTTCGATATTACGCCAGCTTCTGAGATTATGGCTATCATGTGTTTCGCAACAAGCATCGATGATCTTCGTCGCCGTATCGATAACATCCTCCTGGGCATCACCGAGGACGACAAGCCATTTACCGTAAAGGATATGGGTGTAGGTGGCAGTATTGTTGCTCTCCTTCTTGATGCATTGAAACCAAATCTGGTTCAGACAACAGAGGGAACACCGGCATTTGTTCATTGCGGTCCTTTTGCCAACATTGCTCATGGCTGCAACTCTGTCATGGCTACAGCTGCCGCTCTTGAGTATGGCGACTATGCCATTACAGAGGCAGGATTCGGTGCTGATCTCGGTGCAGAGAAGTTCTATGACATCAAATGCCGCAAGACAGGTTTACAACCAGACCTCACCGTACTCGTTGTTACCCTCCAGGCGTTGAAGATGCATGGTGGTGTGGCTCTGGAAGATATCAAGAAACCAAACATTGCAGGTATGGAAGCCGGTTACTGGAATCTCGACAAGCACGTAAAGAACCTGCAGAGCTTTGGTCAGACTGTAGTGATTGCATTCAACAAGTTTGCTACCGATACAGCTGAAGAGATTGAAGTATTGCGCAAGCATTGCGAGGAAATGGGTTGCGGTTTCGCCGTAAACAGCGCCTTTGCCGAAGGCGGAAACGGTGCTATTGAACTTGCCAACCTCGTAGTGAAGACCATCGATGAGCGTCCATCAGCCCCTCTCTATTTTGCTTACGATGATAACGATACCGTTGAGGAGAAGATAGAAAAGGTTTCATTCAATCTTTACGGAGCAGGCAGCGTAACTTTGAGCGATTCTGCCAAGGCGATGATTGAAGAGATAAAGAAGCTGGGTGCAGAAAAGTTCCCTATCTGTATTGCCAAGACTCAGTACAGTTTCTCTACCGATGCCAAGGCATACGGTCCTACAGAAGGTTTCGAACTCCACGTTCGCGACATCACCGTAAATATGGGTGCCGAGATGATTGTAGTCATCGCTGGTCCTATCATGCGTATGCCAGGTTTGCCAAAGAGCCCACAGGCTGAGCGCATCGACGTGGTAAATGGTGAGATTACAGGTCTTTCTTAAGCGTTACAGAATTCACAGATTCACACAGATATCACATAAACTAAAAGCCCAGGGCATGCGCCCTGGGCTTTTTCTTTTATCTCATACTGAATTCGCAACCACAATATAACTGATTATAGAATTCATTGATTCTCAAGAGTTCACCTCGGCGATTCTGCAAACCGCCCTTCCGCCAATTCATATCCCACCATTCTACATCAGGATAAGCCTCAACGGCAAGATGACCGGCAGTATCTATCTGCCTGATATTCTTCCAGCGCGAAGATGCCAACGTGGTAGTAAGAAGGTGAAATCCATGCTCCTGCGCATACTTGGCTGCATGAGAGAGGCGGAACTGAAAGCAGACAGAACAACGGCTGCCACGCTCGGGCTCATCTTCTAAGCCCTTGATAACAGAAAGCCATTCCTGATGGTTATACTCATCCTCTACATAAGGTACATTCTGGGCTTCCAGGAATCGTTTCAGTTCATGTTTGCGTACATCATACTCCTGCTGAGGATAGATATTGCTGTTACTGAAATATACAGTAGGCTTCATACCATTACGAAGCATACATTCTACGATAGCCCCCGAACAAGGTGCACAACAAGCATGCAACAAGACAGCCTGACCTTCAGCCTTGCTTCCATCCGGGAGAGTAAGTTTTACGTATTTATATTGTTCTTCTACAGGAATCTTCATTGTTTTCAATGTTAAATGTAAAATTAAAATGTGAACAGCTACTTCTGATGTGAAGTATTTTCGCCTTGCTTCAAAAAACAAATGGAGTACAATCTCACGACACCCCCCATTTGCCCAAATATATGCGAAAACTAGTGCAAAGGTACAACATTTATTCGAACCACCAAATTTTTAACACGTTTTTTTCATCACAATGGTTCAAACTGCTAATATTTAACTGTATTTTAACACTTAAACACCAGTTTTGTTATCTTTAAGAACTATAAATCACGTTTCAGCGTAATAACTGTCAGTTCAGGCCATGCGCCTAGGCGGAAAGGGAAAGAACCACCAATACCCGATGATACATAGAGCATCTGCTCACCAATGCGGTAAGCTCCGCCCCACTCTTTGAAAGCCATACGGGCAGGCGTCCATTTACCTATTTTCAATTGTCCGGCATGCGTATGTCCCGCCAGAGTAAGTTGTATCTTCTTACCAACTACTTCTCTGCGCCAATGGTGAGGATCATGGCTCAAGAGGATTTTAAACATATCTGGATTCAACCCCTTCATCGCTTTCTTCAGATTACTGCGATTGGTGAAAGGAGGCTGACCGGGATTCTCTACGCCTATTACAGCGATAGATGCCATACCATGACTCACCACATGATGTTCGTTCATCAGCTGATGCCACCCCAGACTTTCCTGATAACCATAGAGCATACGGCGGTTTCTCTTCAAAGCGCCAATAGAATGATTGTTGCCATATTCACAATAATCATGATTTCCCCAGATAGAATAGATGCCATCTGACGCATGAAGCTGCCTCAGCGTATCCAGATAAGGCTCCACTTCGCTGGCTTGGTTATTGACCAGGTCGCCCGTAAAGAGAATCATATCGGGTTCTTCATTGTTGGCCGCATCCACCACCTTCTGCACGAAATCATTGCCGGGAGGAAACGAACCGAGATGAAAGTCGGTAATCTGTACCAGACGGTAACCATCAAAATAAGGAGGTAAATCGGGCGAGGTAAAGGTGATGTGTTTGAGTTCCAAACGCTTCCATCCCTCGATAAAACCAAAGGCAAACCAGCCAATCACACCCAAAGCAGGAATCAGAGCAAAGAACCAAGGTAGGAATGCATCGAACAGGATGAAGACAACCTTAGGAAATGCCGAGAAAAGTATCGTGGTAAAGAGTACACGGACTGACAACTTGTGGAAGAATCCCATCTGCAAGCCCACCTCGGCAAGAACGAGCAACAACGAGGGAACCCACCATAAGATGGCTAGCGGCAAAGGCCACTCACTCACCCCGATATGCCAAAGCCAGAAGTCGGGGAGGAATGCCAGAACCGACATGACTACAATATAGAATATGGATCTTAATACCTTTTTTATAATCTTCTTCATTGTTTTACTTTATATGCGGGTACAAAGGTACGATAATTCAGAGACAATACAAAATAAATTTAAATATATTTTCAATGTTTTGTTTTTTGAGAAGATTGCATTATCTTTGCACATGAAAAAATAAATAAAATGGCACGACGACTAAGAAAAAAACGCATAGCAATCATATTGCTTACCTTTACAGCAATCGTAGGATGGACTACACACAGCTGTGTATCTCGCTGTACATCAGCATCAGACAAGAACAAGGCGGCAGATTCGCTCCCTAAGGTTCATATCAACGATTCCATCTCAAATGCCCTGACAGAGGGGAAGGAATATCATGAGATGGACTCGGTGATAGAAAGGTATCTCAAGAGATGGGAAATCAATGGAGCCCAACTCGTCATCACTCGCAACGACTCGCTACTCTATGCCCGCGGATTCGGAATGGCGGATAAGGAGCGGGGCACCAGGATGGAACCTAACATGCTGATGCGCTTTGCCTCCGTATCGAAACTGATTACAGCCGTAGGTATCATGAAGTTGCAGGAGATGAAGAAACTCAAGCTGAACGAAAAGGTGTTTGGCGGAAAGGGAATCCTGCGCGATACCGTTTATAACAACAGCATCAAGGACAAGCGATATTACGACATTACCGTAGAACAACTGCTGCGCCATCAGGCGGGTTTCAACAATTATGCCGGCGACCCGGTATCTTCCACCCGCTACATCATGATGCAGAACCATCTCACTACGCCTCCAGATCACCCTACCCTGCTCAAGATTCTCTTGAAGCGCCACTTGGGTTATACTCCTGGCGAAGGCAAATGCTACAGCAATCTGGGCTACATGATTCTCTCCATGATTATCGAGAAGAAGAGCGGAATGAAATATGAAAACTTCATGCAGAAGTATGTGCTCCACCCAGCCGGCTGCTACGACATGCATATTGCGGGAACTTACTTAAAGGACCGCCGCCCTAACGAGACGAAGTACTACATGCACCAGGGCAGCATCCCTGTGTATGAATACAACAACAGTGGACGACTGGTAGAGAAATGCTACGGCGATACCGACCTCCCTCGCCTTTCAGGTGCAGGTGCCTGGTGTGGTTCGACTGCAGAGTTGAGCCGCTTTATTGCCAGCATCGATGGTTTGCCACATGTCAAGGATATCCTCAGCAAGAAGAGCATCGAGTTTATGACGCGCGAGCAGGCTGACCACCAATACTCTATCGGTTGGAACTATACGCCAAAGAGCAACAAGCCATGGATTCGTACAGGTTCGCTGGCAGGCACATCAGCTATCGTTCTGAAATATCCGGATAACCAATGCTGGATTCTCATCACGAACACATCTACATGGAAGGGCCATGGTTTCTCTAACGACACAATGGCTTTCTTCGAGAAACTCAGGAAGAAATATATGGCAAAGATGCCAAAGAAAGACTTGTTCTTATAAAACCAAAAAGATGGTGAATCATTTACTTATGATTCACCATCTTTTTATATTAATGATAGGTTGTCAGAAAAGACAATATATGTTGTTAGAATGTATACTTCAAACCAACCTGGCCACGCCAGCGGCTGTAGTATGAGCTAGGATACTTGAGAGGCATATCTGATGGGTTAGCGAACTGGAATACACCATCCCCCTTGTACGTGATAGGAGAAATAATCTCGCTGTTATAACCACTACTGAAGGTACGGCCCCAATCCTTGTTCAGGAGGTTAGCCACGTTCATGATATCCAAAGTCAGTTCCAAAGCATGTACATACTTGCCTGTACGGATGCCAAACTTCTGACCGAAGTGGAAGTCGAAATGACTCTCGAATGGCAAGTTATCACCATAACGCTCGAAGTACTCACCACGATGATCCTTCACATAACGAGTAGTAGCAAGCCACTGCTTCAAATTAGCACGCTGCTGCTCAGCAGTATAAGCATCTGTACCCAAGAACTGCATTTGGTCTACCTGCGCATCTGTAGGGATGAAAATCAAGTCATTACTTGTACCATTATCTCCGTTGACATCTCCACTATAAACGAGAGAGTAAGGAGAACCGCTTTGACCCTGGTAGATAAGACCTACTGTAGTGGTAAACAACTTGTTGGTTCCCCAGTTGAAGTGATAGAAAGCAGAAGCCTTCACTGTATGAGGCACATTATAACCACTATTAGCCAATTCTGGGTTGTTTGAGAAGCGATAAGTATGAGTATTACGCCAGTTGCTCTGAGCAACAGATGAGGTCATACTGCTTACAGACTCTGAGTGAGTGAATGTATAAGATGCATTCAGATCAAGACCGAACGCAAAGTGCTTAGCTGCAGACAAAGACAAGCTGTAGCTGTAGCCCTTGCTGGTATTATACATTGCATAGATGTTGGTAAACGACTTAGCATCTGCTACCTTGGTATAAAGAGGACGGTTATCCCAGTTCATGTAAGAGGTCTGAGACAAGGTCTTACCCGACTCCTCATAAGCCAAGTTCTTGTAATAAACATCATTCAGACTCTTGCTGAAGATACCCTCAGCAGTCCAGTCGATACCCAGGAGATTGAAATCAAAACCAAGGTTAACACGCATGGTCTGAGTAAACTTGAAGTCCTTATCAAATACATTGATTTCCTGACTACCCGTAGCCTTCAGATTATCTGCATTCAGAGTCTGCTTGTTAGGATCCATGATGAGCTGCACAGCAGAATTATTTTTTGCAGAGTAAGAAGATGTCTGCACACCAGTATTCGTAAAGTTGTTGCTCAACCAGACGAAAGGAATACGACCAGTGAATACACCGATACCTCCACGAAGGATATATTTGCGGTTCTTCTCAATGTCCCAACGGAAACCTACACGAGGGCTCCACATAGGCGTACTGGAAAGTTTCTGATTGGTCTTGAAACCATATCCCTTAGCTGCTGCCCACTCATTGAATTTAGCATTCTCGGCTGGAGTATCAAAGAACAGAGGCATATCCATACGGAGACCATAGGTAAGCTGGAAACTGTCAGTTACATCCCACTTGTCCTGTACATAGAAGCCCAGCTGAGCTGCACTAAACTCAGGTGCCCATCGAGGATTACCGGTCACCTCAACATTAGCCTGCTTGAAGTAGAAGTTCTTGATATACTTACCATCACCTCCCAAGCCATCAGCTCCACAACCATTGTAATAATTCAGGAAATCGTCTGGAGTATCAAAATAATAGCATCCATAGAGATTCTGGATGAAGAGATTAGAGAACTTATAAAGCTCGTTATGTGTACCGAATGTCAGCGTATGATTACCCTTGAACCATGTAAAGTTATCTTCGAGCGTATAGATATCCTGATTCAATCCATTAGCCATAGAAGAATATTCATTACCGATATTCACGGTACCATTTCCTACCTTGTAAATAGTGATAGATGGAGCTGGCTGACCAGAAGTACGCGCATCACGAACACGAACATAAGATACACGTGCCTCATTGCTCAGATTTGGTGAGATGCGGCTCTGCAACTCTGCTGCGAAAGAATGAGTCTTAGATTTGAAATCATACAAGTGGTCGGTAGTATTCAATGTGGCAATACCACCCAGACCAAGCGTCTGCTTGGCATCAACATAACTCCAACGAACAGAGAACTTGTTGAACTCGTTGATGTTCCAATCCAACTTCAAACCAACTTTCTGGCTCTTCACGTTCTTATCCTTATCTGCCCATGAAGTTGCATAATCATAACCCTGACGGTTAGCCAAGTCGTAAATCTTAGACATCAGGTTTTTAGCCAGATCTGAATCAAACTTAACATCTGGAGAATCGATGGTATACTGAGTTGGGTACGACTTTTCTGAATTCTCATAGTTTGCGAAGAAGAAGAGTTTGTTCTTGATGATTGGACCACCGAGCGTAAATCCGAACAAAGTTTCCTTCTCATCATCATAAGGCTGAGCATAGGTACCATCCATATTCTTATAATGGCGACCTACCAAATCCTGGTTGTTACCATAGAAATAGCCACTACCATGGAATTCATTGGTACCACTCTTGGTTACTGCGTTGATGGCACCACCGGTAAAACCACCCTGGCGAACATCGAAAGGAGCGATATTTACCTGAATCTGGTCAATAGTCTCCATAGAAACAGGCTGAGATCCTGCCTGACCACCATTACTGCCATTAGCAGTAAGACCGAACACGTCGTTATTCATCACACCATCAATCTGGAATGAATTATAACGGTTGTTCATACCTGCAAATGACATAGAACCAGACTGTCCGTTTGTAGTAAGCTGTGGATTCAGGCGAGCCACGTCCGCAATACTGTGCGAGATAGAAGGCATATCAGCTATCTGCTGAGCATTGATACTCATGGCCGCACCGGTCTTCGTACCATTCAGACCAGCCTTACCTGAAACAACAACCTCCTGAAGTTGCTTGGCATCTTCCTGAAGAGAGCAAGAGAGATTCTGGCTTTCACCCAAGTTCAGACTGACATTGTTGAAAACCTTGTCCTTATATCCGATATAAGAGATACTTACCTTGTAAGGACCACCTGGACGCATACCCTGAATAGTATAGCGACCATCTACATTTGTTACAGCACGATACATAGTACCAGATGGCTGGTGTGTAGCAGTAACCGTAGCCCCAATAACGGTTTCGCCATTGGAAGAAATTTTACCACTAATGCCCGAAGTGGTAATCTGAGCCATTGCCGAAGTCACCACGAAGGCGAGCAAAGCCAGAAGTAGTTGCAATCTTTTCTGCATATTGTTTAGATTCTTTTGTGAATAAATAAAGAGAGAACTGCCCACCTCGTACCATGAGCTTCCCCCCTCCTAAAACTGATTTTGCTGCAAATATAACTAAAACTTTTGAAATGGCAAGCGAAAAACAGAGAAATATGATGTTTTATACCAAAAATATGCAAATAAACGAAAAAAAAGATGCACTTCCCTCGAAAAAGAGAAGTGCATCGGAATGATATTATACTAATGTATAGTACGATAGTCTACACAGATTCTGATTTCCAAAACTCACCCATTAGTTGAAGATGTAACGGATAGAGAACTGGATAGAATAGGTAGAGTTGAAGCTTGTGTAGTTGGTGTATGTCTTAGACAATACATCCTTACCATTCTTCTGGAACTGGTAAGCATTCTTCGTAGCGTCATACTTCAAGAGAGACATGTTGTTGACAGTCTTGTAAAGACCCCAGCTGCTGTTGAGCAAGTTGGCAAGGTTCTTGATATCTACACCAAACTGAAGAGTATTCTTCTGACCTGCTACGTTGAGATAGAAGTTCTGGTTGAACTTGAAGTCCAACTGATGATGCCAAGGCATTACAGCACCACCACGCTCAGCATACTCACCCTTGTGATTCTTCAAGTAATCATCCTGGTTGATGTAGTTCCAGAAGTCATTCTTCTGTGCTTCAGCAGTATAGCCACCATAGTCAACGAATGTCCACTTGTCGAGAGCCTCTCTAGACTCTGGGATGAAGATGAGGTTGTTAGAACCATAGTCACCAACAACGTTGCTAGTCATTGTGTATGAGTAGCGTGTGCAGCTATAGCCACCTGCATAACCTATGTTCATGCCCTCGTAGATAAGACCTACCTCAGAACCGAAGTGCTTAGCATAGTCCTTCTTGTAAGAAGCAGAGATGAGCAAACGGTTAGGAGCTACGTATGTACCATAACCCAACTCCTTATCATTGTTACCGTTGATAGAGTAACGGTTGTTATAGTATGCAGAAGAAACCTGGTCGCCTATACCATCACCGTAAGACTTAGCCTTAGAATAGGTGTAAGAAGCAGAGAGGTTCAAACCAAATGCAAACTTCTTAGCCAAAGATGCGGTGATAGAATAGTAGTAAGCCTTGTTACCTGCATTGGTAATTAAGTAAGGATTAATCTTTGACTTTGTATTGCTAGAGAAAGACTTACGAATATCACCAGAGTTAGCTAATTCTATCTTCTTTTCACCATCCCAATAACGATCCACATTGACAACTGTAGCTGGGTTGAAGTCGCGGCTATAGATACCCTCCAAAGAGAAGTCGATATCATAAGGCAACTTAGCATCCAATGCCAAAGAAGTCTTCCATGTAGCATTCATCTTCAACTTCTTGTCGATGATGGTAGGAAATTCAGGAGCAGCAGCTTCATCACGATTGACAGCCAAGCCCAACTCCTGGAGTCTCTTAACCTGATCATCACGGTTTACATAGAACTTATCCATCACGTAATCTGCGACAGAATTTGCTTTTTTAGGATAGAAATATGTATACTGACCGCAACCAGCGTTACCTACAGCAGATACGAGCCATACAAATGGCAAACGACCGACGAAATAACCTGTACCACCACGGAGTACAAGCTTGTGATTGCCAAGGATATCCCAGTTGAAACCTACACGAGGAGAAACAGTTAATGGAGCATCTGGCAACTGGTCTGTGGTATACTTGTTCATATTGCCATTATTGTCTTTCCACTCCAATGCAGCAAAATTCTTATTGTAGTTGTTCTCCAACTCTGGGTAGATAGGCAACTCGAAGCGCAAACCTGCTGTCAAGCGGAAACGCTCAGAGAAGTTTACCTGATCCTGAATATAAGCAGAGAACTGCTGATACTTCATAGTAGCCTTAAACTGACCGCTGCCATCCATAGGGAATGTTACACCATAAGCAGATGGAGCACCGCCAGCCATAAATGCCTCTGGAGAATCGTATACATAGTAACCAGCAGAAGCGGCACCGAAGCCGTTCACTGCCTTATTGGTCTCAAACTGAACACCAGCAGTGAAATTCTGGATGCCCATAGTCCAAGAAGCCTCATCAGTAGCTACGAATGTCTTTACCTGACGGAGGTTGCCCTCTGTAAATGGATCAGGACCAAAGCCCATATAATAAGCACCATCCTTCAAGATATCCACAGTAGGGAATATACCACCTACGTAAGAACGAGGCTCATCCTGATAAGAGTATGTCAAACGGAGCACGTTCTGAACGCCACCCCACTTAGAATTCCACTCACCAGCTAAAGAGGTAAAGTTCTTCACCTCATCATAACGAGAACTCTCGAAATAGAGACCAGCATTGGCTGTACGACCAGACTGGCTCTTGCCACCTGAGATAGAAACGCCATCAGATGTGCCACCAGGATAAATCACATAATCCTTGAATGGAGATGTAGAGTTAGATGGAGTTTTAGAATCCTTCTCGTGGCTCTTAGAGAAACGCAAGTTGATCTTGTTGTTCTCATTGATGTTCCAGTCGATACGAGCCAAGAACTTATAAGAAGGAGTATCGAGAGAATAACCCTGATAGCGACCTGGGTTATAATTGTATTTATTCTGAAGGAATGAGAGCATATTGTCCATATCGCTCACCAATGGACGGTGAACGGTACCATTAGAAGGACTCCACTCATCAGAAGTGCTGAGACGAGCTGTACCAGAAGGACCAGCAGAGATGTTGCTCTGATACTCACCATTGGCAAAGAAGAACAACTTATCCTTGATGATAGGACCACCGAAGCTGGCACCCCATGTAGTAGAATGAGACTGGAGACGATTCAACTCATAATCGCTTACCTTGTTACCACGCAAGTGAGAGTTGGTAGTGTACATATAAGCTGTACCCTTGAAATCATTGGTACCGCTCTTGGTTACGGCACTGATAGCACCGCCTGTAAATCCACTCAAACGAACATCGTATGGAGATGAAGATACTGAAATCTGATCTAATGCATCGAGAGAGATTGGTGAGCCGCTACCTGGCAGGTTACCACCAATACCGAAAGCGTTGTTGAACGCTGCACCATCCACAGTAACGTAAGACTGACGGTAGTTACCACCACCTACAGAGAAACCGCTACCTACGTTGGCACCCTGTGGAGTCAACTTCAAGAGGTCGTTCATGCTACGGGATACGGTAGGAACAACCTCTATTTGGTCGGCATTAATACTTGTTGTTGCACCAGCACGGTCGGTGCGCATGTTGTTGTTACGATTGGCTACAACTACCACGTCTTCCAACTGAGCTGCATCTTCAGCCAAAGTCTCATTCAAGACTGTATTCTGACCAAGAGAAAGAGAAATGCCCTTTACCTGCTTGTTCTTGTAACCCACGTAGGTTACTTCCAAAACATAAGGTCCACCCGGGCGCATACCCTGAATAGAATAACGACCATCGATGTTGGTCACTGCACGATAGACTGTACCAGAAGGTTGGTGAACAATCTTGATTGTAGCGCCTATGACGTCTTCGCCATTAGCTGTAATTTTACCACTAACGCTAGATGTGGTAATCTGCGCCATGGCTGTGGTTACCATAAAGGCCAGCAAAGCCACTAATAAATGCAATCTTTTCTGCATACCTTTTATTATATAAAATTATTAAAACTTGGGGATATAACCCCCTCTTATATTGTTATCGTTTGCAAAATTAATAAAAAAATCTCTTTTAATTGTTACAAAAGCATGAAAAATAGTGTTTTATAACATAAAAAAAATCTGCGTTAAGCAAATAACGCAGATTTCCTTTAATTTGTTATTTATAACGGGGGTTTGCTTATAGTTTTTTTTTCGGGGGTAAAAGCGGGGGACTGATCTTCGAGGACAGGCGATGGAATCGCCTGGAACGGAGGCTGGGCTCACTTACGGGCTGGCTTTACCCCTACTGCTGGCTTTAAGAGCGAGGCTGGCTGGGCGCCCCTACTCCTTTCGCTGCCAGATGCTCATTACCTTGCGACGGATGGCTACGATGTTCAGGATAGAAACTATCAGGAACAGAAGCAGACCTAGAGCGATGGCTGGAAGCATGGTGCCCTCGTCGATATCAGGGAAGAGGGTTTCGATGAAGCCCATGTAGTAATCGCGAAGGAAGAAGAGGATGATCCAGGCGATGATGAGTACCACGATATTCAGCGCAATGGTGAGCACCTGATATGGTTTTGCTACATTGTTCGGACTGTAACCTATCAGAAGAAGGTTCTCCAACTTAGAAGAATTCTTCTGAACCAGCAGATAGATGCTGAGCATCAGAATATAGAAACTCAAGACAGAGATAACCAAACCGATAATCATCACCATCGATACCATCATGCGGAGGAAATAGGTAGTCTTCTCTGCATCCAGCTTATCTGTCTCTACCTCATAACCATTATCATCCAGGTATTTGGTGATATTCTCATCTCCAGGATTGCCCACCTCCACAATCAGACGGTTAGGATCGCTCTTCTGGTTTGGCGCAAATTCCTGATTGCTCCAGTCCATGAATGCCTGAGGAACGAGGATGGTGTTGAGTCGCGAAGAGAAACCGATAACCTTTCCCTTGAACTGCTCTTTCTTGCCGCCAGCCTGAATCTGGATATTGAAATCGATCATGCCCATCAGTCCATCGCTGATTTTAGGGAGCGAATGACTCTGGGCGAAACCGAAGTTATACATATTAATATAGGTACGCGGGAGGATGATTGGCACCTCCTGAGTTCCCGGTGTATATTTCCAGTCCTTGAGCGGCACATCAACAAAACCGTCAGGCACACTCTCGAAGAAGAGTTCGCTGTTCAGAACGTTCACGCCGTTTACACCCATCTGGGCATCAACCTTATATTCAGTAGAGGTGAATTTTCCTATCTTCTTTACAAACTTCTGACCACCGATTTCATCTATTTCTGAACCCGAGAAGGTATTGGAACGGCCACTGATGGTATTTCCCATACCTATCTTCTTGCTCATGATGAGGTAGTCGGCTTTCATGAAACTGTCTTGCTGAGTGAAGACAGGCAGCACGTCTTTATAAAACTGAAAGCCGAAAAGAACGATGAGCATACCGAAGAGATTGGCGAAGGCAAAGCCCGCAAACTGAGGTATACTGATATGCTGACGCAATAATTTCCAAACCAAATTCATAATCTAAATATATGTTCATAGTTTAAGTCCATGTGCTTACCGATACTGGTTACGATGACGCCAGCCCCCTGCTCCTTCGCTTCGGTCATCATGATATCTGCCATGATGCGCGAATTGTTGTCGTCGAGGTGACTGATAGGCTCATCAGCCAGAATGAAGTCAAAAGGCTGACAGAGCGCACGCATCATTGCCACACGCTGCTGCTGTCCGAACGACATTCTGCCGATTTTGGCATCTACCTTATCAGCAATACCGAGCATATCAAACCATTTAAGAATCTGCTCACGCGTCTTGAATCCGGTTATCTTGTTTTTGATTTCTACATTCTCCAGGGCAGTAAGCTCAGGGAAGAGACGGAGTTCCTGAAAGAGATGGCTGATGTGACGCTTGCGCATCTCTACCCAATCTTTCACCTTATAGTTGGCGGTAACATCATTGTCGAACATCACGCTTCCGCTGTAGTCGTGACGATAGCCGAGCACATAGCTGCAGAAAGTACTCTTTCCGCTGCCACTCTCTGCCTCGATAAGATAAAGATGACCTTTCTCGAAGGTAACATCCTGCTTCCATATCTCCGAATTCAGGTCATTGCGCTGGGCGAAGACCTGCGGGAGAACGGAATGAAGCTGAATCTTTTCCACTTTGTTCTTTTATTTAATGTTTTATCTTTTTTCCCTTTAAAATTAGGACTTGGGGGGACTAGCGATGGAATCGCTAGGAACGGGGGCTCAAGGGGGATAAGGTCTTTTTTACCTTTTTACCCTTTTACCTTTTTACCCTTTTACCTTTTTACCTTTTTACCTTTAAAGTATAGACCACCGAAGTAAGATTTCCGAAGACTGGGGTGAGCAGACCGGTTACGGTAGAGATGGCATCATCCTTGCCCGAGCCGTCACTATCAGAACTCTTGGCTAGATTGATGACCATTGCCAGTTTCTGACCTACGATGAGCTTCTGAATCTTTGCATCTATCGGATGATTACTTGGTTTCACGGCATATTGCGCCATCAGCTGGTCGCTACCGCTAAAGAACTGCTTGTCATCCGTCACACCGAAATAGAACGAGGTCTTGCCATCGGTATAGAAGTAAGCATTCTTTCCCCAATTGGCTATCTTCGCACCAGCCGGACATGAAGTTTTCCAATAATCAACATCGCCCAGCCACTTGGCATGCGACAGTTTAGCAGCCATCGTCATCTGCATGTTGTTATCTGTAAGCGAAGGCATCACGATAGCCATATCCCCATCCACACTACGGATGATATTATCCATGTCGATGGCCTGGTTGATACCCATCAGGAGGGTCTGAAGGCTGCGGTTGCTCTGCATCATCGGCAGGAACTGCTCGCCCTTTACGTTCATGAAGATACCCGCCAGGGCATCAGCAGGCATCGACTTAACGTAGCTGCCTTTAATCGGACGATAGGTTTGAGCCGCCTTCTTCAGGGCCTCATCTATTTCTTTATTAAAGGAGAAGGTTTCTCCCTTCACCTGCAGGATACCGTCTTTCACGTCCATCTCGGCAGCAATCACTACCTGCGAAGGGTCGGTATCCTTAGGCGTGCCAAGGGTAAATGGAGCTACGAACTTCTCCGGCAGCGCCTGAGCCTGAGCCACCATAGCCATAGGCGAAGTGATGGTTTCCAGTCGCTCGAACATAGGCGATGCGGTAATACCTTCGTCCTCATCAGCCTTCAGATATTTCACCATCTGCTGCTGGAGCTGGGCCTGCGCATCGGCTACAACCGGTCCCATAACGAGGAGTGCCTGATCAGAAAAGCCGACCAGCCACGAATTTTTCAATACAGAGAAATGAAAGCCTTTACGCTCCTTCACCTCTGTAGCGATATGCTGTTTGGCAAGCGAAGCAAGCCAGTCTTCCACATCGCCCTCATCGCTCACCTTGGCACAAAGTCCGAGGTTGCCATCAACACTCTCAAAGAGGAATATCTTCTCAGAGATGTCGATGCCACACTTCGATGCATCCTCAACGTGCAGCAGAGACTTGAGCATTCCCGCCTTGTCTTCATCGCTTTTTCCGGATGCCATCTGCTGCATATCAACAGAGATGAGCGCAGTATTTTTCTTTGGAATGGCATTGAGATAGTCAGTGCCCGAGCATGAGCTCAGCAATCCCAATACAACTGCCAAGCACATGAACATCAAACTCTTATGCAATCTTTTCATCACACTAGTAAATATTATAAAGCTCTTGCCAGATGGCACATGTTGACAGCCACCAATCCTGCTGTTTCCGTACGGAGGCGACTGGTGCCAAGCGAAACACTCTCATATCCGTTTTCCAGGGCCAGTCTCACCTCATCGATAGAGAAATCGCCCTCAGGCCCTACCAGCACGGTGATGTCATCGGCACCCTCCTGGGCTGCTCCGGCAGAATCATCAGCTGGACATGACTTGGAAATCTCGGCAAAAAAGTCTTTCTTTTCTATCTCCTCATAACAATGACAGATAAACTTTCTGCCATTGCGGGGAGTAGTAATAAAATCTTTAAAGTTCTGCAGTTCGTTGACCACAGGTTTCCAAGCCTTGCGGCTCTGCTTGACGGCAGAAACCACAATCTTGTCTATGCGGTCTATGCGGATGACCTTGCGTTCAGAGAACTTGCAGTTGAGGAAAGAGATTTCATCGAAGCCGATTTCCGTAGCCTTCTCTGCCATCCATTCAATGCGGTCCATCATCTTTGTCGGGGCGATGGCCAGGTGAATGTGTCCGCGCCAGGCAGGCTGCTGCGGCATAACCTCCTTCACCTCATAGATGCACCGTTTGTTGGTAGCCAGCGAAACTTCTGCACGGTAGAACACCCCCTTGCCATCCATCAGGAACAATTCGTCCCCCGCCTGGATACGCAAAACCCTGAGTGCATGAGTAGCCTCTTCCTGAGGCAGTTCTGTCTGTGTAGCCGCATCTGGCACATAGAAAAATCTAACTTCTTTCATTTCCTCTTATTGTTACTTTTTCTTCTTAATTTTCTGTTATTCCGTAAGAATATCCTTTAATTATTCACTTTTTTTGCCTTTGCGGCGCTCTATCTCATCACGAATGGCTGAGGCTGTTTCGTAATCTTCTTCATTAATGGCACAATCCAATGCTTTTTCGAGCATCTGGTCTGGCAAAGCCGAAATAGGTACTGCACAAGAAGCCGAGCTCATATCATTTTTATTAAAAGGAGTAGAAATTTCCTTTATAACCAGCTCTGTTGTATACATTTCTATATCCGCAGCCACAGACAGCAACACAGCCTGGTCAGTCTTGATGCTCATACGTTCATTTGTGATTTTATTCACAAGAGTAGCATATACTCCCCTCTCTGGCGTAGCATCGAATTCGAGATAGAAATCGTCTACATTGAGCCTGTCAAATAGTGTCCAAAGTACAGAGATCACATCATTTTTAAAATCAGAAGTTTTCGAATTACATGCCTTCAGCTGCTCTGCTACATATTCATTAGTCATAATAGACAAAGCTCTTTTTTCGGATTCGTCTACCAAACTAATAATACATGTCCCGGAAGCTTCCGGAATGCCAAAGCAGGCAGCGAGTTTAAGTTTGTACAACATCATTATGTACCCTTTCTTTATTTAAATTTATTTATATTCTTACGTAACATTCTGTTTTTACTCTCGCGTTGAGTATGACACTTTTTCTTCCTTATTTCTGTTCTTTCTTCGGACGGAAGAGGACAGCAAAGGCTACTGCTACCACGAGCGCATAACCGGCAAAGATGAACCAGCAGGTTTTCCAGTCACCCATCAGGTAGCCATCATCTGTCCAGTGGCAGTAATGGTTGATGACCATACCTGCAAGAATGGTTCCGATAGATGCTCCCAGACCGTTGGTCATCAGCATGAACAGTCCCTGAGCCGATGCTCTTACCTTCACATCACATTTCTGGTCTACAAACAGACCGCCCGACACATTGAAGAAGTCGAAGGCTACACCGTAAACGATGCATGAGAGGATGAAGAAGGTAACACCCGGAAATGCAGGATTACCCAATCCGAAGAAACCGAATCGCAAAACCCATGCCATCATGGCGATGAGCATCACAACCTTGATGCCATAACGCTTCAGGAAGAACGGAATCAGCAGGATGCAGAGCGCCTCTGCCACCTGAGAGATGGATACCAGGAGCGTAGCATTGTTAGCTGCAAAAGTATCGAGCATAGCAGGATCGCCCTTGAAACTGGTAATGAACGGAGTGGCATAGCCATTGGTTACCTGCAGACTCATACCGAGCATGCAAGAGAAGATGAAGAACATCGCCATCTCACGGCTCTTGAAGAGTTTGAAGGCATCGAAACCCCATGTCTCTACCCAGCTCTTTGTCTCTTTCTTCACGATAGGACAGGCTGGCAATGAGAAGCAATAGAGGAAGAGAAGAATACTGAGCACACCCGATACCAGGAACTGATAATGGGTATACTGGAACTTATGGGCGTTCTCGCTCAACAGGAACGAGAATGAACCGTTGTCCCAGGTAGCACAGTTCACAATCCACATCGTGAGGATGAAGCCCACGGTTCCGAACACACGAATTGGCGGAAAAGCCTTCACGGTGTCGAGCCCGTTGCTCTTCAATATACTGAATGCCGAAGTATTTGACAATGCCAATGTAGGCATATAGAAAGCCACGCTGAAGGTGTAAACGGCAATAAACATTGCCTCATTAGGAGTCTGACTAGCCTGTCCCATACCGAACAGACCTATCATGGCTGCTCCTGCCAAAAGGTGACAATAGCCCAAAAGACGTTGCGGCTGGATATACTTATCTGCCACAATGCCCATCAATGTAGGCATAAAAATAGACACGATTCCCTGTATGGTATAGAACCAGGAAATCTCGGCACCCATCCCAGCCTTGCCGAGATAGTTGCCCATAGACGTGAGATAAGCTCCCCAAACTGCAAACTCCAGGAAGTTCATCACTGCTAGGCGTACTTTCAGATTCATAGTTTAATGTCTTTTTATTATAAAATATTAGCTGCAAAGATACAAATTTTCGGGTAAAAAGCACACGATTTTGAAAATTATCCGCATGAAAGCTAGCATATTTAACAAATAATGTGTATTTTTGCAGCCGATTTCAACAGATATAAGAGAAAAGTAATATAGAAACAACAGATATGTTAGTAAAATTTTTCCTCACGTGCAATAAAATCGGGGCTTTCACGCTAGGTGGAGGCTACGCCATGATACCGATCATGGAACAGGAATTTGTAGACAAGAACAAGTGGATGGACAAACAGGAGTTCATGGATATCATGGTAGTGGCTCAGACCACTCCGGGCATCTTCGCCATCGACATGGCGAGTCATATCGGCTATAAGCTGAAGGGTGTCTGGGGAGGCATTGTGGGTGCCATTGGCATAGCCCTGCCTTCTATCATCGCTATTCTCATCATCGCCATGTTCTTCCAGCATTTCAAGGACAATTATTGGGTGGGTAAATTCTTCATGGGTGTGCGCCCTGCCGTGGTAGCGCTCATCGCTGCGCCTTGCTTCAAGATGGCAAAGACGGCAAACATCAACCGCTACAACATCTGGATTCCCGTTGTCTGCTGTCTGCTGATTGCAGCTTTCGGTATCTCCCCCATCTACATCATCATCGCAGCCGGTGTGCTGGGCTGGCTCTATGGAAAGGTAAAAAAGTAAAAAGGTAAAAAGGTAAAAAATATAGAGATTATGTTATTCTTCAAGTTATTTCTGATATTTACCAAGATTGGTACATTTAATTTTGGTGGCGGATATGCGATGCTTTCGCTCATCCATAACGAGACGGTAGTGAAGAACCATTGGCTTACCAATGCTGAGTTTACGGATATTGTGGCTATCAGCCAGTCTACACCGGGACCTATCGGCATCAACTGTGCCACCTACGTAGGTTATACCGCCTGCCTTCACGACGGCTATCCTACCTGGGCAGCCTGTCTGGGTTCGGTATTGGCTTCGCTCTCCATCATGTGGCTGCCTTTCATCATCATGATTCTCATCAGCCGCTATCTGATTACGCACAAGGATTCTAAAATCGTAAAGGATATCTTTGCGGGACTCCGCCCTGCCATCATCGGACTGATAGCTGCTGCCGCCGTTCTCCTGATGAATAAAGAGAACTTCGGATCACCAACCGACAATCCGTTTGTCTTCGGAGCAAGCATCGTGCTGTTTCTGGCTGCCTTCTACTTCACAAAATTCAGAAAGACCAACCCTATCCTGCTGCTTTTCGTCTGCGGTATCATCGGAATGGTTATCTTCTAAACATCGCCCTGCGGTCTGAACCAACGGCCTCCAGCCGATGGGTAAGACAAGGGGCTGATGCCTTCAGATAGGGACAAAAAAAAATTGATTGTCTCACGACAACCAATCTTTTATTAACCTTAATAATCTAATACCATGAAAAACACGATGCAAAGGTACAAATAATCTTGTAACCTGCAATAGTTTATAGCAAAAAACTTCAAGAATTTAACTCTCCTTAAAAGTTTTACCATTCCAATTAAACTTTCTTTGCACTTTTATTGCATTTACAGCCTTCTTATCATCAGCAGACAGGAAAGGTAAAGCCAAGCGCACTACGAGGCTGTTTTCGTGTTGCAGAAGCAAAGCACTCACGATTTTGAGTTCAATTTTCCCCTTGAGTTCATCAAACCGAGCCTCGCTCATCGTATCGGGTTTAGCTACAAGCGAAGAAGTCAGTTCCTGCAATGATTTCCCATCGAAAATCCTGCTGGCATCCTGCTCTTGCCAATTCTGATTAAAGAGATAGAGTTCGCTCTCCTTCTCTACTCCGGCAAAAGTCTTCACCACGCAAAGCAGCGAATCGCCATCAGCCAATGGCAGTTTCTTCATCTGCAAAGTAGCGCTCTTACTCGTTCTCAACTGGGCGAAATCGGCAGTCAGCGTATCCATCACACTCGTTTCGCCTAAAAGATTCTTCACTTCCGCCTTCACTCCCATCTCCTGCAGCTCAGTAAATTCCAGCCGCAGGTTGTGGTTGAGATAAGGCACAACAGAATCGGGCATCGAAACCAGCAAGTCCTTCATCGACTTGGCTTCCATGCCCATACTTGCCATCATCAGGCAAGCACATAATATATATTTTATCTTCTTCATCACTACAATTCCTTCGACCATTTCTTTCCCCAAGGAGTAAAGAGCCATGCAAGAAAGGCCAATGCTACTATTGAGCAAACGGCAAAAGTTAAAGCTAAAGTATTCATATATTTATCTTTTAGAAATTAACAAACCTATTATAAATAAAATGACAGTTAAGAAAACACCCCAAAATATCGCCCAGTAAGAATCTTCCTGATTGGTCTGAACTATACCAAACAGAGCCGCCATCCCACCTAATACCATTACAGTAAAAGTGGATTTACTCATATCAAAGAAATACTTTACTACTGTTTCTCTGACAAACTTTGCCTTTTCCTTTTCTTCTTTTGCTTCCATATTTCTCTATTTTCCGACAAAATTACGGAAAATAAATGTAACTTGCAAATGATTTGCTCATTTTCTTTCGAAATTTAACCTAAAAAAGACGAAAAAGAGGAAAGCGCTTCATTACGAAACACTTTCCTCTAATTATCTAATCATTAATCGTACAATCTTCTTTCAGAAGAGATTTACTCCTCAACAGCAGCCTGCGCCGCAGCAAGTCTGGCGATTGGCACGCGGAATGGAGAGCATGAAGCATAGTTCATACCGACCTTAGCACAGAACTTAACTGATGAAGGCTCACCACCGTGCTCACCGCAGATACCTGTGCGGAGGTTAGGACGGGTAGCACGACCATTCTCTACTGCCATCTTGATAAGCTGACCAACACCTTCCTGGTCGAGAACCTGGAATGGGTCAACCTTCAGAATCTTCTTCTCCATGTATGCAGGGAGGAATGAAGCGATGTCGTCACGAGAGTAACCGAAGGTCATCTGTGTCAAGTCGTTAGTACCGAATGAGAAGTACTGAGCCTCCTCTGCAATCTGACCTGCAGTAAGGGCAGCACGAGGAATCTCGATCATAGTACCAATCTCAAATTCTACCTCTACGCCGTACTCAGCGAATACTTCCTTAGAAGTAGCGAGGATGATAGCCTTCTGCTGCTTGAGCTCCTGAACGGTACCGATGAGCGGAACCATGATTTCAGGACATGGGTTGTAACCCTCCTTCTTCAACTCGCAAGCTGCACCGAGGATGGCACGGGTCTGCATGGCTGTAATCTCAGGGAATGTAATACCGAGACGGCAACCACGATGACCGAGCATAGGGTTGTTCTCTGCCAGAGAGTTTACACGCTTCTTGATTTCCTCTACACTTACGCCCATCTCCTTAGCCATGGTCTGCTGACCAGCCAAATCGTGAGGTACGAATTCGTGGAGAGGTGGGTCGAGCAAGCGGATGTTCACGTGGCAGCCATCCATTGCCTTGAGAATGCCGTAGAAGTCAGCCTTCTGATATGGGAGGAGCTTGGCAAGTGCCTTCTCACGACCCTCAACAGAGTCTGCCAGAATCATCTCACGCATGGCAACAATCTTCTGATCATCGAAGAACATGTGCTCTGTACGTGTCAGACCGATACCCTTGGCACCGAATGCACGGGCTACCTCAGCATCGTGTGGAGTATCCGCATTGGTACGGATTTCCATCTTTGTATATTTGTCGCAGAGGTCCATCAGCTCCTTGAAGTCGCCTGAAAGCTCTGCAGCCTTTGTCTCAATCTGTCCTGCGTAAACCTGACCAGTAGAACCGTTCAGAGAGATGTAATCACCCTCCTTGTAAACTACGCCCTCGATCTCAACAGTCTTAGACTTGTAGTCAACGTTGATAGAGCCGGCACCTGATACACAACACTTACCCATACCACGGGCTACAACGGCAGCGTGAGAAGTCATACCACCACGAGCGGTAAGGATACCCTCAGCAGCAGACATACCAGCGAGGTCTTCAGGAGAAGTCTCGATACGAACCATGATGACCTTCTTGCCGTCCTCGTGCCACTCCTGAGCATCGTCAGCATGGAATACGATCTGACCGCAGGCAGCACCTGGAGATGCAGGGAGACCCTGAGTGATGACCTTAGCCTTAGAGAGCGCCAACTTATCGAACACAGGATGCAAAAGCTCATCGAGCTTCTGTGGCTCACAGCGGAGGATAGCAGTCTTCTCGTCAATCATGCCCTCGTGGAGGAGATCCATGGCAATCTTCACCATAGCTGTACCTGTACGCTTACCGTTACGGGTCTGGAGGAACCAGAGCTTGCCTTCCTGTACGGTAAACTCCATATCCTGCATATCGTGATAGTGGTGCTCCAGCTTATCCTGCAGCGCATCGAGTTCCTTATAGAGTTCAGGCATAGCCTCTTCCATAGAAGGATACTTGGCAGCACGCTCCTCTTCAGAGATACCTGCACGCTCAGCCCAGCGCTGAGAACCGATCTTTGTAATCTGCTGTGGAGTACGGATACCGGCTACCACGTCCTCACCCTGTGCATTGATAAGATACTCACCATTGAAGAGATTCTCACCATTACCAGCGTCACGTGAGAAGCAAACACCTGTAGCAGATGTATCGCCCATATTACCGAATACCATCGCCATGACAGATACGGCAGTACCCCACTCATCAGGAATACCTTCCATCTTACGATAGAGGATAGCGCGCTCGTTCATCCAAGAACGGAACACAGCGCAGATAGCACCCCAGAGCTGATCGATTGGGTTGGTAGGGAAATCCTGACCAGTCTGCTCCTTGATGGCAGCCTTGAAGAGTTCAACGAGCTTCTTGAGCGACTCTACAGAGAGGTCCTTGTCAAGTGTAACGCCCTGCTCTTCCTTCACCTTTTCGATGATAGCCTCAAATGGGTCGATATCTTCCTTGTTTACAGGCTTCAATCCCATAACGACGTCACCGTACATCTGTACGAAACGGCGATATGAATCGTATACGAAATGAGGATTACCGGTCTTCTTGACCAATCCCTCAGCAACTTCGTCATTCAAACCGAGGTTGAGGATAGTATCCATCATACCAGGCATAGATGCACGTGCACCTGAGCGTACTGATACGAGGAGCGGATTCTCTACAGAACCGAACTTGCTGTTCATCAAAGCCTCAGTATGAGCCACAGCAGCCATCACTTCGTCCTGGAGAAGTTCTTTGATTTTTTCCTCACCCACTTCATAATATTCATTACAAGTGTCTGTAGTAATGGTGAAACCTGGAGGAACAGGTACACCAATCAGGTTCATTTCGGCAAGGTTTGCGCCTTTACCACCAAGTACTTCTCGCATTTGGGCATTGCCTTCTGCTTTTCCGTTTCCGAATGTATAAACTCTTTTTTCGTTCATAATTGTTATAGGTATATATTTTATTTCGTTTTACGTTGCTAACTATTAATTGTAATGCAAAGATACGATTTTTATTTGATACTACCAAACTTTTATACGCTTTTTTGCTATCCCGAGATTACATTTTATACTGTTGACGCACACACGGGCAGAAAATTAACAATCCCGTATACGATAGAAAGATATTTGACGAATCTGAAAGTGCGTCTCTCGGGATTGCAGCCTGCATTCTGATGTTTTTTACCTCCCTGCCGATGCGCCCGAAACTGCGTCACGACGTAGCGATGGCTACGTCCCGACGCAGAGCCAGACACGTCGCGACGTAGCAACGGCTGCGTCGGGACGCAGTTTTAAAGGTAAAAGGGTAAAAAGGTAAAAAGGTAAAAAAGGATTTAAAGGTAAAAGGATTGTGGGGCGATAACAAAAGTAACAAAAGTAACAGGTAACTTCTGATGTAAAAATGTGAATGTGAATGTGAATTTGAAATGTAAATGAATGCATGTAATGATATTAATATCATTTAATTCTTATATAATAAGGTACGCGCGTACGTACAATTAAAATATATATTATCAAAAATCATCAATAAACAGCCATAACAAAAGGATACACATGACAGTCCGTTCTCTTCACTTACATTTCAAATTCACATTCACATTCACATTTTCACCATTACAAGCACAGAATGTTACCTGTTACTTTTGTTACTTTTGTTATCGCCCCGGCATTTTTTTACCTCTTTACCCTTTTACCTTTTTACTTTTAAAAGCAAATAATTCGGGACAACTCTTGCATTTCTCATAAAATTGCAGTATCTTTGCACCCATAAAAAATACAAAACATTATTATGGCAAGAAAACGTAAACCATTACCTCTGTTAGAGAACATCACCATCGAGGCCGTAGCAGCCGAGGGTAAGTGCATCACACGAGTAGACGATCAGGTCGTCTTCGTACCATTCTGTGTGCCAGGCGATGTTGTCGACTTGCAGGTAGTAAAGAAGAAACATAAGTACTGCGAAGCCAAGGTGGTTCGCTTCATCAAGAAGAGCGAGGTGCGCCAGGAGCCTATGTGCGAGCACTTCGGTATCTGCGGCGGATGCAAATGGCAGAACCTGCCTTACGAGGAGCAGATCAAGGCTAAGCAGAAGCAGGTAGAGGACCAGCTCACCCGCATCGGAAAGATTGAGCTCCCAGAGTTCCGACCTATCATGGGTAGCGTGAAGACTCAGGAGTACCGCAACAAGATAGAGTTCGGATGCAGCAACAAGCGATGGTTCACCGCCGAGGAACTGGCTCAGCTCCCTCAGAAAGAGGATGATACCGTAACATCACTCAAGGAGCGCCACGCCCAGAACGCCATCGGTTTC
The DNA here is from genome assembly GCA_934202525.1 of uncultured Prevotella sp. Classification (GTDB taxonomy): domain Bacteria; phylum Bacteroidota; class Bacteroidia; order Bacteroidales; family Bacteroidaceae; genus Prevotella. The sequence goes on from CAKPYB010000009.1 coordinate 71,607, forward strand.
CATATCACCGGAGCCTTCGACAAGATTTATCCTATCAAGAAGTGCTGGCTGATGGATGACCTCTGCAACGAGATCCGCAACTTCGTATTCGAATATGCTGATTCTCACGACTATACCTTCTACGACCTGCGTGAGCAGCACGGTTTGCTGCGCAACATGATGATCCGTAATTCGAACACCGGAGAGTGGATGCTCGTCTTCCAGTTCCACTACGATGAGGAGGGCGATGAGCAGAGAGCATTGGAGCTGATGCAGCAGGTGGCTGACAAGTTCCCTCAGATTACATCGCTCATGTATGTAGACAACCAGAAGGGCAACGATACCATCAACGACCTGGAACTCAGCCTCTTCAAGGGCAACGACCACATCTTCGAACTGATGGAAGACCTGAAGTTCAAGGTGGGTTCTAAGAGCTTCTACCAGACCAATACCGAGCAGGCTTACCACCTCTACTGCGTGGCTCGCGAGTTTGCCAACCTCACCGGCGACGAGCTGGTTTACGACCTCTATACCGGCACCGGAACCATCGCCAACTTCGTGGCTCACAAGGCAAAGAAGGTAATCGGTATCGAATACGTGCCAGAGGCCATAGAGGATGCCAAGGTGAATTCTCAGGTGAACAACATCGAAAACACCCTCTTCTATGCAGGCGATATGAAGGATATCCTGACCAACGATTTCATCGCGCAGCATGGTCGTCCTGATGTCATCATCACCGACCCTCCACGTGCCGGAATGCACCCAGACGTAATAAACGTGATTCTGAATGCAGCCCCAAAGCGCATCGTATACGTAAGCTGCAACCCAGCTACCCAGGCACGCGACCTGCAGCTGATGGATGCCCAGTATAAGGTAGCAGCCGTTCAGCCGGTGGATATGTTCCCTCATACCCCTCACGTAGAGAACGTGGTATTGCTCGAAAAGAGATAAACCTAGAAATCAAAATAGAAACAAGATGAAGAAAACCATCATCATGGCGCTCATGGCTGCAGCTTCGGTCTCAGCCAGCGCCCAGCAGAAGCAGACCATCGAAATACCATCATGGTTGAGCAACGTGAAATTGTCGGGTTATGGAATGACCCAGTATCAGTACAACGGACAGAAAGATGCTGAATCCAACTCATTCAACATCCGTATGGCGCGTATCTCTCTCGAAGGTCGCATAGCAGGCGACTTCTACTGGAAGACTCAGATTCAGTTCAACGGCAACACCTCTACCCTCGGTTCCAGTCCGAGAATGGTGGATCTGTTTGCTGAATGGCAGAAATATGAATACTTCAAGGTGAAGATTGGTCAGTTCAAGAACCCGTTCACCTTTGAGAATCCGATGCACCCTATCGACCAGGGTTTCATGGGATATTCACAGAACGTGAGCAAGCTGGCTGGTTTCAGCGACCGTGCCGGAGAGCATGCATCCAACGGCCGTGACATCGGTTTGCAGTTCCAGGGTGATTTCCTCAAGAATGCCAACGGCAGAAACCTGCTGCACTATCAGATTGGTGTATTCAACGGACAGGGAACAAACACCAAGGACGTTGACCAGCAGAAGAATGTGATTGGTGGTGTATGGATAATGCCAGTAAGCGGTATGCGCATCGGCGCCTTCGGATGGACCGGTTCTTATGCAAGAAAGGGTAATTGGACAGAAACTGTTGCTGACCCAACCTCTAGCGTAACCCCTGATGCTACCAAAGAGATTACGCATACCAACGAAGTTCGCAGCCTCAACCAGAACCGCTACGCCTTCTCTTTCGAATATAAGAAAGATGGCTGGACCGTACGTTCTGAGTACATCCACTCTACCGGCAAGGCTTTTGCCAAGAGCATCACCAACTTCAACGATGCCAACGCCAAGGATTGCACCATCAACGAGAAGATTGGCGACAAGGCACAGGGTGTATATGGATTGGTTATCGCCCCATTGGCTCAGCTGCCAAAGAACAGCCGTATCGACGTGAAGGCACGTTACGACATGTATCAGCCTAACGGCAAGAGCAACATGCAGAGAACCCAGTATGAGGCAGGTTTGAACTTCCACATCGGCAAGCGAATCTCTATCCTTACCGAGTATGCGCTCATCAACGACAAGACACTCGCGAAGCACAATTACTCCATGGCAGATGCCGAGGTTTGCTTCAGATTCTAACAGATACAACAAAGGCTCGCTCCTGCTACAGGAACGAGCCTTTATTGTGTTTACTGTCAACAACTTATCCTAGAACGAATAAGAGAAACCTACTGACATGAATTCCTTAAACTGCCAATAGCTATCATCATCCTTGCGCTTCACACCATCGTCGAAACGCGGATAGAGGAAGATATTGGTAGAAATATAGCGGTTAAACTGGAAGGTAATGGTGTTTTCCCACTCTATTTCAGCACGCTTGTAAGTGGTGTATCCCCAAAGACGGGTCTTCCACTTGATATTATCCGCTATTTGCCACGACAGGTCGAAGGTACACTCAGAACCGTAATCGGTCATGCCATGCTTCCCCTCATCCAGTCCGTACCGCGTAGCCAGCGACGCTCTGCCCACATACTTCCAGTTGAAAGCCAGAGGAGCCAGATGAGCACTACCTTTCAGGCGATGATGGAACCAGTCTACATTATAATCCATACCGACAGAGAGGTTCAGATTGAATGGCGAGAAGAAATCGGAATAAACCGTCTTATCGTTACTCTTGTAACCATGCGTAAACTGAGTCTGGCCAATCAGCTGGATGGTATAATACCACTTTCTGGAAGCCTGCAGACCGAGTTTTCCGGTGTATCGGATCATATCGTCGCTCGTTTTCAACGTATGAACCGTATCACCCTTCGAAGTCTGATAACCCAGGCGCATCTCCACCTTATTATCCCATTTTACCTTCTGCTTGTTATTGTAGTTGGCAAACATCGTCACTCTTCCGAGCACCGAATAATTACTCTCACCACCCTTATACCAGTTGTCAGAAACATAGTTTTGCAGGAACTGGAGATAATAATCGCCACCTATGGTCCAGAAGTTAGGACGGGTGATGACGATATCCATCGGAGCCGCATCCACCTCAATCGCCTTCGGAGCCACCTGCTCTACGATATCAGGATGATTCTTCTTCGGTTTGCTCTGCGCAGCCAGCGGTGCCCCCACCTCCTTGAGATGAGACTCAGTATTGCGCACCAGGTCGGGACGCTTGAGATATACCTCCATCAGCGTCTGGTCGAGCATCGTTCCGAGCGAATCCTTCACCCCATCCTGAGTCTTGAGTCGCAACATGCGTGCTGCCGGACCATGATAAAACGTGAGCGGCGTGAAGAGCTGAGCATATCTGCTGTCCCCGGAATCCATCTTCATGGAATCGATGCACTGACGGCACTTCAAGAGCGAATCGGCATAGATTTCAGCCAACCTGTTCTTCGATGCCTCTCCAGCCTCCACCTTCTTCAATTTGCGCTGGGCAGAAACAGGCGTCAGAGCCGAAAGGAACGCAAGAACGAGTAATCCAAATTTTATTTTCATACCTTAATTTTATAAATTTGGGCACAAAGGTAATAAATAATTCATAAATCTATGCCCTTTATTAGGAATATTTTTGCTCATTTCACAAAAATGTCGTAACTTTGCAGCCAAATTATTCTAATTTAAATTATAAATATCGTGGCTGAAACAAAGTACATCTTCGTAACTGGTGGTGTGGTTTCTTCTTTGGGTAAAGGAATCATATCTTCATCCATCGGTAAACTTCTTCAAGCAAGAGGTTACAACATTACTATCCAAAAGTTTGACCCATACATCAACATCGACCCGGGTACGCTGAACCCGTATGAGCATGGTGAGTGCTACGTAACGGTAGATGGTATGGAGACCGACCTGGACCTCGGACACTACGAGCGATTCACCGGCATTCAAACTACAAAAGCGAATTCTCTCACCACTGGTCGTATCTACAAGGCAGTCATCGACAAGGAGCGTCGTGGCGATTATCTCGGCAAAACCATCCAGGTGGTGCCTCACATCACCGACGAGATCAAGCGCAACGTGAAGCTGCTCGGCAAGAAGTATCACTATGACTTCGTGATTACCGAGATTGGCGGAACCATCGGCGACATCGAGAGCGCCCCTTACATGGAGGCTATCCGACAGCTGAAATGGGAACTGGGCAAGAACGCCATCAACGTTCACCTTACCTATGTGCCTTATCTGAAGGCAGCAGGCGAGTTGAAGACAAAGCCTACACAGCACTCTGTGAAGGAACTGCAGAGCGTAGGTATTCAGCCAGATATTCTGATTCTCCGTACCGAGAAGCATCTCGAAGAGGGAATCATGAAGAAGGTGGCAAGTTTCTGTAACGTAGACCTGGACTGCGTAATCCAGAGCGAAGACCTTCCTAGCATCTACGAGGTGCCTGTAAACATGCAGAACCAGGGCCTCGATACAGCCATCCTCCGCAAGATGGGCGAGCCTATCGGCGAAAAGCCTGCGCTGGGTCCTTGGAGAACTTTCCTCGACCGCAGAAACAAGGCTACAGAGGTGGTAAACATCGGTCTCGTAGGCAAGTACGACCTGCAGGATGCCTACAAGAGTATCCGCGAGAGTCTCTCTCATGCCGGCACCTACAACGACCACAAGGTGAAGATTACCTTCATCAACTCAGAATATCTCACAGAGGAGAACGTGGCTGAGCAGCTGAAGGGTCAGGACGGTATCGTCATCTGCCCTGGATTCGGCCAGCGAGGCATCGAGGGCAAGATTATCGCCGCCCACTATACCCGCACCCACGACATCCCTACCTTCGGCATCTGCCTGGGTATGCAGATGATGGTTATCGAGTTTGCCCGCAACGTAATGGGCTACAAGGATGCCAACTCACGCGAGATGGACGAGAAGACTCCACACAATGTCATCGACATCATGGAGGAGCAGAAGAACATATCAAACATGGGTGGAACCATGCGTCTCGGCGCTTACGAGTGCGTACTGAAACAGGGTTCACGCGTGTTCAATATCTATAAGAAGGAGCATATTCAGGAACGCCATCGCCACCGCTATGAGTTCAACAACGAGTTCCAGAAGGAATTTGAGAAGAACGGCATGATGTGCGTAGGCAGAAACCCTGAGAGCGACCTGGTAGAAATCGTAGAAATCCCAGGCTTGAAGTGGTACGTAGGTACACAGTATCATCCTGAATACCAGAGTACGGTGCTGAAACCACATCCACTGTTCATGGATTTCGTAAAGACAGCAATAGAAAACAAAAAGTAAATATTAGGAGTTAAAGGAGTGATCCCCTTTACTCCTTTAATTTCAAATTTTAAAAATGAACAAGAACAACATTATCGGTTTCCTCCTGATTGCCGTAGTGCTGATTGGCTTTAGCTGGTACAACCAGCCATCTGCCGAAGAACAGAGAACGGCATTCGTTCAGGACTCCATCGCCAAGGCTAAACATGCCGAGATGGAAAAGGCTAGCAAGGCTGCCGCTGCTAAGCGCCAGACTAATGCCAAAGCAAAGGTTGAGGCAGACTCAACCGCCCTCTTCTATTCGGCACTCAAAGGCCAGGCTAAGAAGATTGTATTGAGAAACGAGAAGGTAGAATTAACACTCAACACTAAGGGTGCTACTGTAGAGAAGGCTGTCATCAAAGGCTATGTAGGACACAACCTGAAGGTGAAAGACGGTTCGGCTGATGCCAAGGACGTAACCCTCTTCGACGGTAACGACCAGAGCCTCAAGTTCATGCTCGAGGCTAAAGAAGCCAACATCATCACCAGCGATCTCTACTTCACTCCATCCAACGTAACGGACAAGTCTGTCACCATGACCGCTGTGGCTGGTGAAGGCAAGACGCTCACCCTGACTTATACATTGGGCAATGACTACATGCTGCACATGAGCCTTCAGGCAAATGGCATGGCGGGTCTGTTCTCACCTAATTATAATAAGATGGATGTTGACTGGAGCGACAAGGCACGCCAGCAGGAACGTGGTTTCATGTTCGAAAACCGTTACACTACCCTCACCTACCATAATGCAGAAGGCGGTACCGACCACCTCAACGAGGGTAGCGAGAAGATTGACGAGAAAATAGAAGAAACCATCGACTGGGTATCGTTCAAGAACCAGTTCTTCTCTGCCATCATCGTAGCAAAGGATAACTTCGAGAAGGATGCCTTCATGACTTCTATCCCTCAGGAGAAGGGTTCGGGCTATCTGAAGCAGTTCCAGGCTAAGATGAAGACAGCTTTCGACCCAACCGGTAAGAAGGCATCTGAGTTTGAGTTCTACTTCGGTCCTAACGACTTCCAGATTCTGAAGAATACCGAGAAGGAAAGTACCTTCGGCAAGGACTTGGAATTCCAGAAGCTCGTATACCTGGGATGGCCTATCATCCGCTGGATCAACCGTTTCTTCACACTCTACGTATTCGACTGGTTGAGCAACGTGTTCCCAATGGGTATCGTATTGATTCTCATCACCTTGCTCCTCAAGCTCATCACCTACCCTATGGTGAAGAAGAGCTACATGAGTTCAGCCAAGATGCGCGTGCTGAAACCAAAACTCGAAGCTGCTACAGCTCAGTATAACAAGCCTGAGGACCAGATGCAGAAGCAGCAGGCGATGATGGCGGAATATGCCAAGTATGGTGTAAGCCCATTGTCAGGATGCTTGCCTATGCTGATTCAGATGCCGGTTTGGGTTGCGATGTTCAACTTCGTGCCTAATGCCATCCAACTTCGTGGTGAGAAGTTCCTGTGGATGAACGACTTGAGCACCTTCGACCCAATCATCGAATGGAACACCAACATCTGGCTGATTGGCGACCACTTGAGTTTGACCTGTATCCTGTTCTGTGTAGCCAACCTGTTGTACTCTTGGATGACCATGCGTCAGCAGCGCGACCAAATGGTAGGTCAGCAGGCAGAGCAGATGAAGATGATGCAGTGGATGATGTATCTCATGCCATTGATGTTCTTCTTCATGTTTAATGACTACTCAGCCGGTCTGAACTTCTACTACTTCATCTCATTGTTCTTCAGTGCCGCTATCATGTGGACCCTGCGCAAGACTACCGACGACGAGAAACTCCTCGCCATCCTTGAGAAGCGCTATCAGGAGAACAAGAACAACCCTAAGAAGGCAAGCGGCCTGATGGCAAGAATGCAGGCTCTCCAGGAGATGCAGCGCCAGCAGCAGGCTGAAATGATGCGCAAGCAGGCAGAACTGAACGAGAAAAAGAATAATCTCGGAAAATAAAGATTACTAGATAAATAAGAGCGTAATGGATTACCCTAAAAGGTGTTCATTACGCTTTTTTTACCCCCGAAAAGGTATAATTAGTTAAATGATATTATAAATTATACCTTTTCGGGGGTATTTTCATTTTTTATTCGTATATTTGCCCCCGAAAGGGTATAATATAATATTATCCCATATACAATGTTACCCGATAGGGTATAAAACAACAAGAATATGAGCAATACATTATCATCATACGTCAAGGAAATGCGCAAGCAATTCGGATTGACGCAAGTAGATCTGGCAGCGAAATCGGGCGTAGGCCTAAGATTCGTAAGAGAACTGGAACAGGGAAAGGAAACATTAAGACTCGATAAAGTAAATCAGGTTCTCCTCCTGTTCGGGCAGGAAATAGGTCCCGTTCCTATCAAAAAAGAATAAAAGTAAAATATCATGAAACAAGGAAAGATTTATCTCTACAACCAATACGTAGGCCTGCTGACGGAAGATGAAACGGGCTTTACCTTCGCCTACGATGCCGGTTATCTGGCATCAGAAGGAGCCGAAGCCGTAAGCCTGACGCTCCCGTTATCAAACGAGCCCTACCACGATACCGTACTGTTTCCCTTCTTCGATGGACTGATCCCCGAAGGCTGGCTGCTGAACATCGCAGAAAGCAGTTGGAAAATCAACCAGCGGGATAGAATGTCGCTCCTCCTTGCCTGCTGCAAGGATTGCATCGGAGCAGTCAGCGTTATCCCTGTAGAATAAAACCAGAAAGGAGAAAGAAATATGGAGAAATGTCTATATTGTTATAAACCGCTCAAGCCTGGTCAGGTAGATTACCACCCCGCTTGCGCAAAAAAACTCTTCGGCACCAGGGAAGCCCCTGTCCTACCCTATGTAAGAAAGGAAATCGGCGACCTCGCAAAACAGGTAGTGCGTGCCCAGACCACCCTTACCGGTGTACAGGCAAAACTCTCGCTCGATGTCAATCCGGGCGGAAAGAACGAACCATCCCGCTTCACCATCGTAGGTCTTTGGGGAAAATATATCCTCAAACCACAGACCGACCGCTACCGCTGTCTACCGGAAATAGAAGACCTCACGATGCATCTCGCCGAAGCAGCCAAAATAGCTGTGGTTCCCCACGGCTTGATTCGCTTTGCCGATGGCGAACTCTGTTACATCACCCGGAGAATAGACCGACTGGATGATGGGCAAAAAGTACCGATGGAGGATATGTGCCAGCTGTCAGAGCGCCTTACCGAATACAAATATAAAGGTTCCTACGAGCAGGTAGCCAGACTCATCAAGAAGTATTCCTCCTTCTCGCAGCTCGACCTCGTAAACTATTGGGAAGTGGTCATCTTCTCATGGATTACGGGCAACGCTGACATGCACCTCAAGAACTTCTCGCTCTACAACAACCGCAAATTGGGTTATGGCTTAACTCCAGCCTACGACCTCCTCTGCACGAAGATTGTGATGCCAGAAGATACCGAGGAGCTCGCCCTGACGCTCAACGGCAGAAAGAGAAAGATTCAGAAATCCGATTTCGTCAAGGTAATGACTGCATCGGGCCTCAGCGACAAGGTAATCAACAACATTGCCAAGAAGTTCCGCCGTTCCATCGTGAAATGGCTTGACCTCATAGAAGCCTCCTTCCTGCCCGACAGCATGAAGAAAGAATACAAAAAGCTGATTCTCAGCAGAGTCATGGCATTAAGATAGTAAACGATTGTTAAAACGTTCCAAATACTTGGTAGTGTAACTATTTTTAGTTACATTTGCTGTCGGATATATAAACAAATAGGAGGAACAGAATATGGGATTATTAAAATATAAAGGTTATACGGGTAGCGTAGATTATAGTGAGGAGGACAATTGCCTATATGGTAAGGTTCTCGGAATGAGCAAGGATATGATTACCTACGAAGGTCAAGACGTTAATGAATTACGTAAGGATTTCGAAGGCGCAATAGATGACTATTTGATTGTATGCAAAGCCAAAGATAAAAATAGCTAATAGTTTTGGTTATTTCAGAATAATTCCGTATTTTTGCCCCAACTAAAGATACAAGTTATGGTTAGATTACAAGAATGTTTAGAAAAATTGGCCAACTTCAAACAACAGTTTGGAGATAGTTTTGGTATCACTAAACTCGGTATTTTCGGCTCGGTTGCACGAGGCGAAAATACAGAAGACAGTGATATAGATATTGTTGTGGAAGTAGAAAAGCCAACTCTCTTGCTCATGCACAACTTACATGAGGCTTTAAGCAAATTATTCAATACCAAAGTTGATTTAGTTCGCTTCCGCAAATCGCTCCGCCCTTTATTGCAGTCAAACATCAATCAGGAGGCCGTTTATGTATAATCGAAGTACCATCCACGACAAGCTCGAAGAAATCAAAGAATCCATCGAGTTAATACAAGAATGGAGCAAGGATGTAAAATCAGCTGATGATTTCATGCTTTCCCCAACAAAATATATGGCCTTCAATGCTTGTGTTATGAGACTACAAGTCATTGGTGAACACGTGGGTAAACTTTTAAAAGTAGAAGAAAAGCCTTTAGAAGCTTATCCCAACATTCCATGGCAAGCAATATATGGTATGAGAAATATGATTTCTCACGAATATGCCAATGTCGATGAAACAATCGTATATGATACTATCAAAAACGGATTGCCAGAATTGAAAATAATCATCGAAGATTTACTTCATCAGTATTAATTGGCACTCAAGAATTACCCCCGAAAAGGTATAATTAATCAAGCAACATTATTAATTATACCTTTTCGGGGGTATTTTATTTGAAACGAATTTACTTCTTCAACACTGGCTCGCAGGTGATATCCACACCGAGCTTCTTGAAGATTTTCTGGTCTACATCACTCAGCATCACGGTGCAATGAGCCTGACAGCCGCGAAGCTTAGGCAACTGCTCCAATGCCTTTCGGCAATTCTCATCATTCTCTGAAAGAACAGAGAGGGCTACGAGAACCTCATCGGTATGAAGACGAGGATTGTGACCGCCGAGATAATTCACCTTGGTATGCTGGATTGGCTCTATCATCGACTGAGGAATCAGTTTCAATTCATGGTCGATGCCTGCCAACTGCTTGGTAACATTCAGGAGCAAGGCTGCACTACAACCCAACAACTCGCTGCTATGACCGCAGATGATGGTACCATCCTCCAACTCAATGGCAGAAGAAGTATGTCCGGTCTCCTTCTTATGATTCTTGGCAGCTACCGTCACCTTGCGGTAATCAGTAGTAATCTTAGCCTGATTGAAGAGCATCTGAATCTTATTGATCTCATCTTCATTGCAAGCACCAGCCGCCATCTTGTTGGTAGCCGCATAGTAACGGCGGACAATCTCATTCTTGGATGCCTCGCAGCAAGCCTCATCATCAGAGATACAGAAACCTACCATGTTCACACCCATATCCGTAGGCGACTTGTATGGATTGCTGCCATAGATACCCTCGAACAGCGCATTGAGCACAGGATAAATCTCTACATCACGATTATAGTTGATGGCTATCTTGTTGTAAGCCTCCAGATGGAACGGATCAATCATGTTCACATCGTTCAGATCGGCAGTAGCAGCCTCGTATGCGATGTTCACAGGATGCTTCAATGGGAGATTCCACACAGGGAATGTCTCAAACTTGGCATAACCGGCACGCACACCACGCTTGTTCTCATTATAAAGCTGACTCAGGCAAACCGCCATCTTACCGCTGCCAGGACCCGGCGCAGTAACAATAACCAGCGGACGCTCTGTTTCAACATAATCGTTCTGACCGAAGCCCTCGTCAGAGGCAATCAGACTCACGTTATGAGGATAGCCCTCGATGAGATAATGGCAGTAAGTCTTGATGCCCTCGCGCTCCAGACGCTGTTTGAAGGCGATGGCGGCAGGCTGGCCATTATAATGAGTGATGACAACAGAACCCACCATGAAACCACGGTTTTGGAACTCACCACGAAGACGCAACACGTCCTCATCGTATGTTATGCCCAAGTCGGCACGCTTCTTGTTCTTCTCAATATCGGCTGCACTAATCACGATAACAATCTCGATGCTATCGCTGATTTTCTGGAACATGCGCAGTTTGCTGTCAGGCTGAAAACCCGGCAAAACTCTGCTGGCATGATGATCGTCAAAAAGTTTACCGCCTAATTCGAGGTAAAGCTTTCCGTCAAACTGTGAGATTCTTTCCTTGATGTGTTCTGACTGAATCTTCAGGTACTTCTCGTTATCGAAACCTATCTTCATACTACTTTAAATAAAACTATATCGCTATTATTTTGCAAATTTGACTGCAAAAGTACAAAAAAAACTGGCTACAGAACAATGTTTTACGCAAATTATTCTTAATTCTCAAGGATTTGCCGTATCTTTGCATCTTGCAATGGGCAGCATAACATGTCATATCGCAAAAACATGAAGTTTAAAAGAAAACAATAACCGACAAATGAAAAAGAATTTACGTACCGCCTCTATCTGCGTGCAGGGAGGCTATGAGCCAAAGAACGGCGAACCGATTGAAGTGCCAATTTATCAAAGCACCACTTTCAAGTATGACAACTCTGAGGAGATGGCTATGCTCTTCGACCTGAAGAAGGAAGGCTACTTCTATACCCGTCTCCAGAACCCTACCAACGATGTTGTGGCTAAGAAGATTGCCGAACTCGAAGGTGGCGTGGGAGCCGTATTAACCAGCAGCGGTCAGGCTGCCAACTTCTATGCTGTGTTCAACATCTGCGAAGCGGGCGACCATATCGTTACATCTAATGAGATTTATGGTGGTACCTTCAATCTCTTCGGCGTAACCCTGAAGAAACTCGGCATCGAGTGTACTTTCGTGAATCCGAACGATAGCGAAGAAGAAATCCAGAAGGCTTTCCGTCCTAACACCAAGGTTGTTTTCGGCGAAACCATCAGCAACCCGGGCTGCGCAGTACTCGACATCGAGAAGTTTGCACGCATTGCTCACAAGAATGGGGTGCCTCTCATCGTTGACAACACCTTCGCTACGCCTATCAACTGCCGCCCATTCGAATGGGGTGCCGACATCGTTACCCACAGTACCACCAAATATATGGATGGTACCGCTTCACAGGTAGGTGGCGTTGTAGTAGACAGCGGCAACTTCGACTGGATGGCTCATGCTGATAAGTTCCCAGGTCTCTGCACACCGGATGACAGCTACCATGGTCTGACCTATGTGAAGGCTTTCGGCAAGATGGGTTACACCACCAAACTCGTAGCTCAGCTGATGCGCGATCTCGGCAGCATCCCTGCCCCAATGAATTCGTTCATCCTCAACCTCGGTCTTCAGAGTCTCCACCTCCGTATGCGCCAACATTGTGCCAATGCACAGAAGGTGGCAGAGTTCCTGCAGAACGATGAGCGTGTGGCTTGGGTTCATTATAGCGGTCTGGAGGGCGATGAGTATCATGCGCTTGCCCAGAAGTATATGCCAAACGGCACCTGTGGCGTTATCGCTTTCGGCTTGAAGGGAGATCGCGAGACAGCCATCAAGTTTATGGATTCTCTCGACATGATCAACATCGTAACCCATGTGGCCGATGCCCGCACCTGTGTACTCCATCCAGCCAGTCACACCCATCGCCAGCTTAGCGAAGAGCAGCTGAAGGAAGCTGGTGTTGCACCAGACCTGATTCGCCTCTCCGTAGGTATCGAAGATGTAGAAGACATCCTCGATGATATCAAGCAGGCTTTGGACAAGATTTAAGATAACAAAATAACATCAAAGCAACATTATAACAGAAAATTAGAAACATGATTAAAGCTATGATTTTAGCTGCGGCGGCTCTCACGATGGGCACAGCAGCTGATGCACAGACTATGATTCAGAAAAATGACATCAAGGTAGAAAACCACCTGATGACTCCTGAGGCTCTCTGGGCTATGGGACGTATCGGTGGCGCCGAAGCTTCGCCTAACGGCAAGCAGGTGGTGTACCAGGTAGGTTACTACAGTGTGAAGGAAAACAAGGGCCACCAGATGCTCTTCATCATGGATGCCAACGGCAAGAACCAGAAGGCATTGACCACCGATGCAAAGAGCGAAACAGATGCGGCATGGATTCAGGACGGACAGAAGATTGCCTTCATCCGCGAGGGACAGCTCTGGAGCATGAACCCAGACGGAACAGGCAGAAAGCAGCTCACCAACGACAAGTTGGGCATCCAGGGCTTCCGCTTCTCTCCAGACGGCAAGAAGGTCATCCTCATCAAGGAACTCCCTTATCACGGAACCATCAAGGAGAATCCTTCTGATCTCCCTCTGGCTACCGGCCGTCTCGTAACTGACATGAACTATCGCCACTGGGACCACTACGTAGAGAGCCTTCTCCACCCATTCGTAGCTGATGTAGCTGCCGACGGTACCATCAACGCAGGCGAAGACATCCTGAAGGATGAGCCATTCGAGTGCCCTATGGCTCCATTCGGTGGCATCGAGCAGTTGGCATGGAGTCCTGATTCCAAGACCATCGCCTATACCTGTCGCAAGAAAGAGGGCGTTCAGTATGCCATCTCTACCGACTCTGATATCTACCTATATAATATAGGTACGCGCGAGACCAAGAACCTCTGCAAGGAGGCTGGCTATGTGGAGCCTAAGATTGATGCTACCAAGAGCATGAAGAACCAGGCTGTCAACGCTCCTGAGAATCTGAAGAACAATCCGGGTTACGACGTGAACCCTCAATTCTCTGCTGACGGTAAGTACATCGCTTGGCAGAGCATGGCTCGCGATGGCTATGAGAGCGACCGCAACCGCCTCTGTGTTTACGAGCTCGCTACCGGCAAGAAGAACTATGTATCAGACAAGTTCGACTCTAGCGTTGAGGGCTTCGTATGGAACAAGGACAACAAGAGCCTCAGCTTCATCGGTGTATGGCACGGAACCCTGAACCTCTATCAGGCTAACTTCAAGGGCGAAGTAAAGCAGATTACCAACGAGTGGGCTGACTACGGAAGCATCTCGCTTGCCAACAACGGCAACAAGCTTCTTGCTACCAAGGCTAGCATGAGCCACCCTACAGATATCTACATCGTCACCCCAGGCAAGGATGCCAAGAGCACCAAGGTAGAGCAGATTACCCACGAGAACGACCACATCCTCAGCCAGTTGAACCTAGGTAAGTGTGAGCAGCGCTGGGTGAAGACTACCGACGGTAAGCAGATGCTAGTATGGATCATGTTACCATCTAATTTCGATGCCAACAAGAAGTATCCTACCCTTCTCTTCTGCGAAGGTGGTCCTCAGAGTCCGGTAAGCCAGTTCTGGAGCTACCGCTGGAACATCCAGATTATGGCTGCCAATGGTTATGTCATCGTATTGCCAAACCGTCGCGGTCTCCCTGGTTTCGGAAGTGCATGGAACGAGGAGATTTCTGGCGACTGGACAGGCCAGTGCATGAACGATTATCTTTCAGCTATTGATGATGCTGCCAACAATCTTCCTTACGTAGACAAGGATCGTCTGGGCTGTGTAGGTGCCAGCTTCGGTGGTTTCTCAGTATACTATCTTGCCGGTCATCACAACAAGCGTTTCAAGGCATTCCTTTCTCACGACGGTGCTTTCAATCTGGAGAGCATGTATACCGATACCGAGGAGGCTTGGTTCTCTAACTGGGAATACGAGGATGCTTACTGGAACAAGGACCAGACTGCCAACGCCAAGAAGACTTACGAGAACAGTCCTCACAAGTTCGTAGACAAGTGGGATACTCCAATCCTCTGCATCCACGGCGAAAAAGATTACCGTATCAATGCCAACCAGGGCATGGGCGCCTTCAATGCAGCCCGCATGCGTGGCATCCCAGCCGAGCTTCTCATCTATCCTGATGAGAACCACTGGGTATTGAAGCCACAGAACGGCGTGCTCTGGCAGCGCACCTTCTTCGGCTGGTTAGACAAGTGGTTGAAGAAATAACTTATAAAAAAGGCTTGCTTCGAAAAATGAAGCAAGCCTATTTTATATATTATAATTCTAAGATTTAGCTTACGCGATTCAACTTCTTAATGATAGAGAAGATGAAGAGAGCTGAAACCAGACAGATACCTGCGAGAACACCCCAGATGGCAATGAGGTTGAAGTTCTGACCCCACATGATGCCAGGAATCATAACCAACTGGTTACCGATGGCTGTTGCACCAAACCAGAGACCCATCATCAAACCAGCATACTTTGGAGGAGCTACCTTCGATACAAATGAAATACCGATTGGAGAAAGCAGAAGCTCTGCGAATGTAAGGATGAGGTATGTAGAGATGAGGAGGTTAGCACTTACACGTGTACCCTCTGTAGCAGGATCGCCCTGTGTCAAAGGAAGCTCCAAACCCATAGAACCTACAGCCATCCATACAAAACCGAGAGCAGCAACGAGCATACCCAAACCAATCTTCTCTGGCGATGTAGGCTCCTTGCCAATCTTGTGGAGCCATGAGAACAAAGCAACGCTCACTGGTGTCAATGCCACTACATAGCATGGGTTGAACTGCTGGAAGATAGGAGCCTCAACATCTACGGCACCTTCAAGGTTGCTGTACTTGTAGAAGAGGAAAGCGATGGCAGCAACAATAACACCAAGAGAGATGCCCTTACCCTTGCCGGTCTTGCTCTGTGCCAGACCGAAACAACCGTAGACCACGAAGATGCAGGCTACGAGGTTGGTAACGTCGAATGCCATTGACTGCAGACCCTCTGAAGTCTTCTGTGTATAGTCGCGTGCAAAGAGTGTCAATGTATTACCGTTCTGATGGAAAGCCATCCAGAAGAAGATAACCACAGCGAATACGAGACAGAGGCAGATGATGCGCTCCTTGGTCTCAGCCTTAGAAAGTTCGTTTGTCTCCTTAGCAGAAGTCTTATCATCCTTACTCTTGGTCTCAGAAGCAAGAACATGCTTGTATGTAAAGCTGAAGGCATAGTAGATAGCGATACTAACAATAAGCGAAGCACATGCCACGGCGAATGCGAAGTGGTATGAATCTTCCACCGACACGCTCAGGCTCTCCTGCGCCCACTTCATAATCTTGATGGCAGCAGTAGGAGCAAACATAGCACCGATGTTGATAGCCATATAGAAGAGCGAGAAACCGGAATCACGGTTGCTGGCATACTGTGGCTCGTCGTAGAGACGGCCTACCATCACCTGCAGATTACCTTTGAACAAGCCAGTACCCAAAGCGATGAGGATAAGTGAAATGCCCATGGCAGCAATGGCAACGGTGTCCTTGCCAAGAGGAAGCGAGAGAACAAGATAGCCAATGAACATGATGAAGATACCTGTGGTAACCATACGTCCAAAGCCAAACTTGTCGGCTGCGATACCACCGATGATAGGAAGGAAATAAACCATCATCAGGAATGTAGAATAAATAGTACTTGCCAATCCAGTTTCAAAACCGAAATTGGCCTGCAAATAAAGCAAGAACACAGCAAGCATGGTGTAATAGCCAAAACGCTCACCCGTGTTTGCCAAAGCTAAGGCCCACAGACCTTTTGGTTGATTCTCAAACATAATTTTTTGTTTTGTTGTTATTTTATTATTTAGTTATTCTTTTCTCGCAATTTTTGTGCAAAGATACATAAATTATTCCATATTTCAAACTTATTGCACCAAAAACCGCACTTCACATAGCATTTTTCTACTAGGAACCGGCTAAAATTCTAAAAAACAGACAAATCAGATTAAAAAAATCCGTTTATATTACAACGTAATTGCATTTTTTTTCGTACCTTTGCACCCCGAAACCATGAGGAGGTTTCGGGATACACAAAAATACTTCAAAAAATTCTAAATAGAAAGGTAAAAGGATATTTATGAGACAACTTAAGATTAGTAAGAGTATAACCAACCGTTCCAGTGAAGCACTCGACAAGTACTTGGTGGAGATTGGTAGAGAGCCTATGGTCTCTATCGATGAAGAAATCGAACTTGCCCAGAAGATTCGCAAAGGCGGTCGTGAGGGAGAACGTGCCAAGGAGAAATTGGTAAAAGCAAACCTTCGTTTCGTTGTATCTGTTGCTAAGCAATATCAGCACCAAGGTCTTTCTCTTACCGACCTCATCGACGAGGGTAACATCGGTTTGGTAAAGGCTGCTGAAAAGTTTGACGAGACCCGCGGCTTTAAGTTTATCTCATACGCCGTATGGTGGATTCGTCAGAGCATCCTGCAGGCTATTGCCGAGCAGAGCCGTATCGTTCGCCTGCCTTTGAACCAGGTAGGTGCATTGAGTAAGATTAGTGCAGAAATCAGTAAGTTTGAGCAGGAGAACCAGCGCAAACCTTCTGTTGCTGAGCTCGCTCAAATCACAAAGATGGAAGAAAGCAAAATCGACCAGACTATCAAGGCAGATAATCACCACATGAGTATCGATGCTCCATTCGGTAGCGATGATGATGACAATGCGATGGTCGACGTGATGGCTTCGGGTGATGACAGCCGTACCGACAAGGGTGTAGACTTCGAGTCTATGGCGAGCGAGCTTGACCGCGTTCTCAACTCTGTATTGAAAGACCGTGAGCGCAAGATTCTGTGCTACTGCTATGGTATCGGTTGCCACGAGAAGGGTTTGGAGGAAATCGGTAGCGAGTTCAACCTTACCCGTGAGCGTGTTCGCCAGATTCGCGAAAAGAGTATCATCAAGCTCCGTGATAGCGGTAAGATCAAAATCTTGATGAAATACTTGGGATAAGTTAAGTGAAGAGTGAAGAACGAAGAGTGAAGAATTCTTTTGCTTTTCTTCACTAGGGATTGAAGACGAGAGAAAAATCAGATAAAAACTAAGTTGCTATAGCAACGAAAGTAAAAAAGGGCAATCAGTTGGTTCATACCAAACCTGATTGCCCTTTCTCTATTAACTATAAACTGTTAACTATTAACTATTCACAAAGTTACCAGTCTTGTCAAGAAATCCGTTCTCGCCATCTTTTGATGCTTCGAAGTAAGGATATTCATCACGCAAGCAAATTTCGTCGTAAAGGAAATCCGCCACTACCGTATCGTTACCATCCGGCATTACCAGTCCCATCTTGCCATTCTTCTCAGCTATTACCGGCATGATGCTCAAGTCATCATTATAAATGTAGCAGGTGCGCAAGAAATCATAAGTTGGCGAGAGTAAGATGTTGCCTTGATGATCTTTCATACCGAACTTTCCATCCTGCTCAAATACTTCATGATATTGAATGTATTTCGCCTTGATGCGCTGGTAATAGAAAACCATCTTGCGCTTATCGTTCACAAAATCCAGCATATACTGGAAGGTGTCACAATAGTTGGCTACCGAACGGACCAGAATCATCTTCAAGTCAAGACCATCCAATGCTTTTCTGTTCAGATCAATATACTTGGCTATCGCCTTCTCCTTCTCTGGTACAGAGAGGCTGGCTAGCCTTTCCTCAAATTTCAACATAGCTTGCTTGGTACCCGACATACCCTTGATATACCGGTGTATCTGTCTGCCCATCTCAGAACATACAAACTTGTCAATCTCCTGCTGCTCTATCGGGTCAGCATAATCCTTAATCAATGATTCAGGTGTCGCATTCATGGTTATTTCCTTTCTTTTAAAAATTACACTTATTTCACATTAGGCTTCTGCAAACCATATCCCTTTCTCTTATCTTCAAACAAGAGGAGGAAAGAGATGATAATAGCAATCACACCGAAGGCTGCAAAGATGGTCATCGTCTGGGTATAGTCGATAACACCGTCAGCACCTGTGTTAGCCTGGTTCACCTTACCAATCCATACAGGAATGAGAGCCAATCCGATGTTCTGGATATAGAAGATAAGGGCGTATGCAGTTCCTAAGAGTTTCATTGGGATAATCTTTGGCACAGATGGCCACATGGCTGATGGTACCAGTCCAAATGCGATGCCCAGGATGAGCATCAATACGATGGCAAGCACCCATGAGTTGATTGGCAAAGCAAACATGACGTGCACAAAGGTCAGGAGGCAACTGCCGATAATCATCAGCGTAGCACCCTTGCCATACTTATCGTATATACTACCGAAGAGCGGTGTGAGGAAGATGGTACCGAATGGCAACATAGCAGGAATCAGACCTGCCAAATTAGCATCCACACCATACTTGAAAATCATCAGTTTGGTGGCAAACTTCAGGAATGGGAATACACCAGCATAGAACATCAGGCACAGGAATGCAACATACCAGAAACCTGTTGTCTTGAACAAACCACCCAAGTCTGAAAACTTGAAACCTTCTTCCGGCTCAGTAGCCACAGCTGCCGCAGAAGCATCCTCCTTCTTGTCCATCACGCAATAAACCAGATAAACCAGTACACCTGCACAAAGCAATACTGCACCCAGAGCAATAGAAGCAGATACACCACCCATCGCCTTGGCAAAAGGAAGAGAAGCACTCAGGGCTGCAGCTGTTCCCAAACGAGCCGTAGCTACCTGTACACCCATTGCCAGAGCTAACTCATGGCCTGTAAACCACTTCACGATAACCTTGCTCACTGTGATACCGCATATCTCGCATCCCACACCATAGATAGCAAAACCAAGAGCAGCTATTACTACCTGTGTACTATAAGTACCGAAGAATGGCACAGCAATCATTCCGTCAAACTCATGACCTAAAGCATACCACTTCAACAAGGCTCCACCAAACATCAGGACGGTAGAGAGGATACCAGTGAAACGGATGCCAAACTTATCGAGGATAAGACCACCGAAGAAGAGAAGCAGGAGGAACACATTGAAGTATCCGTAAGCTCCAGAGAAGAAGCCGTACTCATCCGAACTCCATCCGAGTCCGAGACCATTCTCTGCTCCCTTGGCTGCTGTCAAGAGAGGCTCCAGTGGAGACATCACATCTGTAAAAAAGTAACCGAACATCATCGTGATACTCACGATGAGGAGGGCGGTCCAGCGAGCTGACTTAGAGTCGCTCAATTTCATCTGCATTTTTTCTGTTGTACTCATTTTTTTTCAAAACATAAATGATAAACCCGTTATCATTATTAATTATCAATTATTAATTATCATCTATTTCCGTTTCACGTTCTTCGTTCTGGCGATATCAAAGAGATAAGAGAGTTTCAGAACAATCTGTCCGTAGTTACTCTTTCCAAAATAATCACGCTTAGAAGCACCGTAGATATTACCCAAGCCATAGTAATAGCGGGCTTCGGCAAGGAAATGTCCCACCTTCGGAATACTGTATTCTGCACCCAGACCCAGGGCGATACCATAATCGAGTTTGTTCTTGACAGCCATCGTATCCTGAGCAACCACCGGACTCACACGGTTATTGTCGGTTGCCGGCATGTGCTCTACCGAGAAGTTGGTCTTCTGCGAATCACTCAGATAGAGTCCAAACTGCGGACCGGCATTCACGAAGATATTCAGTCCTCTTGTCTCCCTACCCCATGCCAGATGCGCAAAGATCGGAACCTGAATATAGTTGATGGTACGCTTGTAAGCCATCGCCTCTTTGGTTTCGGTGATAATCACCGGATTGTTCTCCATATCCAGAATATCCTCTTCCCATCCAGCCTGCGAATAGTTAACCTCGGCATAGATAGAACAGATGGTCTTGAAATATTTCTCGCAGGTATATCTCATCGAGAAACCGCCCGTCAGTCCTCCGTGCTGCTTCTGCTGTACCTCGGGTGTGAATCCTACGCTACTCATCATATAGCCTCCATTAAAACCTATGGCGAAATCACTACGATGTTCTCCTATCTGTGCCGAAACCGGGATTCCGAAGATCAGCATCAGAATCAGCAGCCCAATATTTCTATTCATTATCAACAATAAATTGTAAACTATAAATTGTAAACTATAAACTAGTACTTCACCGCCTCTATCTGATGATTAAAGGTATAGTGAATCAACTGGAAACTCTTGTTCTTGTATCCTCCCCTACTGGTCTTCTCGAAACGGAGTGGAGTCTGCACAGGCTGGTAAGTCATCTGCTGGCGCTCCCCTGTAAAGTTCTTGCCATATCTCTTGACGCCCTGAATCAGATACATTCCGTGATCGAAACCGGTGATGGCGAATCTTGGCTGTGCCACCATCATCGGCTGATGGAACCATCGCTCATAACGGCTCTCAAGCGCCTTGGTCTGTGCTGAGTTCGGGTTATAATAGAAGGTTGAAGGGATATAAGTATCATACTTATAGAATCTTTCCAGATTATACTTGGCATACATCAGCCATTCGGTATAGCCGAAGAGCGAGATGGCTGCACCCGGATACTTCGCATCAAATTCGTCGAGCTTGTTCAATACCTGAGTCAACTGTGGCGAACGTCCCGTATTCAGGATAATCACATTCTGCTTGGAAGGCATGAAAGCCTTGGCAAACTGATCGATACTTGAATTCACATTGGTGATGCTATAATTGATTTTCCTGCGTTCCAGTTCCTTGCGCAGACCGAACGTAAAGTTGCCCTTTCTCGAAGTAGAATCATTGCAGTCTACAAAGATAGGATGCACATTGGTAAAACGGCTCAGGAATGCCTTGATGGTCGCATCATTCAGCGCATCATCGCTCTGATAAACCTGGAAAATCTCTTTGTTTCTTTCTACATCATCTCCGCTGATAGAGAACGGAATCACCATTTTGATGCCGTAGTTCTTGCAGAAGTTAGTCAGCGGAGCCACCTGCTTGGTATAAAGTGGACCAAAGATGATGTCGCATTGGTTAGCGCCCTCCTGCAAGAGTGTATTCCGGATATCAGCATCAATAGGAACGTTCCAGGCACGCACATCAATATCAGCGCCCTGCTGCTTCAGGGTTTCGCAAGCCAGCAGCAAACCGCGGTAATACTCCACCATTCGCTTGCCGTCGCCATCAACATTATGCAAAGGTAACATCACGCCTACCTTTACCGCATTTCTGGCAACAGCAGCCTTTGAAGTAGCCGGAGCCGTAGCTGTTTTCTGAACCGTCGCCCCATCCCCCGACTTCTGACCGTTCACCAGATTAGGATTCTTCTGGTCTTTGGTGTATGGAATAAAGAGCGTAGCTCCCTTCTGCAGCATGTATCCCTCACGCTTCATCTCCGGATTGGCATCCATCAGTTCAGGAAGGCTCAATCCATATTTATTGGCGATACCAAAGATGGTATCTTTCTTCTTAACCGTGTAAATGTCGCGCCATTTTACAGTCTGCGCGCCAATGCTGACACTGAGCAGAAGCCCAACGAGCAGCAGGAAATATCTCATTTTTTGTCTCATATCTCAAGATTTTTTTAACGATATCTTCAAATATTTCATGTTTTCATCTGCAAAAATACAAAAAATCTTGCATCTGACGCAATATCTCTCATCTTTTTATTATCTTTGCACAAATTATTTTAGAAATGAGACGAAAAATAGCATTACTTTGCATCATGTTGCCACTTTTGACGTGTCAATTACACGCTCAGGAAGTCAACGACGACGAAGAGGACAACACAGAAGAGACAACCAAGGTCAGTTCTCTTCTCATGCCGAATGCCTTCTCTCCAAATGGCGATGGCATCAACGACATCTACAAGCCCAAGGATGGTTACCGGAATATCGAAGAGTTCCACGCCTATATATATAATAGGTGGGGACAGAAACTCTATGAATGGACCGACCCTGCCACGGGATGGGATGGCACCTACCGCGGAAAACCGGTCAAGGAGGGTGTCTACTTCTGTCTCGTCAAGGCGAAGGGGGCAGATGGCGTTGTGTATAACATCAAACGTGATGTCAACCTGCTCAGAGGTTATACCGAAGAGCAGAACAGTAACTATTAGGCAAACAGCAATTAGCAGAATTGGAATATGAATTCAGAAGAAAAGATAAATGTATGGGGCGCACGGGTCCACAACCTCAAGAACATAGATGTGGAGATTCCGCGTGATTCCCTCACCGTGATTACCGGACTCTCAGGTTCGGGCAAGAGTTCACTGGCATTCGACACCATCTTTGCCGAAGGTCAGCGCAGATATATCGAAACTTTCTCTGCCTATGCCCGCAACTTCCTGGGTAATATGGAACGCCCGGATGTTGACAAGATTACGGGATTGAGTCCGGTCATCAGCATCGAACAGAAAACTACCAACAAGAATCCTCGCTCTACCGTGGGAACAACCACCGAGATTTACGACTATCTCCGCCTGCTCTATGCCCGCGCCGGTACTGCATACAGCTACCAGAGTGGCGAGGAGATGATGAAATATACCGAGGAACAGGTCATCGACATGATACTCAGCGATTATAAGGGCAAGGCTATCTTCCTGCTCGCTCCCCTCGTTCGCCAGCGCAAAGGTCATTATCGCGAACTCTTTGAAAGCATGCGCAGAAAGGGGTATCTCTACGTACGACTCGACGGCAACATCCTCGAAATCGTTCCCAATATGAAAACCGACCGCTACAAGAACCACAATATAGAAACTGTGGTCGATAAACTGGTGGTGAAGGAAGAGGATGAGGAACGTATCCGCAAGAGTGTGGCAACGGCTATGAAACAGGGCGACGGCATGGTGATGGTTCTGGAGAAAGGTGCCAAGGAGGCTAAGACCTACTCCAAGCGTCTCATGGACCCTGTAACAGGTATCGCCTACCAGGATCCTGCTCCTAACATGTTCTCCTTCAACTCTCCCGAAGGTGCCTGTCCGCATTGCAAAGGCTTGGGAAAGGTGAACCAGATTGATATCAAGAAGGTAATTCCTGATGATAAACTCAGCATCCATGAGGGCGGCATCGCTCCGCTTGGCAAATACAAGAACCAGATGATTTTCTGGCAGATAGAATCCTTGCTCAGCAAGTATGACCTCAACCTGAAGACACCTATCTGTGAGATTCCGGGCGATGCCATGCAGGAAATTCTCTATGGCTCACTCGAAAATGTGAAGATTGAGAAGGAAAAAGTGCATACCTCTACAGATTATTTCTGCGCCTACGATGGCATCATTGATTACCTGCAGAAGGTGATGGAGGATGACGAGAGTGCGGCGGGCAAGAAATGGGCCGACCAGTTTATCTCTACCATCGAATGTCCTGAATGTCATGGTTTGCGACTCAAAAAAGAATCGCTCTCTTTCAAGATCTGGGATAAGAATATATCCGAAGTAGCCAGTCTCGACATCGATGAACTGCGCAATTGGCTCGAAGAAGTGGAACAGCATCTGCCTTCGATGAAAGCGAAGGTGGCTCATGAAATCATCAAGGAGTTGCGCTCACGCGTTACCTTCCTCCTAGATGTGGGACTCAATTATCTCTCGCTCAACCGCCAGTCGGCTTCTCTTTCGGGTGGTGAGAGCCAGCGCATCCGTCTGGCTACTCAGATTGGTAGCCAGCTGGTCAACGTGCTCTATATCCTCGATGAACCGAGCATCGGTCTGCACCAGCGCGACAACGAACGTCTGCTCAACAGTCTGAAGGAACTTCGCGACCTGGGCAATACCGTTATTGTGGTGGAGCACGATGAAGATATGATGCGGGCTGCCGACTGGATTGTAGATATCGGGCCGAAGGCAGGACGCAAGGGAGGTGAAGTTGTCTTCCAGGGCACACCTCAGGAGATGCTCAAGACCGATACCATCACCGCCCAGTATCTCAACGGCAAGATGGCTATTGAGGTGCCTGCCCTCCGCAGAGAAGGCAACGGCAAGCATATCACCATTCACGGAGCTACGGGCAACAACCTCAAGGGGGTGGATGTTGATTTTCCACTCGGCAAACTCATTGTCGTAACGGGTGTCAGCGGCTCAGGCAAATCCACTCTCATCAACGAGACTCTCCAGCCTATCCTCTCGCAGCATTTCTACCGTTCGCTCAAGAAACCGATGCCATACGAGAGCATCGAAGGTATCGAGAATATCGACAAGGTAGTGAATGTAGACCAGAGTCCGATTGGCAGGACGCCTCGCAGCAATCCAGCAACCTACACAGGCATGTTCAGCGATATCCGCTCGCTCTTCGTAGGACTTCCCGAGGCAAAGATCCGCGGTTACAAGCCGGGCAGATTCTCCTTCAATGTGAAAGGTGGAAGATGCGAGGAATGTAAGGGTAACGGATATAAGACCATCGAGATGAACTTCCTGCCAGATGTCTACGTACCTTGTGAAGTATGCCACGGCAAACGCTACAACCGAGAAACACTGGAGGTAAGATACAAGGGTAAGAGCATCGCCGATGTTCTTGATATGACCATCAACCAGGCGGTAGATTTCTTCGAGAATGTTCCTCAGATACTGCAGAAGATCAAGGCATTACAGAATGTAGGTCTCGGATACATCAGGTTAGGACAGAGTTCCACTACCCTCTCTGGCGGTGAAAGTCAGCGCGTAAAACTGGCTACCGAACTCTCGAAGCGTGATACGGGCAAGACGCTCTATATTCTCGATGAACCGACAACCGGTCTGCATTTCGAAGACATCCGCATACTGATGGATGTACTCCAGAAACTGGTAGACCGTGGCAATACGGTCATCATCATCGAGCACAATCTTGATGTCATCAAACTCGCCGACTGGCTCATCGACATGGGTCCGGAAGGTGGACGAGGTGGCGGTCAGCTCCTCTTTGCCGGTACACCAGAAGAAATGGTGAAGCAGCAAAAAGGATATACCTATAAGTTCCTCGCCCCTTTACTGAAGAAATCAGGGAAACCTGAATAAATCAGGATAGGAACGAAGACTGTGACAGAAGAAAATTAAAAAAAAACGCACTAAAAGTTTGGATGTTACAAATATTAAGTTTATCTTTGCATAAGATATAAAACAAACAGCGTATGAAACAGGTAGAAGAACGATACATCAGCTTGCTGACCGATTTCGGCTTCAAGCGCATTTTTGGAACAGCAATGAACAAGGATTTGCTCATTTGCTTCCTCAACAGCTTGTTCAATGGCAGACAGGTTGTTAAGGACGTTTCGTATCTGAACCCGGAGCACGTCGGTGATGTTTATACCGACCGCAAGGCTATCTTCGACGTGTATTGCGAAGGAGAAAACGGCGAGAAGTTCATCGTTGAAATGCAAAATGCCTACCAGGCATATTTTAAGGATCGTTCCCTCTTCTACTCTACTTTCCCTATCCGTGAACAGGCACCCAAGGGGAGTGACTGGGATTTCAAACTCAACCATGTCTATACAGTTGCGCTGCTCAACTTCAACATGAATGAGGACGCCTTCGACAAGGAGGAAATCCGCCACCATGTACAGTTGTGCGATACCGCTACCCATAAGATTTTTTACGATAAGCTGGAGTTTATCTATGTAGAGATTGCCAAATTCGACAAGACTTTGGATGAACTGGAAACATTGTATGACAAATGGCTATATGCACTGAAGAACCTCTATAAGCTTACCCAACGCCCAAAGGAGCTGTGCGACAAGGTTTTTGACCGACTTTTCGAAGAAGCCGAGATTGCCAAATTCACACCACAGGAGATTCGGGAATATGAAGCAAGCAAGATGGCATATCGGGATATCAAGAACTCTATTGATACGGCGAAAAGGGAAGGTAGAATAGAAGCTAACATAGAAACTGCTCAACGTTTGCTGGCTATGGGACTTCCAACAGAACAGGTAGCCAAAGCGACCCAGCTACCTTTGGATATGGTTCAAAATCTGAGCTACTGATAAAAGCGAAAACTAACGTTTTTCTTTTATGCTGGATACCATAACAAATAGCCCCAACCTACTTTCTCAAGAGGGTTGGGGTATTTTTATTTCAATATAAAATATGACGATAGCATGGTACCGATTACACCGCTACGCTTGGTAACGATACAGCACTATCATCAGTTAAATTAACGTTGCATATACAAAATGAGCCTGTAAATGAGCCAATAAATGAGCCGATAAATGAGCCTGTAGTATTCGATATAGATACTGACAGGCTAGAATTATAACATACCGCCAAAGTACATGATAACAGGAGTACTTTGGCGGTACGGAATTTAAGCAATGTTGGGGCTGCTATTTACATTTATTGCAATAATTTTGCTTTCTGTGCTTGGAATTCTTCTTCCGTAAGAATACCTGCATCTCTGAGTTGAACCAATTTGGTCAGTTCATCAGCAATGCTATTTGATGAGGAAACACTTACCCTTTGATTTTGGCTTGCACAACTCTTATCAACTATGTCTATAATGATGGAAAAAATGTCCTTTATGCCCGTAACCTCTTTCATCAGCCCCTCATAGAAAATTTTATCAGCAGTATTCTTTGTCTCTAGAACAGCTCTATCTTTTCCTGTTTTGTAAATATCAAGCAAAATAGTAGAATCAGATGTACTCTTGAGCAATATCTTTATAGACATCCTTTCGATTTTCTTGTTTTTAACAGTCTTCGCTGTATTACTACCTACGATAGCACCAACACCACCGAAAAGCAAACCACCAACAACTGCTCCACCGAGAGACTTATTGTACATATCATTACCATTTTCTTCATACGTAATGCTTACAATATCAGAATATTGATGCAGATGCATATTTGTTGGAGTAACTATGGCAACAAATTCATTGACATCATCAGTAATGAAAGCATAATCATTATATGCCTTAACTGCCGGAATAGATTTCTTCATTACTATATTCCAATTTTTAAACGTATAATTGAGATTGAATTCTTTAAGCAATATATTGCCATTGTTAGTCTTTATACGCAATATCTTGTTATGGGCTGCATCATAAGACACAATATAATTATCTGTTTTCACAGTTTCCGTAACAGAAAAATCTCTAACTACTTGGATATTTTTACCTTCATTCGTTGTTGCGCATATGGTCACGTCCTGTCTTTGAGAATTAAAATATAATTTTAAGTCACCATTTCCAAAACAATCATCGTAATCCAGCGTCTGGGCAAAAATATCCTGCTGTTCTTTTCTTGCTTTTCGATCAGAAGCCTTACTTTTGGCATTAAGAGCCATGACTAAACCAACAACTACGCCAATAGCGGGTATTATGGCTATGGGATTTCCTGACTTATCAGAATTGTAAGATAATATAGCCATAATAGCAAAAATTACGGAAAGGAATAAAGCCCCTCCAACACCAAAATCATCTTGTCTTTTCATACTAAACTAATTTTACAAATATTATAATTGGAATTACATAGCACACCACATCATAGATATCAAATGTACCAGGACAAAGGCCAAACAGTTGCATGAACTCCAATACAACTGCAGATATAGGAAGAGGTAGTGCCAAAGATAGCCTCATTTTCTTATTTAGTTGCTTAGTACATAAACACATAGCCATAAGATATGATGCTGTCCATAATCCTGCAGGTAAACTATAAACCACAAAATCCGGCAAATGAACATGCTCCACTTTACTTCTTACTATATCAACAGTCGTGGAACCACCCAATTTGTTCAATACCTCAAACAAAATAATATTTTTAGGACGATAAAGCAAATATACAAGTCCTCCGAAGAGAACAGGAATCAATGCTATCACCCATACCAAACAAGGGTACTTTCCTAACTTCTCTTGCACTCTGTCCATACTCTAACTATCTGTTTCCTTTAGCCCGATTATGGGTCTTGCAGAGCATCTGGCAGTTGCTTTCATCTGTGGCTCCACCTTTGCTCCATGCCTTCACATGGTCGGCTTCCATCTCTTTCAATGCCCAAATTTTATCCTTATTGGGACCATCGCCACAAGCACAAAGACGACAATTGCTTTCATGCTTCTTTTTGGCATCTGCCGTCTGACGATCATAAACCCTACGTTTGGTATTGTCATCGAAGACACGGACATTAAGAAGTCTTGTATCCTTGCAACCACCAAGCACATATTCAAATACGTTCTTTTTATCTTGAACGCATGGATCGTTATATAGTTCCTTCACCTTTTGTGATACCTCAACATGATTATAGGGAGTGGTATGGAATCGTTCGTATAGTTCACCCCAGTTTAACCCCTTCATCTTAGGATAGATATCATCAAAAGTCTGCTCTATCCATGAAATGACATCGTTGAAATATAGTTTGAGTTCATTGATATCGGTATCACGACGATGCTCCTGCATATAATCCTTGATGTTGCCATGACTAACCCATCTCAAGGCTTCTTGCAGAATTTCCTGTCTGTTGGCAGAGCCAGAGATGTAGCATCCCCATTTCTGTATATGACTATCATCCTTATTACTAAACTCCTTTCGAGCTAAGCTAACGAATGTTCCGGAATAAATCGCATTCAGTTTCTCCTGGTCATTGAGCTTGATACCACCGATATTGATAATTTCAAACCACTCCTTGATTTCAGACTCCGTGCCTTCGCAAATGTAGGCAAGCAACTTTGTATCCTCGATTCGCTTTTTTTCCTCTTCATTTAGGGATTTGAATTTATAAGGATCGCCATTTTTTATATGAGAGAACTTACCAATCAGATATCTGCCCAAACTTGTAATGCGCTGTTGACCATCAAGTACCTCTAAACGTCCATCAGGGAGCTTGTTGAAATAAAGTAATCCCAGTGGATATTTGTTCAACACAGAATCAATGACAGCGGCTTCTTTTTCACTATTGTTCTCACTGTATAGATAGTTACGCTGATACTCTGGCTGTATGGTTAGCTTACCAGCTAAACCATACAAACCCTTTCCGTCGAGGTCGCTATATGTGAATCCTTCACATAACTCCTTAACAGTATATATATGTAATGTTGCTTCCATATTTATTGCTTTTTACGAATTAAAATTCGGGCATATTGTCTCTTATTATTTACGACACCACATCCACCTCTATCTTCGGGATGAACGGAGTATCCGATTTCTTTTAATATATCCTTAGGTGCAGATGCTCTTGTATTTCCACAGGCTTGCCAAATAATATCAAATTGCTCTGGGCAATATTTGTCTAAGAAAGTGATGGATACACCCATAATACCATCATAATCCGAAGGTATCGCATCAAAGTAATTGACTTCGATAGCATTATAGTTATCGTATGGCATGTAGCCGATACCATTGATTTCTTTGTGTTTACTATACTTTATATTATCCTCTTTTGTCAGTAAATTCAACGGATGATGGCGCCTACCATGTTCTATATTAGTATACCAACAAATCCCAGAAACTCTATTAACTTTTATACCATTAATTTCTTTATCAAACTTATAGGTCGGAGCATATTCAAAATCGTCAGGAACCCTAAAAAACATCCCCCTATTAAAATTTGTTACACCAAGCCACATTTTATTGTATTTGAATAGAGGAAAAACTTCCTTATATGTAATACAATTTATATTGCCAAGAATGATAAACTGCTTATCTGCCTCAACAATCCACGCAAGAAATTCTCTAAATAGCGAAAATGGTGGATTGGTTACAATAATATCCGCTTCATCTCTTAACTTTTTAACCTCTTCGCTCCTGAAATCACCATCTCCTTCAAGATAGTCCCATTCCAAATCTTCAAGATTGATTTTACCATCACCAGTAGTGTCTTTTTCTAAAACGAAAATTTTACCATGGGTGTTAGTCTTAGACTTGTCAAATTTTGGAGAAGTTGTTTCCAAAAAGGATGTTTGAATTCCTGCTTTGATAACCTTGCTATTGATAGCATAGCTCGTTGAGATGAGTTTCTTCAAACCTAAATCTTCAAAGTTCTGTGCAAAATACTTAGTGAAGTTACTCCACTCCGGGTCATCGCAAGGCAGAAGAACTGTCTTGCCACGAAATACATCTGGATTGTAATCGAGATAGGCTTCCATTTCGGTTTCTATGTCATAGAACATGGTATAGAACTCGTCTTTCTTGGCAGCCTTAGCATTTGATAATGTACTATTTGCCATAATTATTGATAGTTGTTACGCACCCAACTATCAATCCGCTAAAACACAAAAAGGGCGTGATGCCTCTTATCGCGTTTAGCACGGGGCGGCGTAGGAATGGAGCCCCAGTCAATCCATAAGAATGCATCACGCCTATAGCGTGTTTGCATTGCTTAATCGGATTGACTGGAGGCTACATATATATACGAACCACCTATCACATATTATTTCCGTGCTTGTTATTCCAAATTGAGTTTCCTACGCTCTTGGCTAAACGCGAAATAATAGCGAATGCTTTTGTTTTTACCCACAATGTCTTGGGAACCATACTAATCCTAGAACGATACCCGATGCAAAGGTACAAGTTTTATTTTTAACAACAAAACTTTTAGCTAAAAATATTTCAAAAAAGTTATATGAGGGAAACAATTAGAAAGAAGAAGTTTATAAGAGAATCCTGCTGACTATGATGCCGACAGGATTCTACGTTTTAAAGCATATTTTCTTGATGGTTACTTTTGATAGTTACTTTATCTTCTTGATGGTTACTTTTGTTGGTTACTCTATCGCCTTGATAGTTACTTTTGATGGTTACTTCTCCTAAAATATCACTTCCTCCATCCTCACCAACTTACCAGCTACAAACTGCATGATGATTTTATGGAGCGTTGTACCCTGACGCAGCACCTCGACCCTTGGAACTGCGGCATATCGCTTGATTTGTTCCTCAGCCTCTTGCCATTGGCTTTCTGCGGTAGAATGCAATTACGGACTCATTGATAAACAGAGTCTCCTTCAAGAGCATGGCTAGACAGAAATACCCAGTACGCCTACATTGATCAGGAACTTTGGATATTACTCTCCCATCCTACTTATCGGAATAAATTTAAGAAGTATATCATAGAGAAGAAAGTTCTCAATGTTTTCAAAGAAGAAAAGAACAAGGGCGGATTTAAGGCTTTGCTGCAATTGTTGATGGTAATATAAAAACAACATGAAATGGATTATAAAGATGCCGCTAATTCTTTCATTACAAGACATTAAATCTCACAGGCTCCTCGCCTGTACGTAATTTGTAGTCTTCATAAAGCATCTTCTGCATCTTGTCAACCATGGCTTTTTTTGTGGCCTTGGCAGATTTCCAACGTCTAAGCGCCTCTTCTCTTGTTAATTTATTCATATCCAATCCTCCATTATTAAATTATGAGCATCCCAAATGTCCGCTCTTTCTAAATTTCATTCTACCAGATTAAGCTTTCAAGAACTACT
Organism: uncultured Prevotella sp.; assembly: GCA_934202525.1. GTDB lineage: Bacteria > Bacteroidota > Bacteroidia > Bacteroidales > Bacteroidaceae > Prevotella. The sequence goes on from CAKPYB010000009.1 coordinate 103,905, forward strand.
ATCCGGAAGAATACGACTGCAAAGATACGGATTATTTTTGAAACTAAAGCATCTTTATCCTAATAAAATGCAGATTAATTTTATTTTAGCAACACGGCTGCAAAGAAACAGTATCTGGTAGAGTGTAGGTAAGCGGCTCCGCGTTTATACCTTGCATAATTCAAAAAAGCAGTAACAGCTGATTAAACTAATGCTGTTACTGCTT